>JAWLEU010000010.1:0-25010 GCA_041685965.1 Desulfosalsimonas sp.
AGTGTTTTCCCCGGCCCGCAGTCCGGGACCGAGCACTACAAATAACTTTTTTCGGCATGCTTAAAATCTTTGATTTCATTTTTTTGAACCTTTAACCTTTAACCTTGAGCCTTGAACGAAGTTATTTAGAAGTAAGTTTTTAGATGGCTCCGTAAAAAGTTTAAGATCAAGGCTTGTGCGATTCCGAAGAATGCAACCTACTTAGCTTTACGTGAAATTCTGAGGAATCGCACGTAAAGCAGATATTGGACTTTTTACGGTGCCATCAGGATTATGGTCTGTATTTTTCAGGCAAAACAGCTTTTTCACCCCATTGTTCAGGCACCAGCTGATCGGGTTTCTCCCCCTGCTTTTCCTTTAATTTTTTCAGACCCGGACGAGCGAATTCCATGTGCCCTTCCTTTTCTGTCCTGCCGTTGACAACGGCCTCGCTGCGCAGCTTATGGCCGACTGTTTTCTCCATCCTGTTGCCGAGCCACAATATCCGGTCAACATCATAGCCGTGCTCGATTCCCATCTCGTCTATTTGCACCAGCATATCCTCAAGGCAGCTTAAGCCTACGTAGCGCGGATCCTTATAATAATACTCGCCGGTTCCCGGCACGGGACAATCATCAAGAAAATTGGCCGGCTGGCCGCCCATGCCGCCCAGGGTGGCCTCGAAATTGGTTATGCCCGCCTGCAGAGTTGCAAGAATCGAGGCTGCAGCCACCCGTTTTGTTTCATGAAAATGGGCTATGTGAAGACTGGTATCAGGAATTTCATCCAGGATCATGGAAAAGTACCTGTAAACATCCGGGGCTGAGGCGCTCCCGTCGTGATCCGCATGCTCTATGTCAGAGGCGCCAATTTCCAGAAACCGCTTGGTAAATTCCACCGCGTCCTTTAACTCGGTGGCGCCCGCAATGGGGCTCCCCCATATGGTGCTCACCGTGCCGCACATCTTTATTCCTGCATCTGTGCATTTTTTTATGCACCGCTCAGCCTCCTTCCAGTACATGGGAAGGGTGACCCCTGAATTGGCAAAATGATGCTCCTCCTCTGTGGAGACCATCATAAGGGCCCGGTCCGGGCCAATGCCTTTTTGTTTGAGCTCAATTGCGCGATCAACCGCAGGCTCCCTTATTGTAACCGCTGTAATGCAGATATCATCCGGGTTGATTCCCCGCTTGCTGCATCTGCGCTTGAACATGTCGCTGCGCAGATGCGCCAGGACTTCTTCAGCATCGCTGAACTGGGGCAGCAGATAGGGGTTTCCAAGGTTGGTGACCTCTATGTTTCTGCAGCCTGCAAATATAAGTTCTTCAGCATAAAACTTTTTCGCCCTGGTGGAAATGAATTTTTCCAGGTGCTGAAAGCCGTCGCGTACTGTTATATCACCGATTGTTACTTTTTTAGGCATTCTGGGAAAAATTTTCCAGAAATCATATTCAGTCATAAATCCTCCTTTTTGTAATTGCGGTCTTGTTTTTAAATCCGAAGAGCAACACCCCGAAACAAATCCAGAAATTCAAAACTAAATCCAATTTTGATACACCCGTAAAAAATAAGTTTTTAGATGGCGCCATTAATTTAAAACCTGAAATTGCCGAAGCCTGGCTCGTCGATGGGCTGAAGGGTGCTTACTTCAACCGCCATTGCCAGCCAGTCGCGTATCTCGGCAAACTTGAGAGTCCGGTCATTTAACAGCCGCGCGCCGCAGAAAAACGGATGCGCCTCGCCGTCGTATTTTTCAACCATCTTCCTGTAAAACTCGTCGCGTTCCTCGTCCGTCATGGGCTTTCCCTGGGCTTCGCGCTTTTTCTCCTCAATGGAGAGCAAAACACCGCCGGCGCTTTTCCCGCTCATCACCGAAGTCCGGGCCCTCATGGTGTTAAACAGGAAATTGGGCCTGTACGCCCTTCCGCACATACCGTAGTTAGCAGCCCCGTTGTCCTGTCCGATCACAAGCTGTATCCTGGGCACCTGTGCGCATGATACAGCCCTGACCATGTCCGCACCGTATTTTCCGATCCCGTTGTGCTCTGCTTCAGAGCCGACCATGTATCCCGGGGATGCCTGGATAAAAATTATTGGCAGCTTTTCGTGGCTGCAGCGAACTATCCATTCAGCAGCCTTGCGTGCCGCCTCTTCAAATATCACGCCTATCCGGTTGGCAGCGATTACCCCTACAGGAAAACCCTTTACCCTGAATTTGCCCGCAAGGATATTATCACCTCTGCCGGGAGCGTAGTTGGCCTTGTATTCTGCAAAATAGCTGGCGTCCGCAATTGTTTCGATCACTGCCCTTGTATTTATGGCCTGGCTGCCCAGGGCAGGCAGGATGTCATAAAGCCTGTCCTGGGGGTAAAGCGACGGCTCTTCTTCGTATCTGTGCAGGTGGCAGTTCTGCGGAGCCTCAAGCGAAAGGATGTCTCTTACCCGCTCGATTGCCTCGTCCTGGTTTCTGCAGAAATGGTCCGCCCCGCCGGAAACGTGTGTGTGAACCCGTGCCCCGCCGAGGTCTTCTGCTGATATCACCTCTCCTGTGGCCATTTTAACCAGAGGAGGGCCGCCCAGAAAGGAATAGGACATTTTGTCTATCATCACGGATTCACATGCCATGAAAACTATATATGCACCTCCTGCGGTATTGCCGCCGGTGCTCAAAGTCACCTGCCTCAGGCCCATTGCAGACATCCTGGCCATGTTGTAAAACATTGAGCCGAAATGCTGGTCATCCGGAAACACGTCCGCCTGCATGGGAAGAAAAGCCCCGCCTGAATCCGCTATATAAACGCAGTTAAGCCCGTTTTTTTCAGCAATCGCCTGGGCTCGCATGTGCTTTTTAAGCGTTATTGGAAAATATGTGCCAGCCTTGACCCGGCTGTCATTGGCAATAATCATTGTCCAGTTTCCTGCGATCCTGCCCAGGCCGGTGACAACACCGGCGCACGGCACATCTTCGGCTCCGGGGTAATTCATGCCGAATCCCGCGATACGCGAAAGCTCGTAAAACATTGTGTCCGGATCAATGAGCTGATCAATCAGGTCCCTGACCGGTTTTTTGCCCTGCTTTGCCAGCCGGTCAACCGCCTTTTGACCGCCGGGCCACAGGGACTCTTCTACGCGTTCGTCTAACTTTGCCTCTTCATTTAACCAGTGCCGCCGGTTTTCGGCCATATTTTCACTCATACGAACCATCTCCCGAATAATGGGTGATAAAAAAATGAAAAATTTTAACGCAGACAAACTTACCCGTTTTTAACTGATCCCGACCGAGGGTTTCCTTCCCGCAAAAACGTCGGGGTAAGAAGCTTTTTACAATTCTGCAATGTTGATACACTCGTAAAAAGTAAGTTTTTAGATGGCGCCGTAAAAAGTTTAAGATCAAGGCTTGCGCGATTCCGAAGAATGCAGCGTACTTAGTCGTACGTGCATGTTTACAAGGCGTAAGCCGCAAATTCTGAGGAATCGCGCGTAACGCAGATATTGGACTTTTTACGGTGCCATCAATATTTACTTGCCCTTATAGACCGGTTTGCGCTTTTCACGGAAGGCTGCCAGTCCCTCCAGGCGGTCTTGCGTGGGAATGGTTATCCAGTAAGCGTTGGACTCTATGGCAAGACCGGTGTGAAGGTCGGTTTCCATTCCCGCGTCAATGGCGTACTTGGCCTGCTCGATTGCAATCGGCCCTGCCTCGCATATGCTCTCAGCCATTTTCAAAGCCTCTTCGAGAAGAAGCTCGGGCTCACAGATAGTGTTTACCAAGCCTATCTCAAGGGCTTCTTTAGCATCAACCCGCCTGCCGGTGAATATAAGCTCCTTTGCCTTGCCCCGGCCCACCAGGCGCGGCAGCCTCTGGGTTCCCCCGCCTCCGGGGATTATTGCCAGACGTGTTTCGGTCAGACCCATGGAAGCCTTCATGGAAGCGACCCTGAGATCGCTTGCAAGTGCAATCTCGGTCCCTCCGCCGAGTGCAACCCCGTTTACCGCTGAAATTACAGGCTTGTTCAAAGATTCGATATCTGTGAGAAGATTGCGGATGGTATGGATGAACTTTCTTACCTGAAGATCCGTAAGGGTTGCGCGCTCCTTTAGGTCTGCACCCGCGCTGAAAGCCTTTTCCCCTGCCCCTGTAATTACAACCACCCTGATCTCAGGGTCAAACCTTAGCGATTCAACCTGGGTTTTCAGGGATCTGAGCATGTCAAAATTCAAAGCATTCATCATTTCCGGGCGGTTCATGGTCAGAACCCTTATCTGCCCGCGGTCTTCTGCCAGCAGACTACTTTCGGTTTCAGGCATTGGAATTCTCCTTTGTCATCAATCAGATAAAAAAGGTTTCAGCATCCTATGTTTCTGGCTATTACAAGCCGCTGAATCTCGGAGGTGCCTTCGCCGATATCAAGCAGCTTCTGGTCCCTGAAAAATCTTTCCACGTTGTATTCCTTCATAAGCCCGTAGCCCCCGTGGATCTGGACTGCGTTGTTTGCCACCCTGCCCATGAGTTCGGAACAGTAAAGCTTGGCCATTGCCGCCTCCTTCTGGAAGGGCCGCTTTTTGTTGCGAAGCCAGCAGGCCTTGTAAAGCAGGTTTCTTGCGCATTCGATTTCCATTGCAGCGTCTGCGAGCTTAAAGCCAACCGCCTGGAATTTTGATATGGGTTTTCCGAACTGCAGCCTCTGCTTTGCATATTTCAAAGCTGTTTCATATGCGCCCTGGGCGCCGCCCAGTCCCATGGCGCCTATTGAAAGCCGCCCGCCGTCAAGGGTGTCTAACATCTGGTGAAAACCTTCGCCCTGTTTGCCAAGAACGTTTTGCTCGGGTATGCGGACATCGTCGAAAAACAGCTCCGCGGTATTCGATGCCCTCCACATCATCTTTTTATGCATGGGTTTTGCAGTAAATCCGGGGGTGCCGTGCTCCACGATAAAACAGGTGTATTCTGGCCTGCCGTCATCTCGCTGACCGGTGACAGCCTGGACAGTGACCCCAAGCGACATTTCGCAGGCAGCGTTGGTGATAAAAATTTTGGATCCGTTTATCACCCACTCGTTTCCGTCCCTTACCGCCGTGGTTTTTGTGCCGCCAGCATCGGAGCCCGCCTCCGGTTCGGTCAAGCCGAACCCCCAAAGCGCATCGCCTGCACAAAGTTTCGGAAGGTATTTGTTTTTCTGCTCTTCGGTACCGAAATAATAAAGCGGACCGATTCCCAGGGAATTTCCGGCAGCCACAGTGGCTGCCTGTGATCCGTCCACCCGGGCTATTTCCTCGACTGCGATAATATAGGATATATAGTCAAGGCCCTGGCCTCCGTACTTCTCGGATACAAACATCCCGAAAAGGCCTATGTCTCCCATCTTGCGCGTCAACTCTGAAGAAAACTCCTCGTTTTCATCGAGTTCTCCCGCTGCCGGAGCTATGGCTTTTTCGGCAAACTTTCGGATCTCTTTGCGGATCATTTCCTGCTCGGTTGTAAGATCAAAATCCAAGGGGTACCTCCTTTGTCAATGACCGTATGAAGCCCTGGTCTTTCAAAGGCGTAAGGGCCGGAAGGAAAAATACAGTGATCGCACGGGTAATAAGTGTTTTTTGCAAAAGTAACGTGAACGTTAAGTTTTGTAAAGCCTTTTTCAACTGACAGATGATAAAAAATTCCGGATTGCAATCTTGACACCCCCGAGTTTGTGATTACTTTAATGATGAAGTCAAGATACTGATTTGTATGAATAAATGACTGAAATGGAGCAGTGTGAGAAAACAACCGTTCTGGGACAGAAAAAGGAGGTAACCGCCATGTTTACAGCAAGAAGATTATTCGATTTCCCTGAATTCGGATGGAGGAGCCCGATTGAGGAAATGGATCGCATGCGCCGGTACCTGGATCAACTCATGGGACAGGCTGACACGGGATTCCGGATGCCCGCTGCAGGCGTATTTCCCCTTATCAACCTAACTGAAACAAAAGACTCATATATTCTGAGAGCAGAGCTGCCGGGGGTGAATGCCGAGGATTTGGACATCCAGGCAACCGGCAGAAACATTACCATAGCAGGGCAAAGAAAGATAGAGCCCGACCCCAACGCCACCTATCACAGAAGGGAGCGCGAGGCAGGAACTTTTTCAAGGGCCCTGACCCTGCCGGGAGACATTGACCGCGACAAAATCGAAGCATCGCTCAAAGACGGCGTCCTCACTGTGACCGTTGCCAAGGCTGAAAAGGCAAAGGCCCGGCAGATCGAGATCAAATCTTGAGGATACCAGCCCGAACTTTCATGAAAGGAGGGAAACGATATGGCAAACGAAACTCAGAGCAGGGACATGCAGGTAAAAGGAAGACAGGATGTCTCCGGTGCGTCAGAGCAGACAAGACCCGGCCCGGTATTTACCCCGCCGGTTGACATATGCGAGGATGAAAACGGGATCAAGCTAATGGCAGATATGCCCGGAGTAAAATCAGATGATGTAAACATCGACGTAAGGGAAAACACCCTGACACTTACCGGCGAGATAAAGCCCTTTGAAGGCGCCGAAGAAGCCGACCTGATGATCGAATATGACATAGGCCAGTACTACAGGCAGTTCACCCTGCCGGAGCTCGTGGACCAGGAAAAAATCGACGCTCAGTTGAAAAACGGTGTGCTGACCCTGGTACTGCCCAAGGCTGAGGCTGCGAAGCCGAAGAAAATCCAGATCAAGAGCGAATAGAAACAGGCTTTTAACCGGCATTGATCATTATGAAAAAAATGGCGGTCCTTTCCGGACCGCCCTTTTTTTTAACACCTTATTTGTTCACAGATATCGGTATACATCCTCGAGTGTAAGATCGCAGGCCAGCATCATTGCCTGGGTATGGTACAAAAGCTGCGAAATTTCTTCTGCGGTTTTCTCCCGGCTCTCATACCTGGCAGCCATCCATACTTCTCCTGCTTCTTCGACGAGTTTTTTGCCTACCTCGTGGGCCCCTTTTTCAATGAGCCGGACCGTGCCGGAAGTCGAATCCCTGACAGAGACCTTTTCGCTGAGTTCAGCAAACAGCTCTTCAAAGCGTTTCATGACATTTCCTAATATTTTGCATCAGCATATTCAACCCATCCACCTGCTTTTACAAGTGATTTGTCGAAATCTGATATTAAAAACGGTATTTCGGCTTCCGCGCCATTTTCTCCGCTCACATTGAGGACGCTGTTTTGAATATCCGCGTAAATCCGTGTGCCGGAAGACGAAAATTCGTCAAAGAGCCTGTCTATATCTTTTTCAGGCAGCTCAATTGCCAGCATGCCGCAATTAAACATGTTTTGACGGAATATCCTGGCAAAGCTTTCTGCTATAACCATGTGGATTCCGTTTACCTCAAGGGCCCACGGCGCGTGCTCGCGCGAAGATCCGCATCCGAAGTTGGCCCTGGTTACAATGACCTGCCTGTCTTTTATGTCTTCTGCCTGATTAAAACCATCCAGGTTGAGGTCCTCGAGCAGACAGGGACGCAGGGCCTGCTTTGAAACCTCGGTAAGATACCTGGCAGGAATAATTTCATCAGTGTTTATGTCCGACCGGTCCAGAAACAGAACCTTGCCGCCGAAATTGCGCATTTTTTTAACTCCGGTTTTTACTCAGCATAAAGGGGTGAATTGGTTATATGGCCGGCAATGGCTGTAGCTGCAGCAGTGGCCGGGCTCATCAGGTGCACGATGCCGCCTTTTCCCATGCGGCCGTAGAAATTACGGTTGGTGGTGGAGGCACACACCTCGCCCTCTGCAATCACTCCGCAGCTCATGCCAAGGCACGCTCCGCATGTGGGATTGGTAACGCAGAATCCAGCATCCATGAAAGTGCTTATGATGCCTTCTTCCACTGCCGCTCTGTATACAGCGGGCGTGGCAGGCGATACAATCCCCCGGAGCGAGTCGCTGATGCGGCGGCCTTCAAGCACCTTTGCAGCCTGGCGCAGATCCTCTATCCTGCCGTTAGTGCATGAACCTATGTAGACCTGGTCCACGGGCGTGCCTTCCATCCCGGATACCGGCATCACATTGTCCGGCTTGTAGCCGAAAGTCACCTGCGGGGAAAGATCGCTTACATCGAGTTCCATGACACTTTCATATTCTGCATCAGGATCAGGCAGAAACTTTTGATAATATGCAAGCGCAGCCTCCGGAGCATCGAACTCCTCGTTGATAAAAGGCCAGAGGTAACCCACGGTTGTCATGTCAGGATAGCAGATCCCGCTGGTGGCGCCGGCCTCAACAGCCATGTTGCAAAGGGTCATGCGCGATTCCATGGTCATTTCCCCCACAGCCGGGCCGGCAAACTCAATGACCCTGTCGGTGGCGCCGTTGACACCCAGCCTGCCTATTATGTGCAGTATCAGGTCCTTGGCAAAAACCCCTTCCGGCAAGGAGCCGTTTATTTCAATCTTCATGGTGCGCGGGTATCGAAACGCGCACACTCCCTTTAAAATCCCCACTTCCAGATCAGTGGTGCCCACGCCTGCGGCAAACGCGCCAAAAGCGCCATGGGTGCACGTATGCGAGTCACCCATTATAATCGTGTAACCCGGGCGCACAAATCCGTGTTCCGGAAAAAGAGCGTGGCAAACCCCGTTTCTTCCTATATCGAAGAAATTCTCTATACCGTGGCGCCTGGCCCAGTCCCGCAGTATTTTTCCCTGCGTTGCAGTCTTGGAATCCTTGGCAGGTGTGACGTGATCAATAACCGCCTTTATCCTCGCGGGATCAAAAACCCTGTCCTTGCCTCTTGCCACCAGGTCGTTTATGGCAACCGGGGTGGTTATTTCATGACAGAACACGGCATCCAGGCCAAGTACGTACATGTCTCCCGAAGGGTTGTCTACGCGGTGGGAGTCAAATATTTTTTCAGCAACTGTTTTGCTCATATTCAGGTATCCATTCCTATCTACATATCAAAAATTACCAGGTAAAGATCAAACCATCCCGGATTTTGTCTCACGGCCGCGCACAGCTTCCAGGTAATCAGAAAGCAGCCACCCCAGAATTGCAAGGCACTCCATGTCGAGAAACCGTCCCGCTCTTTTCTCAAACAGCACGGAGCAGGATGCTGCAAACTCCTCATCCCTGTCATTGAACAAAACCAGCAAAGGCACTGCCGGCAGGGCATATACCTGCATTGCAACGTCATAGGAAAGATTGCCGTGATCGGCTGATATTGCCCCCAGCTCGCTGCAGGCATGTGAAAGCCCCTGCGCATCCCCGGAAAAATTGTCCGCGATTGCGCGTTCCGTATTTCTTGCAAACGCGCCCGCAAAAGGAGCCGCATCCCTGAAATCCCGGTATGACACCCAGTCTCGGTCTTCCGGAAGACTTTCCGGGCACAGGATGAAATACTTGAGCAGAACCACGCTTATTGCATGTATCGGCCGGGTGCCTTCGGGCGAAAAGACACCGTCTGCAGACACACGGTAATCCTGGGTGAAAAAGGGCACAACGGCGCAGCCGTCTTCAAGGGTTACGCCGAGCAGGGGAGCACGACTTTTTAAGTCAAGCTCTGCAAACCGGGCAAGGTATTTCTGGTAGGTTTCGTCAAATACCGGATTTTTTGCCATTTATTTCTTCCATCCGCCGATCAGGTGCATGTGCAGATGAAAAATTTCCTGGCCCCCGCCTTTTTCCACGTTGAAAAACAGCCTGTAGCCTGTTTCCGCAACTCCCATAGTGGCAGCCATTTCCTTGGCCGCAAATATAAGGTCGGATAAAATCGTCCGGTCTTCTTCAGTGATGTCGTTTACGCTTCGGATGTGGCGCTTGGGCACAAGCAGAAGATGCACGGGAGCGGCGGGATTAATGTCTTTGAAAACAACCAGTTCTGGGGTTTCCATTAAAAACTCAGTGCCGGTTTCCCCGTTTGCGATTTTGCAGAACAGACAGTCATCTCCCATTTAATCCTCCATTCAACGCTGGTTAATTTAGCTCAGGCAACGAAATTTTGTGCCTATACTCCATTTTCCGCCGGGTTCGGGGCGCTCGACAGACGCCTCCAGCTGTTTTAAAAAAACCCTGCGGGGCACTTCCCTTGCCCCCATCCACATAAGATGTGCGGTTGCGACCTGGCAGTCTATAAGGTCGAAGCCGTTTTCAGCCATATGACCGCACAGGGCGACCAGGGCAGCCTTGGAAGCATCAGAGACCCTTGCAAACATGGATTCCCCGAAAAATACCCCGCCAATGCATACCCCGTATAGCCCCCCTGCCAGCTCTCCTTTGCACCATGTCTCAACAGAGTGTGCGTAACCGCGTTTATGCAACCCCTTGTAAGCCTCGATCATATCATCGACAAGCCAGGTTTCCTCATGGCCTTCTTTTCTCACCCTGGCGCATTCGTCTATTACACTATCAAAGGCCAGATCGCTGGTGATTGTAAAACCGCTGTTTTTTATCCTGCGCCGCAGTCTTTGCGGCACGTGCACTTCAGAGGGATAAAGCACCAGCCGGGGATCGGGGCACCACCATAAAATCGGGTCATAGGGGGAATACCACGGAAAGATCCCCTTTTTATATGCCAGAAGAAGTCTGTCTTCACTGAGATCCCCGCCTATGGCAAGAAGGCCGTTTCCTGCGGCAAAATGCGGCGGCGGAAACGACAGTTTGTCAGAGAGTCTGAATATCGGCATTTTTTCAGCTGAAAGTAAATATCAGCCGGTCATCCTTGACCTTGACAAACACCTCGCCGCCCTTGGTAAGTCTGCCGAACAGGATCTCGTCGGTCAGCACGTCCTTTATCTCTGTCTGGATCAGGCGGTCAAGCGGCCTTGCACCGAAATGGGTGTCATGGCCCTTTCTTGCAAGCCAGCGTCTTGCGTTTTCAGACAGGGTGATCGATACCTTCCTGGCAGCAAGCTGCGGGGCAAGCTCCTCCATGAACTTGTCCACCACCTGTTCCATGATCTCATGGGTAAGCGGCCTGAAATTAATAATGTCATCGAGCCTGTTGCGGAATTCAGGGCTGAAAAAATCCTGAATGGCCTTTTTACCCTTGCTGCCAGTGTCTTCCTGCTGTCCGCCTCCGCCGAAGCCTATTGTGTTGGAAGCCATTTCCCTGGCACCTGCATTTGAGGTCATTATCAGGATCACGTTGCGGAAATCCGCCACCTTGCCGTTGTTGTCAGTTAAAGCCGCATGATCCATGACCTGGAGCAGGATATTGTACATGTCTATATGGGCCTTTTCAATCTCGTCGAGCAGCAAAACCGCGTACGGGTTTTTCCGGATCTGCTCAGTGAGCAGGCCTCCCTGGTCAAAGCCCACATAGCCGGGCGGTGCGCCGATAAGCCTTGCCACTGCATGCTTTTCCATGTATTCGCTCATGTCAAAACGCAGGAACTTGACCCCGAGGTTCTGTGAAACCTGCTTTGCCACCTCTGTCTTGCCCACGCCCGTAGGTCCTGTGAACAGAAACGATCCTATGGGACGCTCGGGGGCGCCGAGCCCGGCCCGCGAACGCTTGATTGCGGTAACCAGGGAAGCTATTGCGCGGTCCTGGCCGTATACCTTGCTTTTCAGGCGCTGCTCAAGGCTGCCGAGGTTGGTCTTGTCAGTGGAAGTAACCCGCTGGGCCGGCACCCTGGATATTTTGGCCACAACTTTTTCGATATCTGTGGGCTGGACGTGTTTTCTGCGCTCTGATCCTCCCAGCCGCAGCATGACACCGGCCTCGTCTATTACGTCAATGGCCTTGTCAGGCAGGTAGCGTTCATTTATATACCTGGATGACAGCTCTGCCGCAGCCTTCAGGGCTGAATCAGTATAATCTATTTGATGATGCTTCTGGTAATATGATTTAAGCCCTTTTAGTATCTTTACTGTATCGTCTATGGACGGCTCCGGGATTTCTATTTTTTCAAACCTGCGTGAAAACGCCCGGTCCTTTTCAAAATAATTTTTGAATTCCTCGTAGGTTGTTGATCCTATGCACCTTAGCTCGCCTGTTGCAAGCGCGGGCTTTAAAATGTTGGAAGCGTCCATTGACCCGCTGCTTGTGGCCCCGGCCCCCACGATGGTATGAATTTCGTCTATGAACAGTATCGCGTTTTCCCGCTTTTGCAGCTCGGCTATGACTGATTTCAGCCGCTGCTCGAAATCTCCCCTGTATTTGGTTCCCGCCAGAAGGCCGCCGAGATCAAGCATGTATACCCTGGCATTTTCCAGGAGATCAGGCGCCCTGCCGTCTGCTATCCTCTGGGCAAGCCCTTCTGCCATGGCTGTTTTTCCCACTCCGGGTTCGCCCACAAAAACCGGATTATTCTTCCTTCTGCGGCACAGGACCTGCACCGTGCGGTCCATTTCAGCCTCCCGGCCTATAACCGGATCAAGCTTGCCGCACAGAGCACTTTCCACAAGATCAACAGAGTAAGTCTCTAAGGCGTCTGCTTCCTTTTTCTTGTTCTTTTTCCCGGTTACTATGCCGGTATCCGAATTTTCCTTAAACATCTCCCCTGATGCGCTGTGGGAGATCACGTTTAAAACATCGAGCCTTGTTATTCCCTCGGCTGCCAGAAAATATGCCGCATGCGACTTTCTTTCCTCAAGGATCGAGGCCAGTATATCTCCCACGTATACAGATTCTTTTTCAGCCGAGCGCGCGTGGTTCACAGCCCTCTGGATCACCCGCTGAAAGCGGATGGTCTGCTGAAGTATATATTCGTGTGCCTCGGGCACCTTGTCGAGCTTTTCTTCAAAGAAGCGCTCCAGCTCGTTTTGAATATTTTCAACGCTGCCTCCGCAGCTTTCAATTATCTCGATCCCCACGCTGTCATGGAGAATCGCGTAGAGCATGTGTTCGACGCAGACATACTCGTGCCTGCGCTTTCTGGCCTCCTTGACGGCCTGACTGAGAACAATACTCAATCCTTTGCTGATCATGGCTATACCTTTTCCATAGAACTTTTAAGCGGAAACCCTCTTTCCTTTGCAAGCTGATGGACCGTTTCAATTTTTGTTTCCGCCACTTCATACGTATATACTCCGCATTCCCCCCTGCCGGCACGATGAACCCTGAGCATGATCCGCGTGGCGTCCTCAAAGGCCTTGTGGAATACGTTCATTAAAATCTCCACCACAAAATCCATTGTGGTATAGTCGTCGTTGTGGAGCAGCACCCTGTACATGGGCGGCTCCTTTAAAGATTTCCGGGTCTCTGAAATTACTTCTTCTTCTGTTCCCGGTTTATACTCCTGCATTTTTCCTCCGCGTCACCGAAAACATCAGATTTCGGAAAAAATAATTTCGTACGCATCTCAATTAGTTAATCCTAATATAAACACGGGTCAGGTCCGTGTCAGCCCTTTGGCTTTAATTATAAAGCAAACCTGCCCCGAAATTCAACCCGTATTACCCACAGCGGGCCGGATACTACCGGCTGCCGCAGCACTTCTTGTATTTTTTGCCGCTGCCGCACGGGCACGGCTCATTGCGGCCCACTTTTTCTGAACTGCGCCTCACTGGCTTGCGGGGTGCCTCGGAACTGTTTCCGTGGGAAAAGGTCATTTCCTGCTCGCTGGGCTGCTTCGGCCCGTCAACT
The DNA here is from genome assembly GCA_041685965.1 of Desulfosalsimonas sp. Lineage (GTDB taxonomy): Bacteria > Desulfobacterota > Desulfobacteria > Desulfobacterales > Desulfosalsimonadaceae > Desulfosalsimonas. The sequence continues at coordinate 13,537 of JAWLEU010000010.1, forward strand.
GCCTCCGGGACATTTATCTGCACGCGGAACAGGATCTTGAGGGTTTCCTCCTTGATCCGCTCGACCATTTCCTGAAACATTTCATAGGCTTCTTTCTTATATACCATCAGGGGATTTTGCTGGGCATAACCCCTCAGTCCTATGCCTTCCTTTAAATGGTCCATGGACAGAAGGTGATCCTTCCAGAGGCTGTCAACAGTCTGGAGCATTATGATACGCTCCAGGCGGCGGAACTCTTCTTCAGGAACGATCTGCTCTTTTTCCCTGTAGGCAGCCATTGCCGCGTCATATATCTGATCGCTGACATCCTCGGGCTTGCTGCCTTCCAGGCTGTCAGCCTCTAAGTCAAGATTAAGATTGAACTGGGAAAACACAGCCTCTGAAAGCCCCTTTAAGTCCCACTGATCAGCAGGTGTTTTTTCATCAGCATACTGCCATGCTATTTCATCCGCCTTTTCCCGGATCATCTCCTTGATCACGGGCTTTAAGCTCTCATCACTCAGGGCCTGCTGGCGCTGCCTGTAGATGACCTCCCTTTGCTGGTTCATCACATCGTCGAAATCAAGAAGCTGCTTTCTGATGTCGAAATTGTGGCCCTCAACCTTGGTCTGGGCGTTTTCTATGGCCCTTGAAATCATTTTATGTTCAATGGGCTCGCCCTCGCCCATGCCCATTCGGTTCATGAATCCCGAGATACGCTCGCCCCCGAAAATCCGCAGCAGATCGTCTTCAAGGGACAAATAGAAACGCGAAGAGCCGGGATCCCCCTGGCGGCCTGACCTTCCCCGCAGCTGGTTGTCGATCCGCCGGCTCTCGTGGCGCTCGGTGCCCAGAATGTGGAGCCCGCCGAGTTCGGCGACCCCTTCTCCGAGCACGATGTCGGTTCCGCGTCCCGCCATGTTGGTAGAGATTGTCACAGCCCCTTCCTGCCCGGCATTGGCGATTATTTCGGCTTCAGCCTCGTGGTTTTTGGCATTTAACACATTGTGCTTTATCCCTCGTTTTTTCAAAAGATCGCTTAAATACTCCGAGACATCTATGGATACCGTGCCCACCAGAACCGGGCGGCCTATCTTGTTTAATTCTATGATCTCTTCTATGGCTGCGTCATATTTTTCCCTTTTTGTCATGTATATCATGTCCGGGTGATCCTCGCGGATCATAGGCTCGTTTGTGGGGATTATAACCACGTCGAGATCGTAGATTTTTTTGAACTCCGCAGCCTCTGTATCAGCAGTGCCTGTCATTCCTGACAGCTTGTTATACATTCTGAAAAAATTCTGAAAAGTAATAGTGGCAAGGGTCTGGTTTTCGTTTTCAATCTTGACCCCCTCCTTGGCCTCCAGGGCCTGGTGAAGGCCGTCGCTGTATCTGCGCCCGGGCATTAACCTGCCGGTGAATTCGTCAACGATAATAACCTGGCCTTCTTTTACGATGTAATCAACGTCTTTGGTAAAAAGAGCATGGGCTTTTAAGGCCTGGTTTAAATGATGCAGCACCTCTATGTTTCTGTGATCATAAAGGTTCTCCACACCCAGCAGGGACTCTGCCTTTGCAACCCCTTCCTCGGTCAGGGTCACTGACTTGGCTTTTTCATCCACGCTATAGTGCTGCTCGGGTTTTAACCCGGGAACTATGCTGTTTACCTGATAATACAGATGGGTTGATTTTTCAGCAGGCCCCGAAATAATCAAAGGAGTGCGGGCCTCGTCAATAAGTATGCTGTCGACTTCGTCCACTATGGCAAAGTTAAGCTCCCTCTGTACCAGCGATTCCTTGTCAAACTTCATGTTGTCGCGCAGGTAGTCAAAGCCGAACTCGTTGTTTGTTCCGTATGTTATGTCGCATGCATAGGCCGCCTTGCGCTGGGCGTCATCCATGCCGTGCACTATGTTGCCCACGCTCATGCCGAGAAAACGGTAAATCCTGCCCATCCACTCTGCATCACGGGAGGCCAGGTAATCGTTTACAGTGACAACGTGGGCGCCCCTGCCTGAAATCGCGTTAAGATAGATTGCAAGGGTTGCCACCAGGGTTTTACCCTCGCCTGTTTTCATTTCCGCTATATTGCCCTGGTGCAGAACAATTCCGCCGAGGATCTGCACGTCAAAATGGCGCATGCCGACTGTACGCTTTGATGCTTCGCGAACCACCGCAAATGCCTCTGGCAGCAGCTCGTCCAGGGATTCGCCGGCCTGATAACGGGATTTGAATACCGTTGTCTGATCTGCGAGCTGCTCATCGGTCATTTCCGAATATTTCGGCTCGAGCGCGTTTACCTCGTCAACGACTGGGTATAGCTTTTTAAGCACCCTTTCGTTTTTGCTCCCGAATAATCTGGTCAAAAAGTTTGTAGCGGCAAGTCCTGCCATATCCTTAATGTTTCCCCGTAGTTGTTTTTACTTTATTAATCCGCCGAAACCGGTTCGGACAACCAAATAATGCGTATGCATTCTGGGTTAGTCAAGTCATGGCCGTGCAGTTTTGCCCGGCGAGCCTGAAGATAAAAAAGCTGAAAAACCCCCTTGGTCCTTTGTTGCTCCGGGGGCCTTTCAGCTTTGCAGAATATCAGAATCCTGGAAACAAGGCAACTACATTAATCCGAGCCTGAATTTGAGCGAGTTCAGGGTGTTCTGCATCAGCATGGTTATGGTCATGGGGCCCACGCCGCCAGGAACAGGGGTTATGTGGCCCGCAATTTCCTTGGCTGTGTCAAAGTCAACGTCTCCGCGCAGGATGGCTACTTTCTTGCCAGTTTTTTCGCTGATCTTCTCGCCGACGCGGTTGACTCCGACATCTATCACGCATGCGCCTTCCTTGATCCATTCCGGCTTTACAAGACCCGGCACACCAGCCGCCACTATGAGAATGTCAGCGCGCTTGCAGTGGGCCTCAAGGTCTTTTGTTCGGGTATGGACTATTGTGACCGTGGAGTTGGCGCCCTTTCCTTTCTGGCACATCATCATTGCAATGGGCTTGCCAACGATATTGGAGCGGCCCACCACAACCACTTCCGCACCGCTGGTTTCAACGCCTGCGCGCACTATCATTTCCTGGATGCCCGCAGGTGTACACGGCGGGAACTTCACCTCTGATCCCCCGATCATCAGGCGGCCGACGTTTACGGGATGAAATCCGTCAACGTCCTTGTCCGGATCGATTGCGTTTAAGATCTTTTTGTCGTCAATGTGGTCCGGAAGCGGCAGCTGCACCAGGATGCCGTGGATGGAATCATCCTTGTTGTACTTGTCGATCAGCCCCAGCAGATCCTGCTCAGAGATGTCTTCAGGCTGGTTGTCCTGGACTTCCTTGTAGCCCAGGCGCTCGGCTGTCTTGACCTTAAGCGATACATAAGATACCGAGGCCGGGTTTTCGCCCACCAGGATGGTTACCAGGCCGGGAGACACATTGTGCTTTTCCTTGATCTGCTTTACTTCCTTTTCAATTTCCTCAAGGATCTGCTCCCGGATTTCGGTTCCCTTAATGAGTTGTGCAGTCATGGTTCAAACTCCTTTTTTTTGGGTTAACGTAAATACAGCAGTGCTTGACCAAAAATGCCGGTTATTTTTTTCAGTCATTGCCTATTCAAAACTGCGGTTGTCCACAACTTTCGGCCAGGGCTCGAATGTTTGGGGCTCTACAAGGCGGACGTCAACCTCCCAGCCCATAAACTCGGATATCCGGCTGTGCAGGTGTTCCACGAAACGCCGCTGTTTTTTCATTTCATCAAAAAAATAGTTCTCTGTTGCCTCGATGTTTACCACGAGCCTGTCCATGTCCTCAACCCGGTCCACGATTAACTGGAACCTGGGCTCAACCCCTCCGGCCCGGGAAAGGATGCGGCCGATCTGATCCGGTGCAACACTGGTGCCGCGCACAACCACCACATCGTCGCATCTTTTGAATATACGGGAAATACGGCAGTGGGTTCTGCCGCATTCGCAGGGCTCATAATCGAGCCTTGTCAGATCACCGGTTCTGAAACGGATAAGCGGGAATGCCTCCTTGCCTATGGTTGTAATCACAAGCTCGCCTTCTTCGCCGGGTGCAAGAACCTCAAGGGTATCCGGATCTATGATTTCTGCTATGAAATGGTCTTCTGCTATGTGCATGCCTTTTTTGGCCGGACATTCCCAGGCCACACCCGGTCCGAAAACTTCTGTCAGCCCGTAGGTATCGGTTACCGTGATAAAAAATCCCCCTTCAATTCTGCCGCGCACCTGTTCGCCCCATGGTTCCGCGCCCAATACCGCGCACTTGAGCATAAGGCCGTTCGGGTCTATTGCCAGATCCTCCAGGGCCCGGCCCAGCCCGAGGGCTGCAGTGGGGGTAGAGATCAGAACAGAGGTTTTGAAATCCCGCATTACCTTTACCTGCTCCCTGTGCTTGCCTGCCGACATTGGAATCACTGATGCGCCGATCAGTTCCGCGCCCAGCTGAAATCCGAAGGGACCCGATGAGGTGCCGAATGTAAGCGCTATCTGTACAACATCGTCCGTGGTTACACCGACTCCGGCAAGATTGCGCGCAGTGAGCTCGGCCCAGCTGGACATGTCGTTTCTGGTAAGCCCGATTACCACGGGTTCTTCAAAGTTAAAGGCGGTGGTGTGAAGGCGAACCACTTCCCTGAGGGGAACTGCAAACATGTCATACGGATAGTTTCTGCTCAGATCCCTACGGGTTAAAAGCGGCAATTTCTGCAGCATATCCAGGGAGGTGAGGTCCTCGGGCATGAAATCAATCTCCCTGAAAAGCTTGCGGTAGTGGCGCACGTTTTTGTAAACCCGGTTCAGGGTGGACTGAAGCCCTTCGAGCTGGAGCTGGGATATTGCCTCCCGGTCCATGCATTCGATTTTCTCGTTCCAGTACTTCATTGGCGTGCCCCCCACCCTACGGAGTTATTCCCATATTTCCCGCTGATCGCGGCCGAGATAGGCCCGCTTTACCTCGGGATTGGCAAGAAGCGCCCCTGCCTCTTCTTCGATCAGTATGCGGCCGGTTTCCATCACGTATCCCCTGTGGGAAATGGCAAGAGCGGACCTGGCGTTCTGCTCAATCAGAAGCACCGTAAGTTTCTTTTCCTGCTGTAGCCTTGCTATCCGGGCAAATATGTCCCTTGCGATCATGGGGGCAAGCCCCATGGACGGCTCGTCGAGAAGCAGAAGCCTCGGCCCTGACATCAGGGCCATGGCGATTGCAAGCATCTGCTGCTCGCCGCCTGAAAGGGTGCCGGCGTACTGTCCCCGGCGCTGGTGAAGCACCGGAAACATTTCAAACACCTCATCGATTTCCGCCTTTAAACGCTTTCTGCCATAATGTTTATATACGAGATGCCCGCCCAGTTCAAGATTATCGTAGACCGACATTGGCCTGAAGATCTGGCGGCCCTCAGGAACGTGTCCGATTCCAAGCTCCACCAGTCGTTCGGCCGGCCATCCGGTAATATTGCGGTCCTCAAAATAAATCCCGCCCTCCCTTACCGGATGAAGCCCGCTGACCGCCCTCAGGGTGGTAGTCTTGCCGGCCCCGTTGGCACCTATAAGAGTAACGATCTCGCCCTGGCCGACATGCAGGGAAACATTTTTCAATACCCTCACAAGACCATAATAGCAGTTTACATTTACAAGGCGCAACATAATTTATATTTTCGAAGTGTTATGTGTGAAACATTATGTCCGCATCTGAGGCTGAGAGGTTTCATTCCCCCAGATACGCAGAGATGACTTCCATGTTCTGCTGTATTTCCCGGGGAGTGCCCTCTGCAAGCAGCTTTCCGAAATTCATCACCGCAACGTTATCCGATATATCCATTACCAGCTCCATGTCGTGTTCAACGAGCATCACGGTAATTCCCTTCTGCCTTATGCGGCCAATGAGTTCGCCCATCGCGATGGTTTCCCTGCTGTTTAACCCGGATGCGGGCTCATCGAGCAAAAGCAGATCCGGCTCTATTGCCAGGGCCCTTGCAATTTCCAGCATCCGCTGGTTGCCAAGCGGCAGGGCACCGGCAGGCTTGTCCGCTGCCTGAGCCAGGCCCACAAACTCGAGACAACGGGCAGCATCTTCTGTTACCTGCTTTTCCTCGCTTCTCAAAAACGACGGCAGAAGACCGGAGACTATTATCCCGGCGCTTGAACGAAGATGCCTGCCCACCATTACGTTTTCAAGACCCGTCATGTCGGCAAAAACCTGGACATTCTGAAAGGTCCGGCCTATTCCCATGGCTGCCATCCTGTGCGGATTTTCACTTTTTAAAAAACTGCCCTTGTAGACCAGCGCTCCGGAGGTGGGGCGCAGATAGCCGGTGATAAGGTTAAAAACCGTTGTCTTGCCTGCCCCGTTGGGTCCTATCACGGACGTTATACTATTTCGCTTAACCGCAAAGGAGAGGTCATCGAGCGCAACCACTCCGCCGAAAACCTTTCTCAGGCGCTGCAGCTCAAGTATTTGGTTATTTTCCGGCAATTCGGCCGCCTCTTGCGTATTTTTTAACAACAGCAATTCCTGATCTTCCTGCAGAGGCAATTCCCGCAAAAAGCCCGTCAGGCAGAAACATCATGATCAAAAGCAAAATTCCGCCGTATACCAGGATATCATAGTCAGGACGGTAGGCTATGCCTATGCCCCTGAGCGGGGCTGCAGCCATTGAAAGAATCTCTGGCAGAACAGAGAGCAGAACCGCGCCTATCACAGCGCCCCAGAGATGCCGCAAGCCTCCCACCGCAACCATTGTAACAAGCATTACAGAGTGCATCACGTCAAACGGGCCGGGATCAATATAATTTACGTAACAGGCATAAAGACTCCCGCCCACAGAGGCGTAAACAGCGCTTAAGGCAAAGACCTGGATCTTGTAGACTGCAGTGTTTACCCCGACTGCTTCTGCCGCATCCCCGCTGCCGTGAATTGCGCGCAGGCCCCTTCCCACCCTGGAGTGAATAAGGTTAAATGCGAAATACAGCCCTATGATCACAGCGGCCCAGGCAAAATAATAGTATTTGAGATCAGAGTCCAGGGGATAACCGAAAAGTCTCAGCCCGGGTATTCCTGACATTCCGGCGGGCCCTCCTGTAAATCCTGTGGCTGCAACTGCAACTATGTGAACTATCGAGGCAAACCCGAGTGTGGCCATGGCCAGATAATGACCCTTGAGGCGCAAGGTGGGAATGCCTACCGCCATTGCTATTACCATTGCTGCAAAGGCCCCTGCAGCCATTGCAGCCCAGGGCGACCAGCCGAAGGCAGTGGTAAAAATCCCCGAGCTGTAGGCCCCTATGGCGATAAAGGCACCGTGGCCCAGAGATATCTGGCCGGCATAACCCATCAGCAGACAGAGCCCTATACAGGCAAGGCAGTTAAACGCTGCAAACACAAGCACACCCAGATAGTAGTCGTTTACCATCAGGTGCGGCATCAAAAGCACAAGGCAGATTAGAATGCAGAATCCGATATAATCCTTCAGCGGCATTTCAAAACTCTTTTAAACGAACTTCTTCGGACTTTCCAAACAGCCCGCCGGGCCTAACAAAAAGTACGGCAAGCATCACGACAAGGGCAATTGCGTCCATGTAATGCGAAGAAACATAACCGCCCGCCATTGCCTCTATGGTTCCGAGCAGCAGACCCGCTGCAACAGCTCCCAGGCTGTTGCCCAGACCGCCGATTACAGCCGCGCCGAATCCCTTCAAACCCAGAAGAGCCCCCCTGGCGTAGTCCATCTGGATCAAAGGGGTGATGATAATGCCGGCTATCGCGCCGATGGCCGCGGAAAGGGCAAAGGAAAGCATAACCATCCTGCGGTCGTTGATACCGGCAAGCCTGGCCGCATCACGATTGATGGCACAAGCCCTCATGCATTTTCCGGTCATTGTAAAGTTGAAAAACACCACGTAACCGATCACCAGCAGAATCAATATTCCGATGATCCAAAGAGTCTGGGGCATAACAGTGGCACCCATGAAATCCAGGGGAGCCCCTTCTGTAAAATGGCGCATGTAATGAGAGCCTTTGCCCCAAACACACATTGCGCCGCCCTTGAGAAGCATTGAAACCGCTATGGTGATTATAATAAGACGCAGAACACTGGGATGTTTGACAGGATTTATGGTGAGGCGCTCCATTAAAATTCCCACCACTGTGACAAACGCCACTGAAACGAAAAATGCAAACACCAGGGACAAACCAAGGACCATGGTAAGCGACACCATCATAAGGCCGCCCAGGACGACGAACTCGCCCTGGGCGAAATTGATGATGCCGGTGGAGCTGTAGATCATGTTAAAACCCATGGCCACCATGGCATATATTGCCCCGCGCTGGATTCCCATGAACAGGAACTGGAGCCAGTCTGTAATAACCCCTAGTTCCATGCCTATTTGTCCAGCACCACTATCTTGCCGTCTTTAACCGTCATCATTTCAAAATCTTCTTTTGACAGGCCGCAGTGATCGTCTCCGGAAAAGTTGAACACGCCGCTTATGCCGACAAATTCCATCTCCTCTATTGCATCCCTTATTTCTACGGGATCATTGCCCACCTCTTCCAGAGCTTTTGCAATGATATGGATCGCATCATAGGCATGCCCGCCGAAAGTTGTCACTGCTTCGCCGTAGGTGCTTTCATAGTTTTCCTTATACGATACAAGGGCGTCTTTCTGGGGATGGTCTTCAGGTACAGTTGAGGCGGCCATGATGCGGCCGGATGGAAAGATCGATCCTTCTGCAGCCTGGCCTGCTGCCTCGACATACTTGGTGTTTGCAAACCCGTGGCTCTGATACAGCTGCATCTGCATGTTCAGCTGTTTCATGTTTTTGGGAACTATGGACTGGGCCGGAACGATGGACCAGTTAATCACTGCCCCGGCATCGGTTCTGCGGATTCCCATAAGCTGGGCGGTCATGTCGGTATCTCCGGGGCCGTATGTTTCATCGGCCACAATTTCAATTCCGTATTCCTCTGCAAGTTCTTTCAACTGGGTTCTGCCGGCGTCGCCGAAGCCTGTGGTTCCGGTGAGAATCCCGACCTTTTCTATATCGTTTTCATTCATGTGTTCATAGATCCGCCTGGCTGCATCACTGTCATTCTGGCCCATTTTGAAGACAAACCTGCGGTCCTCCGGGGGATTGGTGATGCTTGCCGCGGCAGCGCATGACAGCATCGGGATTTGCGCTTTTTCCGCCACCGGAACTGCTGCAAGAGAGGTCCCGCTGCGCGAAGGTCCGATAATGGCGCACACATCGTTTTTCTTGATCAGTTTTCTCACCGCGTTGACCGCCCTGGTGTTGCTGCCCTGGGTATCTTCGATGTGCAGTTCAATCATGCGCCCGTTTATGCCGCCGTTATCGTTTATCTCTTCTGCTATCATTTCCACGGTGTTTCTTGCGGGCTCTCCCAGCCAGGCCGCGCTGCCCGTGATGGAAAACACGCCTCCTATATGATAGGGTTCCTTTTCTTCCGCATAACCAGCCGCAGCAAAGCAGAAAACCAACAACATTGCAGTCAATGCCGGTAAAACTCTGTTTTTCACTGTCTCTTCCCCCCTCTTTTTTGATTTAAAAAATCATATCGCGGACTACATTCCGAGAACCTTGCGTACTTCGAGAACGTTTATATCATTTTCCAGCATAACGTCTATTGCACGGTCCATATCATCGAAGCGAAAGATCAAAACAGCATGATCATGGGCCTTTTCAACAAACGCGTACATGTATTCAACGTTTAGGTCCGCACGCTCCATTATGGAAAGAAGGTTGCCGAGGGCTCCGGGAACATCAGGGATGGCAACCGCCACTACCTCGGCTGTACGAACAAGGAATCCGTGTTCTTTTAACACCCGGCCGGCTTTTTCAATATCAGAAACTATCAGGCGCAGGATTCCGAAATCCGAGGTGTCAGCCAGGGACATGGCGCGGATGTTTACTCCTGCCTCTCCCAGGGCGGTGGTGATCCTTGCCAGCCGCCCGGACCGGTTTTCCATGAACACGGAAATCTGGGTAATCTTCATTTGAAAGCTCCGTTTTGATTGCCTGAAAAAAAGCCTTACACAGGAAAGGGAGAAGCGGTCAGCCCCGCGGTTTCAGACAGGCCCCACATAAGGTTCATATTCTGGACCGCCTGGCCTGCCGCACCCTTTACAAGATTGTCAATTGCAGACATTAGAATAAGTCTGCGGTTGTCACGGTCGATTACAAAGCCTATATCACAATAGTTTGTTCCCCTTACATTCCTTGTATCAGGCGGCCGGCCGTTTTCCGTAATCCTGATGAACCTGCAGCCCCGGTAATAAGCGGTCAGACACTCCCTGACAGCTTCATCGTCCGGATTGCCTGCCAGCGAGGCGTAGATAGTGGTTTCCATTCCACGGATCATGGGAACAAGGTGGGGCACGAAGCTTATGTTTACGTTCTTTCCCGCGATACGGCCGAGGATCTGCTCCATTTCGGGCTCATGGCGGTGGGATGCAACCTTGTAGGCCTTGAAGGACTCGTTTGCCTCGCAGTAAAGTGTAGTCAGGGCCGGACTGCGGCCGGCCCCGCTGACGCCTGACTTTGAATCCGCAATTATGGTGGAGGTATCTATCATCCCGGCTTTTATAAGCGGAATCAGTCCAAGAAGCACGCTGGTGGGGTAGCACCCCGGATTGCCGACAAGGTTTGCTTCCCCGATTTCATCTGCGAACACTTCAGAAAGGCCGTAAACTGAACCGGAAAGCAGTTCCTTTGCAGCGTGGGGCTGGTATGAAGCCTCATACAACTCAGGGTCCCGGAACCTGAAATCCGCGGAAAGATCAACCACTTTGCAGCCCCTGTCCAGAATGCCGGGGATTATTTCCATTGGAAGCTTGTGAGGAAGGGCTGTAAATACCACATCCGCACGACTGCAGACTGAGTCTGCCTCAAAGGTTTCGCACTCCCGGGTTATAACGCCTGACATGGCAGGATAAATCCTGTCAAAAGGTACGCCCGCGTATTGGCGGGAGGTAAGAACCGTGAGCACAACTTCCGGATGTCCTGAGAGAATACGGACCAGTTCCGCCCCAGCATATCCTGTTGCGCCCGCAACAGCTGCTCTAATCATCTATCCTCCTGCAACAGGGAATTGGGTTGTTAAAATTAACAATCTATAACAAAGCTTTGATGCAAATTCAAGGCGTTTCAGCTCATCCGGGCAAACTCGTCAAAAAGGTTCGTGCCGGGATTAAAATCAATCACCCGGCCGACACAGCCTGTCACATCACCCGGGTCCAGGAACATGTCTGTTTCCAGGGTGTTTAAAAGCGGCCAGTCAAGCTTTTCAAACGAAGGCATTTTTTCGCACGGCATCACGCTCAAATGCAGGTGCGGGGGCAGAATCGTGTTTTGTGCGGGCGGTGCTACAGCCGCAAATGTCTGGCCGGCTGCAAGCGCCTGTCCCGGCCGCACGCTTTGATCAGGGCGGATATGGGCGTAAAGGATGAAATATTGCCCCGACCGGCC
>JAWLEU010000011.1:0-22951 GCA_041685965.1 Desulfosalsimonas sp.
TACATCCAGCCGCCGGTGGAGCCCAGGGTTACATTCGATGTTGACGTTATCCTGCCCAAAAAGGATTTCGAGGATTTTTTAAATGACGATCTCCCCCCGGAAAAACTCGCCGTCCTCGAAGAATATTTTGAGACCTCTGATTCTGCGAACCACAGCCTCAGACACAGAAAGACCCGCCTTTACGTGGATTTTATTTCCGAGGGCAGCAGGCCGGTCTCGACAAAGCTGCTGCGCCGTATACTTCAAGACCCGGAGAAAACCACCAACACCCTGGCTTTTGACGGGCATAAAATAGGCATCCTGAGGCCGGAGCTTATAATTTCAATGAAGCTGCACAGGTATGCAAAGGACCCCCGGTCTGAAAAAGCCCTGTCAGACCGCCTTGATATTGTAAAAATGCTAAAGACTTATCACGGCCAAACTGATTTGCTGGACCCTGATGCCGTGCGATCGGAGCTCAGGCGAAGGGAGGTCGGGCATTTCGAAGAGATGCTGGCAGATGTCTCATCAGAGATGTCCGACGACGGGAATTGACTCCGGGACAACCATAGTTTATATTAATAAATAACCGGCCATAAAGAATCCGCTGCAACAGGAGGTGGGAGGTATTATGGCGAAAAGCTACTATGCAGTTCTGGGGATTGCGCCTGATGCAAGCACAAGGGAGGTAAAAAACGCCTATCGCAGACTTGCAAAGCAGTACCATCCCGACCACGAAGGCGGCGATACCCGGAAGTTCAGGGATATCCAGGAAGCTTACAACGTGCTGGCAGATTCGGAAAAGCGCAGGCGGTATGAACAGAGCACTTCAGGAGAGCAGGTCCGAGTGCGTGTAAGCCGGCCGCGGCCTTCACAGGGCGCGGCAGAGCCTCTTATACCCGGGCGGGAACCCTTTGCTGCCTCCGGTCGGAGAAAATCGCGCAGGGATAATGTTTTTTCAGAAAATCAGGGCGAAGACCTTTTCAACTGGATACTGCGCAATTTCTTTTAGAAGTTTGCAGGCTGTATTTTCTGGCCGTGGAAAACCACGCGGTTGCGCCCTGCATTTTTTGCCATGTAGAGCGCTTCATCCGCCTGCTTTAAAAACTGCTCTTTTTTCTCGTTTCTTTCAGGAATGCATGTTGCAGCCCCGAGGCTGATGGTTGTGGTCAGGGTCATGCCTTCGTGGTCAAGGGTCATTTTCTCGATTTCTTCCCGGATTGTTTCAGCGAGCCTGTAAGTCTCGCTGTCACCGATGTTGAAGGTAAGAACCACGAACTCCTCTCCTCCGTATCTTGCGATGAAATCGGTTTCCCTTTTCATGATGCTTCGGAGAAGTTCAGAGATTTTTTGCAGAAAAACGTCTCCTGCCGTATGGCCGTAAGTATCGTTTATATGCTTGAAAAAGTCTATATCGCCTATAATTAGGGAGATGGGGACGTGGTTTCTTGCCGCAGCCTTCCACTGCTGTGTAAATATTTCCTCGAAATAGCGCCTGTTGTAAAGGCCTGTCAATCCGTCCGTCCTGCTTAGTTTTCGGATTTCATCGGACTTTATTGTCAGCAGGTGTTCGTTTTCAAGAGCATCCCAGTATTCCCGGTTGCCCCGGGATGCGATAATGGGCATGTACAAAGCATACAACAGTATCAGAAACGCAAGCGCCGGATTTATATCCTTCGCGAACATCAGGACAACTGCCGGACCGAGCATGAATACGTTGTAGAGCACTGAGACGCGCCATGCAGGGATGAATGCAACAACTCCGCCTGCGGTAAGCCCTGATGTGGCCGTGAGCATGACCATCTGCGAGGGTGTTTCCTCCGGATGAATCATGAAGTAGGCAAATCCTGCGCCCCATACGATCGAGGTTGCAAATACGCTTGTAAAAAAGGCGCCGGAATTAAACCTGCTGCTTAATCTGAAAAGACTTTCGAACAGGTAGAACTGCGTGATCCGGAAAACCGCAATCAGCGCCATTGCTGAGGCGAAAACCACGGAAAACTCAAGATGCCTCTGGTAGAATCCGTTTACACTCAGCACCAATGCGGTGATGACTATGTAGAAATACATTCCCGGCGTTGAGCGGTGTTCAAGGTCTTCCAGCACCCGCCGGTTTATTTTATACCTTTGAAAGTCCATTTTTTCATTATACACTATTTAGACACGGGAGTTCAATTGTAAAATTATATGGCAAAGCTTGTAGGGCCTTGATTCATAGGAAAAGAGGCATTGAAAATAAGAAAAACAGTGTTTTTGAAACGAATCATATCTCCGGAGGGCCGCAGCCCGGCTGCCGCCGGGCTGCATAAGGCAGTAAAGGAAGGCATGTTAGTTCTTGCAGCTCTTGTTTCTACCCGAACATGTCCTTGAACCTCCTGGTCTTTTCCGGGGGCCACTGGGTGCAGTAGGCCGGCTTGCCTTTCATTACCAGCTGCATGCATATATCGCCGCATTCCGGATCGCATTGAATGATTTCGCTTTCGCGGCCCTCGCGCACCTTTTGAGGCCACTGGGGATCGGCCCACAACACCCGGCCGAGTCCCGCCAGGTCCGCTTTTCCTCCGGCAATCATCTCTTCTGCAACGCTTCCCGAAGAGATTCTGCCTGCAGCGATTACAGGGGACCGGGAGTATTTTCTTACCTCGCCTGCAAGATCCGCATTATAGCCGGGGGTTTTGAATTTTTCCCCGAGTTCCGGCAGCATGAAGGACTCGTATGTGCCTCCCATAACAGAGAGCCATGCAACGCCCGCCTCTGAAAGGGCGCCGGCAAAATCCGTTGATTCATCGAGTTTCAGGCCGTCAGACAGAAATTCGTCTGCCATGAACCGGTAGCCCGCGGGAAAATCCCCAACCGCGGATTTGACTTCAGAGAGAACCTCCAGGGGGAATTTCATCCTGTTTTTAAGCTTCCCTCCGTAGTCATCATCTCTTTTATTCGTTCTGGGGGATATGAACTGAGCCAGAAGATAACCTGTCCCCCCGTGCAGTTCCACCATGTCAAAGCCGGCGGATTGAGCCCTCTTTGCGGCTTGAGCGAACTTTTTCCGGATTTCTGCGATCTGTTTTTTATCCAGCACTTCCGGCTTTCCGCCGAAGGTGTCAACCGCCGAAGGCGCAAGCTGCCGGCCCATGCCTGCAAACCGGCCCGCATGATTTATCTGGATGCAGGCAAGCGCCCCCTGGCTTTTGATGTTTTCTGCCAGTTTTTCAAGCCCTTCCATATTGTCATCCGTGTCAATGCGGATGGTGCGGTTTGAGCCGCTGCCGTCAGGGTGATCCACGGTTGAGTTCTCCACGTTTATCATTGCCGCCCCGCTTTGGGCCATGAGCCTGTAGTGCTCCAGCAAAAGAGGCGATACAGTGCCCCCTTCGCCTGCGTAGCCCAGATAAAGCGGCGCCATTGTAATCCTGTTGGAAAAAGTTTTTCCCTGGATTTCAATCGGCGAGAACAGATGTGTATACATTTTAACCTCCTCAATCGTGAATTATATTTGTGTTTCGCTGCATCCTCATTGTCAGCGCGGTGCAGCGCACCCGGTTTTCGCCTTGCCGTCATGGACGAGGGCAAACCAGGGATGTTTTCTCATTTTCCTTAAAAGATAGGGTGTTGCAAGTTTTGCCCCGATAAAGCCCAGAGCATCCCTGCCGGGCAGAACGCGGCTGTTTGCCGCTGCTGCAAGTACAAGGTCTATGGGCTTGCGGCAGGTAAGCCGCAGGTTGCGCACAAGCACCTCCGCATATCTGCGGGTATCTATTACCCCCGTTTCCGGATCCGCGCACTCTGCAAGAACCCGGCCTGACTGCCAGGCCGGCTCTATGCCTGCACCTGTAAAGGGGTGGGCCAGCCCCAGGGCATCGCCGGTGCCTATGAATTCGACTCCGTCTTTGCAAAAAACCGGTTGAAGATCCCGCATCCTGAGGCAGACCGGTATTTTCCAGCCCCGGGGTTCGGGTTTTTCAGGCCGGATATGATAGCCGTGCCGCTTTGATAGATATTCCAGAAATTCATCATACCACTGCAGCATTTGCCTTTGCCCGGTCAGACCGCCTGCACCTATATTGACATGCCCTCTTCTTCCTATAAACAACCATCCGTAGCCGTTTATCCTGCTGTCAAAAAACATGAGATGCCTTCCCGGATGGCTGTCCATTTCTATTTCTCCGTCAAAACGCAGCGCCGCTGCCCAGGACATATTTCGCCACTGCTCAGGCAGCGCCTGTCTGGTAAATCTGCTGAAGCCGGTTGCTACAATGGTCTGCGGGGTAAAAAGACTGCGGTCTGTAATAGAGGCCCGCCTGAACACGATGTCGATTCCCGGCTCTTTTCCCAGGCGCATGATCAGTTTCTGCTGCAGGTCCATGCGCCTTGTGACCAGGAAAAAACCTTTTAAATCCACAAACCGCTCGTGCCTGAAGGCAAGCCTGACCTCACGCGGAACCTGGTCAGCGCCTTGCGGGACAATGCCGAGTTCGTGCCTTAAATATCCGGCAAATTCGCAGCTAACCGCCCCGCCGCACGGCTTGTTCCAGTCGGAAGATTCATATACAGTGACCCTGAATCCCCTTCGGGCAAGATGGAAGGCGGCGGAAAGCCCTGCGACGTTTCCCCCTATAACCGATATCTCTTTTTGCCGGATCATTTCAGGTGATAAACCCGTGGTTTTCAAATATCCGCCGGGCTGCAGGGGAAGTTATGAAATCAAGGAATTTACGGGCATTTTCAGGGTTGCGCCCTGTGCGCACAGGTGCAATAAAGTAGTTTATATTCTGTCTCTGGTCCAGTTCAGTGCCCACCTCCACGCCTTCTAATTCGAGCCCGGCTTTTTCTGCCTCGACGATTTCGGTATACCAGACAGGGCCGGCATCTGCCAGACCGCTGACAATGCGCTCCGGGGTTTCCCTGTGATGGACGGTTGTAAAAATGGTGGTGCCTTCTTTCCGTTTTTCCTCCAGGATTGTATCCACAAGTTGTCTGCCACCTGACTGTTGATACATTGCAATTGCGTGGCTGGCTATATGCTCGTATTCAGCCCCCGGCTGCGAGACAGTGACGTCTTTGCGCGCCAGGTCTTCGACTCCTTTTATGCCCCTTGGGTTTCCTTTGCGGACCATAAGTGCAAGCCTGTTGTGCAGGTAGACGAAATAGTCATTTTTGCCGACTAGGTCGTGTTCTGCAAGCGTTTCCATTGCCTGCTCTGACACTGAGGAATAGACATCCGGCTGCAACCTGTAGGTCCTGCCGGCGAATACTGCGCCTCCTGCAAGTATCTGCTTTAACTCAAGGCCCGGCGGAAGGGTTTCGTAAACAATGGTGCCTGTTTCCGGGTTAATGCTTTGAAAGCTTGCAGTGAGTTCGTCCATGAGCATGAACTGATTTCCGGCCATGAAAAGGATAAGCCCGGCACTTTCTGCAAGTTCCAGGTTGCAGACATCACTGCTTCTTTCCTCCGGGATTACAGGATAGTCCGGGGCAGAGCTTTCTTCTTTGTGCATTTTGCTGCCTCCTGTCAGGTGCGCAAGGGTTTCAGCGCATCCGGGTACAATGACAAATCTTTGATTTTTTAATTATTTATATAACATGATAAGGGGTTAAACTCAACTTTTCTACAGGAAGGTTTTGTCAGGCAGTAGCATTGTTAAACACAATGTGTTAAAGGTGCCTGCCTTTTGTCCGATACGAAACAAGAGTATTCCTGCAGCCGCCGCCGGCGGAGTCTGTTTGAAAAATCTGTTAAACCAAAGGAATTATTATGTCTTCCATGCCCGCCTCTGAGGAAGAGCAACGCTTTCGCCTTATAATCGAAAACGCGGGGGATCTTATATTTACAGTAAATGAAAGGGGGGTGTTTAAATATATATCTCCCAACTGCAGAATAATTCTGGGCTATCCGCAGACGGCATTTGCCGGACGAGACTTTCAGCCGTTTGTTCATCCCGGTGATAAAGACAGGATTGTAAATGCTCTCTCTGAAATTTTTGATGAGCACAAAAGATACGGAGGGACCAGGGTAAACCAGAGGGTGGTTGAGTTCAGGGCCATTACAAGCGATGGTCAATGGAGATGGATGTCTGCCAAAAATACTGTCCTCGAAGAAATCAGAGGGGAGTATGAGCTTGCTATTATAGCAAGGGATATAACCGGGCAAAAGGAGATCGAATCCAGGCTTCGCAAAAGCGAGGAAAGATACCGTCAGCTTTTTGAAAATGCGCCGGTGGGCATATTCAGGACCAATGAAAAAGGAGAGGGCCTTCTTGCGAATTCAACAATGGCAAGGATTCTTGGCTTTTCATCAAAGCAGGAGGCAGTGGACTATTATAATGACCTTGAAAACCAGCTTTATGCAGACCCGGAAAGTAGAAAGCAGTTTTTGGATCTGATACGGGAAAAGGGTCATGTGGAAAATTTCGAGTATGAGGCAAAAACAAAAGACGGCAGCAGTATTTGGCTGAGCATGAACGCAAGGATGGAAAACGTTGACGAAACCGGCGGCTTTATAATCGAGGGTTTTGTAACCGACATAACAGGCAGAAAGATGGCTGAGCGGGAAAACATGAGGCTTCAGCGCCAGTTTCACCAGGCGCAGAAAATGGAGTCCATCGGCAGGCTTGCCGGAGGGGTGGCCCATGATTTAAACAACCTTCTTTCCCCGATTCTGGGCTACAGCGAAATGCTGTTTGAAGATATGGCAGGCAATGATTCCAGAAAGCAACAGCTGGGAGAAATACTGAGCGCCGGAAAGCGGGCCCGGGCACTGGTGAGGCAGCTTCTGGCATTTTCCAGGAAACAGGCGCTTCAGTTTCAGGTCATTGATGTCAACGATCTCCTGGAAAATTTCAAAAACCTGCTCCGGCGGACTCTGAGAGAAGATATTGCCCTGTACATGAATATGGCCGATTCCCTGCCCCGTATCGGGGGAGATGCCGGGCAGCTTGAACAGGTGGTTATGAACCTGGCTGTCAATGCCCAGGACGCCATGCCCAATGGCGGGCAGCTTGTCATCGAAACCGGAAAAGCCGAGCTGGATGAAACCTATGCAACCAAAAAAACTGAAGTCGTGCCCGGAACTTATGTTATGATAGCAATAAGCGACACAGGCGCAGGAATGGATGCTGATACTGTGGAGCACCTTTTTGAGCCTTTTTTTACGACCAAGGAAAAGGAAAAGGGCACCGGTCTGGGGCTGGCGACTTCATACGGCATTGTAAAGCAGCACGGAGGAAATATATGGGCATACAGCGAACCCGGCATGGGAACCACTTTCAGGATATACCTGCCAGTAACTGAAGAATCAGCGTGCGCGGTCATAGATTCACCCGCTCCTCAGCCTGCAGCCGTAGGTTCGGGAACCATATTGATAGTCGAGGATGACGCTCAGGTAAGAAACCTTGCCTCCACCGTGCTGGAAAGGACCGGATACAAGGTGATTGCCGCTGAAAGAGGGCAACAGGCCGTGGAGGCTTTGCAGAGGTACAGCGGAGAAGTCCACCTGCTGTTGACTGATGTGATAATGCCGGACATGAACGGCAGGAAGGTTTTTGAAAATGTGGCACGCCTTTACCCGGAGGTCAGGGTTTTATATATGTCCGGTTATACAGATGACGTGATTGCACACCACGGAGTGATTGATCAGGGTGTTGATTTCATCCAGAAGCCTTTCACCTTGAAAGCCCTGGTGTACAAGGTGCAGGAAATGCTGCAGAGTGAAAAATGATCCCCTGTTGTTGAAACCTGATTTCCCGCGCTGCAGGTCTGTGCAAGAGATTTATTAGTATATTTGACATCCCGGAGGTAATCGGTTACTTGATTGTCTTGTTTTCCGGCCGCCAGGATTGCGCTTTTTTGATGAACCCGAAAAATATTCAATAAGTGAGGCTGCTGTGTTTTGCAGGATTCTGACAAAAAACAGGCTGTTTTATGTATTTTTTTTCTGCGTCCTCGTGTTGCTCCACGCCTGCGGCGGACAGGATGATCCTGAAGCAGGTAAAACAAAGGGGCATGATGAAAAACAACCGGTAAAGATGGTTTATGTTGACTGGGTTTCTGAAAAGGCAAGCGCACAGGTTGTCAGAGCTGTTATAGAACAAAAACTGGAGCGCAGCTGCGAGCTGCTCTCAGTAAATCCCATAGCAATGTGGGAATCAATCGCCGCAGGAGATCAGGACTTCTGCGTTGCTGCATGGCTGCCGTCTCTGCACGGAGACTATTACAGGGAGCATCAGTCGGATGTGGACAATCTGGGGCCTAATCTTGAGGGGACCAGGTACGGACTTGTGGTTCCCGAATATGTTGACATCGACTCAATAGATGAGCTTGCAGGAAGTGCTGACAGATTCGAGGGCAGGATCATAGGCATTGACCCTTACGCAGGTGTTATGGGAAAGACAGCCGAAGTCATTGAGGAATATGATCTGGAAGGTTTCCGGCTTGTTTCAGGCAGCGGGCCCACAATGACGTCTGCGCTTGAAAAAGCGGTTTCCGACGGGCGCCCCATTGTTGTAACCGGGTGGACCCCGCACTGGAAATTCGCGGAATGGGACCTTAAGTATCTTTCGGATCCAAAGGGCGTCTACGGGGACAAAGAGCATATCGCCACCATTGCCAGAAAAGGCCTGAAAAAGGATATGCCGAGGGTTTACGAGTTTCTCGAAAAATTTTCCTGGTCTCCTTCTGATATGGAGGAAGTCATGCTCATGGCAAGGAGCGAAGATACCACCTACAGCGAAGCTGCAAAAACATGGGTAAATGAAAACAGCGGACTGGTCAGTACATGGATCGAATAATAGGAGTGATTGTGATTAGTTTTTCCCGGAGCAGCCATGAAGGCATGCGATAACCATAATAAGCAAAAGAATGAAAAATCTGTTAAGCCCTGGTTTATTGCATCTGTCGCAGTAACCCTTTTCCTTATTGCACTTCTGGGGTGGAACCTGTTTTTTTCCTTCACTTCCCTGAACTCGTTTAAAAACAGGGAGCTGGCGGTGGAGCGCTCCTCGTGGGAGCTGCTTTTACATGCCGAGGCCATGAAAAGTGCTGTCAGGGTGTCTACATACAGCGGAGACCTGGGACTCAGGCAAAACTATGAAGCCACAAAATCCCGTCTGCAGCAGGTTCTTCGGGGGATACCCCTTCTTATGGACTCAGAGGAAATCAGGGCCAAAACCGCAAAGATAGAGACATATCTTTCCGATATCAGCATAATTGAGGCAAGGGTTTACGACCTGGTGGCCAGCGGCAAAAAAGACGAGGCTGAAAGGCTGCTGGCAGGCTGGGATTATCAAAAAAATCAGCGTGATTTTGAAAAAGAAACAAAGGAACTCGGCAGCCTGATCCGCGGCAGAATGGAAAGCAAGGCCTCCTTTTACAGGATGAATGCCCTGATAACAATCGCGGTAGTCCTGGCCTGCCTTGCCGGCCTGATCATCCTGTGGAGCATAACCATAAGATTTTGGAAAATCCAGACAGAAAGCAAAAAAAAGGCGGAAAATGAGAGGGCCCGTTTGAAAGAGCAGTTTCATCAGTCCCAGAGGATAGAATCCATAGGGCGGCTTGCAGGCGGCGTGGCCCATGATTTAAACAATCTGCTGTCGCCGGTCCTTGGCTACAGCGAGATGCTTCTCGAAAAGAACGGGCTCGCCAGTGAGGACAGGAAATCAGTTGAGGAGGTGGAAAATGCGGCCAAGCGGGCGCGCAGCCTGGTGCATCAGCTTCTGGCTTTCGGCCGCAAGCAGACCCTGGAGTTCAGGGCTGTTGATGTGAATGAATTGTTAAAAGGTTTCGAAAAGCTTTTACGCCGCACAATCCGTGAAAATATAACCATGCATATGAACCTTGCACCCCGGCTGCCCTGCGTCAGGGCAGAGGCGGGTCAGCTTGAACAGGTGGTGATGAACCTTGCGGTAAACGCCCAGGATGCCATGCCTCACGGCGGCGAGCTCACCATTGAGACATCTTCTGCAGAACTTGACGAGTATTACGCAGCCAGGCATCAGAGTGTGGTGCCAGGCTCGTATGTATTGCTCACGGTTGCAGACACAGGATCCGGCATGGATGAGTACACCCGGCAGAATCTTTTTGAGCCGTTTTTTACCACAAAGGAACTTGGCAAAGGCACGGGTCTGGGGTTGTCAACTGTTTACGGGATTGTAAAGCAGCACGGAGGAAATATCTGGGCTTACGGAGAACCGGGCATGGGGTCGGTGTTCAAGGTGTATCTGCCGGCTGCAGAAGACTCAGTGCATCAGCAGGCTGAAACCCGGCAGGAACAGTCCTGCAGCCCGGGTTCGGAAACCCTTTTGCTGGTGGAGGACAATGAGCAGGTAAGAGACCTTGCTTTTGCCGTACTGAAGCAACAGGGCTACAAGGTACTTACAGCTGAAAAAGGCATGGAAGCGGTTTCACTGGTAAAGACCCTTGAAGAACCGGTTAACCTGCTTGTCACTGACGTGGTAATGCCGGGGATAGACGGCATAAACCTGTATAACCGAATCAGCCTTATCTGCCCTGAAGTAAAGGTGCTTTACATGTCCGGGTATCCCAGGGATGTAATTTCGCGTCACGGTGGGGTGGACCGCGGCGCAAATTTTCTTTCCAAGCCGTTTTCCATCAGGGATCTGTCATCCAAGGTGCGGGAGGTGCTGGATAATTAGGGGCGAACGTTGTCAGCTCTCTGCCTCCGGCCCCTGTGACTGTGAATTCCGGCCGGAATGCTTGCGGTGGGTGTATTTTTTCACAAATGCAATAATAGCGTTTTTGTGTTCTTTTTTGGATCCCGTAAACCGTATTCCTGTCAGGTAACAGCCAGGCTTGTCAGATTCACGGGTATTTGCTATGCGTCCTTTTACCTGGACCTGGTTTCCATCAAGATCCAGGGTCATGAGAATAACAAATGACCCCTCCAGCGGTGTTTCGGTTTCCAAAAGCACGCCGCTCTGACTCAGGTTCAGGGCCCGCGCTTTTCCATAACCGACTCTTTCCCTGTTTGTATCCAGCAGGATGTAGTCGACCTCGTTTTCAGTTTCAATCCTGGGGTGTTTTCGTTTCTCGTTAACAGACGGGGTTTTTTCCTGGGTGCTCATTTTTCTCATCATGTAAGTCAAAGTTTAAGGGCGCTAAACACTGTTTATAAAGCAGCAAAATACCACTGCGTTTGATTTGGTGTCAAGCAATCAATTAATTGCCGGTGTGAATAAATAAAACAGGCCCCAAAAAGGGATAAAAGCCCCGGAAGATTGATATTTCCCGGGGCTTTAAAATTAAGGGCCGGCGCTTACTTTTCGTATATACCCACAATTCGGTTCATGCCTATCAGGTAGGGCTCGATTCGTTCGAGCAGCTGCCACATTGTAAGACCAGGTTCGAGGTCCAGCTCCCGGTTTAGCGCCAGCACCCACCAGAAATAATGGTGAATCCCGTGGCCGGCAGGAGGCTTGGGTCCGTTGTAGCCCATGTTATTGGCATCGTTTACCCCCTTGGTGTATTCACCGGTTCCCTCTGGCAGGCTGGTAACAGAGCCGGGAATGTTGTATAGCACCCAGTGGACGAAGCCGTAGGTGCCCGGCAGTACAAGGGGTGCATCAGGGTCGTGGCAGATTATGGCAAAAGAGCGTGTTTTTTCCGGCACATTTGTCCATTCCATAGGCGGTGATATGTCATCACCGTAGCCTGTGTGTTTCTGAGGCACCTGGCCGCGGTTTTCAAAAGCCGGGGTATTGAGCTGCATTTCAGAAAGTGCAAATCCCATGGTTCCCCTCCTTTCAATGTTAAAGTTTAAAAAAAGGTTGCTTATGCCGCGGCAGCGGCATAAATGCCTGTTTCCGGTACTGACATATATAATTTAGCAATTCTTTGTCCCGCAGTCCAGACGGCAGCATAATTTTGTCCCTGAGCCGCCATGAATGCCGGCATTTTTCATATTCTGTCTGTGAGAAAGAAAACGATTTGGGGGAACATGGTTATTAAAACCACCATAAGGATCATGATCAGGAAAAAAGGAAAGGTTGCCTTGAGTATGGTGTACATATTCTCTTTTGAGATGTGATTTATTACAAACAGGCTGAATCCAACGGGAGGAGTGATCTGGGACAGCTCCACCATGAATACCAGGTAGATGCCGAACCACAGCGGGTCAAAACCGGCGGTTACCACTATGGGGAGCACTATGGGCAGGGTCATGACCACAATGGAGATGCCGTCGAGTATCATGCCCAGCAGGATGTACATGAATCCCACAACCAGGATCAGCACGTAGGGCGACAGCTCCAGGCTTACAATATAGCGGCTGAGCGCATTGGCAATACCTATGAATCCCACCATCTGGGATAAAAACGCCGCTCCGGCTATGATAAAGCAGATCATGGCGGTAGTGCGTACTGCAGCCATGAATGCTTCACTCAGGTTTTTCATGGTAAGGTTTCGAAAGCCCCATGCCAGAACCAGGGAGCCGACCACTCCTATTGCGGCTGCTTCCGTGGGGGTTGTCATGCCCAGGTATATTCCGCCAAGCACCACGAAGATAAGGGCAAAAACCGGCAGTATTTCCTTTAAGGCACGCAGTTTCTGGCCCCAGGTGAAATTATCCTGTTTAACGGGCACATATTCGGGATGCAATAAGCATTGCAGCGCGATGTAGGCTGAGTAGAAAAAAGCCAGCATCAGTCCCGGAATAATGCCTCCTATAAAGAGTTTGCCTATTGATGTGTCGGAAAGGACCCCGTAAATGATCATGATAAGGCTGGGAGGTATCAAAAAACCCATGGTACCGGCGCCTGCCAGCGAGCCCAGGGCCAGCCTCTTGTCATAGCCGCGCTGTTTTAGCTCGCTTAAGGTTATGTTTCCCACAGTTGCCGTGGTGGCAGCGCTGGATCCGGATACGGCTGCAAATAAAGAACAGGCAAGAATATTTATATGGTAGAGTTTCCCCGGGATTCTTGTCAGCCAGGGCACAAGCCCGTTTAGCAGCTTTGTGGAGATGGCGGTGCGGTATAAGATCTCTCCCATGAGTATGAACAGGGGCAGAGCGCTCAAGGCCCAGGAGTTCAGGCTGTTCCATATGGAGTTGGCAAGCAGGGTTCCCGCTTTGTCCCAGATAGACAAAACAGGGGGCAGGTTGGCGTCATAAAGCACAAGTCCTATGATACCGGTGCTGATCAGGGAGAACCCTATCCATTTGCTGGACAGAAGAAAGCCGAACATTATCGGCAAAAGAACCAGGGCCAGTGTCAGCGGGCTGCTGATCATTGCCTGAGCCTCCGGAGGATAAAGTTCAAAAGTTGCAGCAGAAAAAGAAACAGGCCGATGGGTATGGCGGTCTGGGGTATCCAGGTCGGTGTTTCAGATATGGTGTCGGCAGTCATGCCCCTGCTGTATGTCTGTTGGACCAGAAGTACTGAATGGTAAAGGGCAAAACAGGTCACAGCCACCGAAACAGCCGCCACCGTAATGTCCACCCTGTTTTTCCATTTCGGCGGGAGAGTGCCCCAGATCAGGGTTATTCTGATATGGGCCTCGTGGTCAAGTGTGTAGCCGAGACCCATCGCCACTACACCCACCAGCAGATACCCGCTGAACTCGCTGCTTACCATCGTGGAGAAGCCGAAAAACGTTCGTAAAAATATCTCCAGCACGATCAGGGCCACGATCAATGCCATGCAGAGTGCAGAAATAAAGGCCCCTGCCCTGCAGAGGCCTTCGATTATTGCGCTTACCCTGGACAAAGCCTACATCCCTATTGATTCCAGGGCTTTTTTGGTTTCTTCCCCGGCATCAGACTTGAATTCCTGAAAGATTTCTTCGGCTATCTCGTCGAGTTCTTCACCGAATTCATCGCTGACCTCGGTTATCTGGATGCCGTTTTCCTCTATGGCTTCAAGAGATTCCCGGTTGCTCTGCCTGGAGGCCTCCCACTGAGCCTTTTGTGTTTCCCGGGCAGCCCGGAGCACAGCTTTTTGCTGATCCTCGCTCATGGAATTCCAGTAGTCCAGGTTTATTGTGACCATGTTGAGGGGATAGGCGAAATTAATGTTGGTGAAATGGTCGAGAACCTCCCAGAACTTGCCGTCCTTGCCGGAAGTGGCGGAAGTGAGCACAGAGTCGATGAGGCCGGTGTTAAGTGCGGAGTAGACTTCGCCCCATGGCATGGACTGGGGGCTGCCTCCGGCTTTTCTGAGAAATTTGGCCCCGTTTTTGTCATAGGTCCGGGTTTTCAGGCCGTCTATGTCTTCGATGGAGTCAACACGTTCCTTGGTGAACAGGCCGCTGGGGGGCCAGGGTGCTGCGTACAGAAGCTTCTGATTCCATTTCTCGCAGGCGTCCTCGTAATAGGGAAGGGCAGCCTCGTAAAGCTCTCTTGCTTCTTCATAGGAGGTTACTATCCGCGGGTAAGTGCTCAGGCCGAATATTTCCTCGCTGCCGGATACCACGCCCATCAAAATATCTGACATGGGGACCGATGCGTCACTGACCGCCTTGAGCAGTTCTTCTCCTTCAAACCCTAAACTGCCGCCTGAATGCACAGTGATCTTTATGTCGCCGTCTGTGTATTCTTCCACCAGTTCGCCGAATTTCACGGCGCCCTTGGTATGGAAGTTGGAGGCCGGATATATTGCGTTGAGATCCATTTTCATGCTTTGGGCGCTTACCTGCGGGGCAAAAAAGAAACCGAGCAGAAGTGTTAATATGAAAAATTTCTTATACATGGCTCACTCCTTAATATTCGGGTTAACGGAAGTTAATACACCCAAACGCCGTATTAAAACCTGGCCCCTGTTAATGTAGATCTGAATTTAGCCAAAACCGCATTTTTTGTAAAGGTTTAATATGGCCTGGGCGCTGAATGTGTTTCAAGATTTCTGCCAAAGCATTTTTTGCAGTGACCTGAGCCATTCCTGCTCTTTTAGATTCTTGTCCCTGGCTTGTTCAACGGTAACTGCTCTGAAGGTTATCTTGTCGCCGGGTATTATACGCCCCAGTTTGGGCAGGTCGCTTGATATAACGGTTGCGATCTTGGGATATCCACCTGTGGTCTGCTCCCGCAAAAGAATTATGGGCTGTCCGTCTGCCGGGACCTGTATGTTGCCTGGTAAAATCGGCTCGGATACAATTGCGCCGGGCGACTGGTGCGAGTGTTCAATCTGAGGGCCTTCCAGGCGTATGCCGCGTCTGTCTGCTCTTTGGGTCACGGTGTATTCGTAAGTGAACAGGTCCCGGCCCTTGTCCCGGAACATGTGTTCCTGGGGTCCGGCAACGCAGCAAAGCTCTGTCTCCTGCCCCATTTCCGGTATGAATTCTTCGGGAATTACATTTTCGGCTGGAATTTTCCCGGACTTTCCGGCAGGCAGAAAGTCCCCTTTTTGAAGGGCCCTGCCTTTATGTCCGCCAAGGGCTGCCTGGGCATAGGTTGAACGGCTTCCCATGACCAGGGGCACGTCAAATCCGCCGTCAACAGCCATATAAATTCGGCAGCCCAGGCTGACCTGGCTGATACGCAAAACATCACCCGGCTCCACTTCGAAAGCGCTCCATGGAGGTTTTTCCATGCTGTTGTGCCTGATTCCGGCTCTTGCACCGGTCAGAGCCACCCGGGCATTGCGCATTACAGCCAGGGTGCAGCCCTGTATAGTCATCTCCAGAACCGCGGATGTCTGGCTGTTGCCGGCAAGGATGTTTGCCGCACTGGCTGAGTAGGAATCCATGGCTCCTGAGATGGGAACCCCCAGGGTCTGGTAGCCGAACCGCCCCAAATCCTGTATCGTGGTAAAAGCCCCCGGCTCCAGAACCAGAAAAGTATCATCAGCCATGGCCTTCCTCCTTAGTATTTTTATTCGTAAGTTCGGTGACGTATTGTCTTGGTCCTGTCAAACCAATGAAGGAGGCTTTGACTTAATAAATCCGAAATCCGAATATCGAAATTCGCGCGCGGGCATCCAGTAAGGGGTAAACAAATTCAAAATTCTAATAAGGGCATAATGTCCGAAACATAGAGAAGACTCCACTGCTGGCTCAATTCAATTGGGGTGGAATTGCGCTGGTTTTGTTTTATATTTTGGTCATTCTTGCTTGTTTCGTGCTTTGTGCTTCGAATTTCGGATTTTTCAGCGTTGCTTCAGATCCCAATAGTTAACCTACTGTCGGGATTGTAATGTCACTGTACTTATGACTGCGCGCACTTAGCCATGCGTTGAAATTCCTCCTTGCTTATACTCCTGAATTTAAGCTTGTCTCCGGGTTTGTAGTAGGGCACGGGCGGTTGCCGGCGGGCATCAAACAGCCTCAGCGGGGTTCTGCCTATTATACGCCATCCGCCGGGGCTGGCCAGGGGATAAATTCCGGTCTGGGATCCTGCTATGCCGACCGACCCGGCCGGCAGGAGTTGCCGGGGCGTGTCCAGCCTTGGCGTGTGGAGGCGCTGATCCAGCCCTCCCAGATATGGAAACCCGGGGGCGAATCCCAGCATGTAGATGAGATACTCGCTTCCTGAATGGATATCTATTACTTCCTGCACGCTCAGGCTGTTGATACGTGCCACGTCTTCAATGTCAGGTGCGTATTTTGGCTCGTAGCAAACCGGTATCTCTGCCGTGGCTGAGAAATGAAAAGATTCGCCTTCGTTTTTTTCACTGCAGCAGGAGAGTACCGTTTCCTTGAGAGCCTCTGGCTCCACTGTCAGCGGGTCGTAGATGACCAGGAAGGAGGAATAAGCCGTGACCACCTCAATTACGCCGTCTATTAGGCAATTCCGCAGTCGATCCGCCACCAGCATGGTCCAGGCGTTTAGCTCCGGATCAATGCTCTCCCCGAATTCCACAATCAGGCCCCAGTCCGCACAATGGCGAAGCCAAGGGTTGTTAATTTTCACAGGCATGAGAGGTCTTTTCCTTCAGGCATCAACTCAGGATCTTTTGCAGCGGAACAAGGCTGATTTTATTTTTGTCGAGCATCTGCCGGATTTTGCTCACAGCATCCACAGCGGCCGGGCTGTCTCCGTGCACGCAAAGGGTCTGGGCTTCTATGGTAACCCTTTCACCTTCTGGAGTCAGTGCTATTCCGTCCCTGGCCATGGACAAAGCTCTTGCGGCAACTTCATCCGGCTCTTCAAGGACCGCGCCGGGCAGATTTCTTGATACCAGGGTGCCGTCCCGGTTGTAGGACCGGTCAGGGAAAGCCTCTCTGGCCACACGCAGACCCAGCTGCTCACAGATTCCGGACACAACGTCTCCTTTCGGGCCGGACAGTGTGAGAATAATAAGTCCTGGATCCGCTTTTTGCACTGCCCGGGCAAGTGCGCCGGCCAGTTCAGAGTCTGCAAGGACTGCGTGGTACAGGGCACCGTGGGGCTTTACATGCTGCATTTTCAGGTTTCTGCTGCGGCAGAAGGCCTGCAGGGCCCCGACCTGGTAAAGGATATAGCTTTCCAGCTCTCCGGGGCTGCAATTCATTTCACGCCTGCCGAAGCCCATGAGATCGGGATATCCGGGGTGTGCTCCCACCCGGACATTGAATTTCGAGGCCATCTCCACTGTGGTCTGCATAACCACTGGATCGCCTGCGTGCCATCCGCAAGCCACGTTGGCAGAGGTTATATGCGGCATTACATCGCTGTCAAGGCCTGCGCTGTATGCCCCGAAGCCTTCGCCGAGATCACAGTTGACGTCTATCTGCAAAACATTCTCCTATGGTTGATCCCTGCTTAATAATTACGGGAGCTTATCTCTCAGAAAATACATTTGAAACGGCGGAGCTTTTTTATCCATGAAATTCATTTTCACCAGGCGGTTAACGGATTTTATCAGGTATGGGATGCGGGGAAAATCGGGGTGCCAGTGAATTTTTCCGGCTACAAAAGGGAGTAAAACCGGATCCCTATGCCATTCTGGCTGGTCCTGGCAATTTCGCCGTCGAGTTTAATGTATTTGCTGTTGTATGGATGCTCGAAGGCAATGGTTACCTGTCTGCCGGACTCCAGGCGCTGCAGGTCAGATTCCAGGGTTTCAACAAAAGCACCGTTGTTGCTGACGTTTTTGAAAAATCCGTTAAACACTTTTCCATCAGCGGAGAACTGAACTGTATCGCGGTAGGGCTGCCTTGAATACTTTCTCCTGGCTCCTCCCCTGCGGGACTTTAGTTCAGTCAGCAGGTCGCGCTGATGCTCGGGCGGCAGCTCAAGGATATTATCTATGAGCTCGTCGGCAAGGGGGGAAATCTCGAGTTTTCGTGTGACTTTTTTTGCTTCTGTCATTTTGGAGTTTTACTTTTCGATGCAAGGATAAAACCCGTTAGCGTCGGGTGTTTAAAAAAACTCGCCAGTTGGCTGATGACCGGTTAGTAAAATAAATACAGTTCTTGCTGCTTAACTCCTGTTCTTTTTTAATAAAATAATATAACGAAAATGCCGTGTCAAACATAATTTGATGACATGCCGGGTAACAATGCCATTGACATTGCCCCGGTCATGGCGGAATATTATTAATATTGAGGGTACATGGCTGCGTGGCAGCAGCAGTCGTCGCGTGGATAAAAGAAACGGGCCTGCGCAGCAATGCGGCTTTGCCTCAATGTTAGCAAAGAGCGGCGAGGGATCTTATGGTTTCCCGGAAGCAAACCTGTATGCACGAGTTGAAACCGTTAACCTGCGGCCTGGTGATTACTCTGCTGAGCGCATGGATCTTTTGCCTGCCTGCAGCAGCACAGTCCACGTCTGACAGTTTTGACCTTTTCTACGGGCGGGAGGCAAGGCTTGCACCCGCAGATCAGCTTTATCCCGTATACCTTGCCGATCCTTTGGCCCCGACGGTGGCATTGAACTCGGTAAGCTACATCGATTCGGATATACCCGAAGCCGGAGACGGGCGCTATGTTTTCAGAATAGGCGGCAGGCTTGGCCTGCTGCGGATTTCGCCGGCCGGGCACCCGGAACGGGGACTCCAGTTGAATCTTCACGGTACTTTTCTGGGAATGTTTGACCGGGAGCACTCGCTTGACAACATCGGCTGGGACGGTCTATACGGCATTGATGTTACCTGGCGCGGGGATTCGGGCACTGCTTTGAAACTGGGAATAAACCATGACTCAAGCCATGTGGGCGATGAATACGCCGAGCGCACCGGCCGCAGGCGCATCGAGTATACAAGGCAGGAATACGCCCTGGGGATCAGTCTTCCTGCAGGACGGCATGTCAGGGCTTACGCAGAGGCGGGCTGGGCCTTTGATATGCGCAATGATTTACAGGAACGATGGCGTGTTCAGGCAGGGCTTGAGTTTAAGGACGAAGACGCCTTGTGGGGCGGCAGGATGGGCTATTATGCCGCCGCTGACATCACGTCGTTTGAAGAATCGGACTGGGATCAGGGTTTAACTGCTCAGGCCGGGCTGATTGTGCCTTTTACCCACAGCCACCGCACTTTGCGCACCGGTCTGGAATACAGGGACGCAAGGTCTGTGATTGGTGAGTTTTCAAGGCATGATGAAACATACTGGAGCTGGGGATTATGGATTGATTTGTGAGGCGCTTTTATCTTAAAAAGGAACGTAAGGAGGAGGATTTTAAATGGCCAAGTCTAAATGCCCGGTTTGCGGGTGCGAGCAGTTTTACGTAAGCAGCCCTGATGACGAGTACGAGATCTATGAATTTGAATGCAGGGACGGAGAGGTCTGCTTTGAGCAGGATCCGCCTGACAGCGATTGTCCGGAGATAACCGGCAGCACGGAAATTTTCTGCAATGCCTGTGCCTGGCATGACAGGCTGTCTGAAATCAAATAAAGCATGGCTGTTCAGGTGATTGGACAAGCTGCCAGGATTTATAATACAGCCGGAAACAGGGAGAACAAATCTGGTAATGATAAGATCAAGGACCATTGATATGCCCGGAATCGGAAAGGTTTTATTCGAGCCGAGCAAAAAGGCCGGGCGGATAAATATCGCTGTAAAGCCCTTTGAGTCGGTCAGGGTTGCAGTTCCGGCGGCGGTTTCATTTGAAAAGGCAAGACAGGCGGCGGAAAACAAGTCGTCATGGATAAGGGCGCAGCAGAAAAAAATAAAAAAGATCGAACATGACCATGATGAGCTGATAAAAACTTCCGGGTTCATAAGCAGGGCAACTGCAAAGGGGATCATTACTGGAAGGCTGGAAGAGCTTGCAGGCAAACACGGCTTTGAATACAACAAGGTTTTTATCAAAAATCAGAAAACAAGGTGGGGCAGCTGTTCATCTCTAAAGAACCTGAGCCTGAATTATAAGATCGCCCTTCTTCCGTGCAGGCTCATGGACTACATCCTGCTCCACGAGCTTGTCCATACCAGACACCCCGATCACGGCAGGCATTTCTGGGATGAGTTGGCCCGCATTGTCGGGGATGCAAAGGCTCTGGACCGGGAGTTGAATGAATACTCCCACTTGTTGATCAAGGCTTGACAGGAAGATATTAAAGCAGACTATAGGGGCCGGAAGGAAAAGATGTCTGGTACACTGGAAAAAAAGACTCTTAGCATACTGCACGAAGCCCTTGTTCGCCTGGACCAGGGCTTTGAGGATCTTCCCGCCCTTAACCCGGAACCGGATATGTCCGCCATCAGTGAGGTGATCCTGGAAGTGGCGGAAAAAATGCATGACAATTATCCATATCATCACCCCCTTTATGCCGGCCAGATGCTCAAGCCTCCCCACCCGGTTGCACGCTTGGCTTACATGCTTGCAATGTGGATTAATCCCAATAACCACGCACTTGACGGAGGGCGTGCAAGCTCGGAGATGGAAAAACAGGCGGTTGCAGGCATTGCAGAAATGTTCGGATGGCAGACCCATCTGGGGCATTTGTGCAGCGGGGGTACGATTGCCAATATGGAGGCCCTCTGGGTTGCAGGGCGGCTCAATCCCGGGAAAAAAATACTCGCCTCGCAGCAGGCCCATTATACTCACAGCCGCATTTCAGGGGTTTTAAACCTGCCGTTTCAGTCGGTTGCCTGCGACAGCAGGGCGCGGATGGATTTAAACGCTCTTGAAGACGAGCTGAAAAAAGGCGGCGCGGGCACTGTGGTGGCTACAATGGGAACAACCGCTGCCGGCGCCGTGGATCCGTTGCCCGGAATACTTGAGCTCAAGGAGAAATACGGTTTCCGCCTGCACGCTGATGCAGCCTATGGCGGCTATTTCACCCTTGCCGGAAACCTGGGGCAAAACGCGAGGCTTGCGTTTGACCGGCTTGGTGAAGTAGACTCCATCGTGGTTGATCCCCATAAGCACGGGCTTCAGCCCTTCGGATGCGGCTGCGTTCTCTTCAGGGACCCTTCTGTGGGCAGGTTTTATAAACACGATTCGCCTTATACCTATTTTAGTTCCTCTGATCTGCATCTCGGGGAAATCACACTTGAATGTTCCCGGCCCGGGGCGGCTGCCGCAGCCTTGTGGGCAACAATGCGCATGTTTCCGCTTTCACCCGGCGGAGAGTTCGCCGGGGGTCTGGAAAAGGGCAGGGAGGCGGCAGTTTGCCTGTTTGAAAAGATCAGCGACGACTCCAGGTTTCTCACAGTCTTCCCGCCTGAGCTCGACATAATTGTATGGGCACCTTTCGCAAAAAAAGCCAGCAGGATTTCAGATCTTTCAAAAAAGATATTTGAGGCCGCGGCGCGCCGTAATCTTCACCTGGCTGTTGCAGCCTTTCCGGCGGAAATGCTCGGACAATACCGGGACATTGACCTGGACCGGGACCAGGTTTACTGTCTTCGCTCCTGTTTGATGAAAGCCGAGCACCTCGGATGGGCGGAAAACATCTGGCAGGTACTGGACAGCGTAGCGCAGGAAGAATTGTAAGAACACGGGACACCCCTTTCCCTGCCGCAACCCTTGATTACCGAATTCTGATTGCTTCAGGGCTATTTTATTTGTTTTTCTTGCCTCCGGCTTGTTTTGGGTTTATGCTCATAACTGTCGGTTTCTTCTTTAACAACTTTCCATTGCATCAGCGGCGCATGCCGGAAAGGGAGGTCATTATGACGGTTTCAATCCAGCAGGTTGACAAAGTGGAAATTCTTACCCTGCAGGACAACTATATAGACATACTCGCCAGGGACAATTCGGATAAGGTGACAAGGGCTGTTCCCCTGAAGGGAAACGAGGTTAAAAACAGCATAACCGCCGAGCACGGCTTTTCCTCAATGGTAACAACAGTGGTCGACGAGATTCCCAGAAGTCTTTTGTTTGATTTCGGGTTTTCGGAAAACGGCGCAGTGTCTAATGCCAAGGCCCTGGGAGCTGACATGAGCGGGGTTGAAATCATGGCCCTTTCCCACGGGCACATGGATCACTTCGGCGGCATTGAAAAATTGTCAGGTATGACCGGCAGGCCCGGCATTGAGCTTGTTGTTCACCCTGAAGCTTTTCGCAGTCCGCGCTATATGAAGCTCACAGAGGATTTCAAGGTCTTTTTCCCTTCATTTACAAGGCAAAAAGCAGAAGCTGCAGGCGCATCTGTGGTGGAAGCACCCGGGCCGTATCCCATGCTGGACGGCAGGGCTGTTTTTCTCTCCGAAATAGAACGCACAACCGGGTTTGAAAAAGGCGCGCCTTCGCTGTGGTTTGAAAAGGACGGGGTCGCAATGCAGGATACCTTCGAGGATGACACTGCCCTTGCATTCGCGGTAAAGGGCAAGGGTCTTGTGGTGCTAAGCGGGTGTGCTCATTCGGGAATTGTAAACACGGTCAAATACGCACGCAGGGTAACAGGAATTGACCGGGTGTATGCTGTAATGGGCGGGTTCCACCTGTCCGGGCCTGATCTTGAGCCTGTTATTGAGCCCACCATTGAGGCCTTAAAGGAAATAGACCCCGCCTTTATCATTCCCACGCACTGTACAGGCAGGAACGCCGCCATGAGGATGGAGGCCGCCTTTCCGGGCAGGTTTATACTGAATATGTCAGGCACAAAAATTAGCTTTGCCTCTGATCAGTAAAAAGCCGCTGTACCGGTGAGCAAGAGAGTC
>JAWLEU010000012.1:0-22779 GCA_041685965.1 Desulfosalsimonas sp.
CTGATAAAGGGCTTCGGGATGATGAAAACCAGAATTACTGAATTGTTCGGAATTGAAAAGCCTGTTATCCAGGGCGGCCTGATGTGGATTGCCAGGGCGGAGCTTACATCAGCAGTTGCCAATGCTGGTGCAATGGGGTTTATGACCGCCCTGACGTTTCAGGACCCTGAAGACTTTCGTGCAGAAATACGCAGGTGCCGGCAGATGACAGACAAGCCCTTCGGGGTGAACCTGACTTTTCTGCCCGCTCTCACACAGCCTGATTATCCAGGCTACATAAGGGTCTGCATTGAAGAAGGTATTGAGTTTATAGAAACCGCCGGCAGGAACCCCGAGCCTTACATGGATCAGATCAAGTCCGCAGGTATACGCGTTCTGCACAAATGCACCTCCGTGCGCCATGCCAGAAAGGCTCAGAAAATCGGATGTGATGCCATAGGAATCGACGGATTCGAGGCAGCGGGGCATCCCGGGGAAGATGATGTAACTTCACTGATTCTCATACCCCGCACCAGGGATGCCGTGGATCTTCCGCTGGTTGCCTCGGGCGGGTTCGCAGACGGTAGGGGCCTGGCAGCCGCCCTGGCACTGGGCGCTGATGCTGTAAACATGGGCACCAGGTTTGTTGCAACAAAAGAGGCTCCCGTGCATGACAACATAAAACAGTCGATAGTTGATCACTCAGAGCTCGACACCCGCCTTATAATGCGGACTCTGGCAAACACCGAACGGGTCCTTCACAACGCGGCTGCAGAAAATGTGCTTGAAATCGAACACGCAAAAGGCGAAACCAAAATAGAGGAACTTATACCCTATGTGGCCGGCAGGGTGGGCAAGCAGATGCTCGAGCAGGGAAACATGGAGATCGGCACCCTGGCAACAGGTCAGTGCATGGGACTGATAAATGATATACCCGCTGTAGGCGATCTTTTGGAGCGGATCATGGAAGAGTTCAAAACAGCGGTGCAGGAAAAATTTGCCGGTCTTTTCAAACCTTAAGTTCATGGCTTGCGGCATTATGGATAAAATTGCTCATAGAGCCTTCAACTGCACCGACTCCGCCCTGCTGAGCAATGCCCGTTAACCGCTCATTTATGTACAATACTGTAAAAAATATCTTGAGTTCATAGTACCTACAAAGTATTATTGGTGTATGCGGGCCGTTGTATCCCTGCCAGGACGGGGTCAATAAACGTGATTATAATGCAGAATCTTGAGTACACCGATGAATCAGGCGGAAAAAATCAAACAGATGATCCGGGAAGCTGAACTCTACAGGAGCCAGGGGCTGATCAACGAGGCTCTTGAAACCTACAGGTCCTTGGAGGATCTGATCCGGAACAATTCCAGAATCAAAAACCGCGATTCAATGCTGTCAAAAATAACATCACGGATCAATCTTCTCAGCAAGAGCTCCGAGACTCTCAACTCACCCGGCGACCCACCGGAATTATCCGAACGGGCCCAATCCCTTATAAAAGAGATGTTTTCATTTGACGACCCGGGTGTCATGGGTTCAGCTGCCATGGGAGGGGCGATTTCACTTGCGGAGTTCGGACAGTACAAAAAAGCTAAACAAGAGTTCGAGGCCCTGTTTGACTATGATGATCTCAGGCTGGAAGCAGCCGGAAAAATACTTGAATACGGCCTACGTCACGTCCCGCACGAGGAATTAAGGGGTATATACGGGCAATGGCTCTCAGACAGCCGGTTTTCTGAAAATGAAATCGAAAAGCTCGGTGAAATGCTTCGGGAACTGCTCGGGCCGGCGGGTGTAGAGGAAAGCCCGGCTGTATACACCGATGATCAGCCCCAGGAGCATGCCACGGAAATTGATGATGACGATATTTTAGACATCAGCGCAGTTTCCTTCCAACTTCCTTCCGGCCCGAGGCAGGGAGAAAAGGTTGAGCTTGAGGTCAATTTCCAGAGCGGAAGGCGGCTTAACCTGATTGTGCCGAAACAAGGCAGGGATACATTCAACAGCCTTGAAACAGGTGCAAAAATACACGGCGTGGTGTTTTATTCCTCTGTGGCAATTTTTTCGGGTATGGTATCGGTTTCGTCGAAAAAGGAAATCACCGCCGGCCCCAAGCAGGGGGATTTCAGTATGGATCTTGAAATATTGCGAATTGAATCGCAGTAGCTCACAAAGCCGCAGCGGTTATATGCGGGCCGTAATCGATGCAGAGCAGGCAATCTTATCGGAGTTGGTTTATATATGGCTGTTGTAAATTTAAATAAGAGGGAAATCGAGTGCAAAATTGTTTATTACGGTCCGGGCAGGTGCGGCAAGACCACAAACCTTGAATATATTCACAAAACATATAAAAAGCAGGTCAACGGAGAGATGCTCTCCATTGACACCGACGGGGACCGGACCCTTTTTTTTGATTTTCTGCCCATGGGAATAGGGCAGATAAAGGGCTGTGACATCAAGGTGCAGCTCTACACGGTTCCTGGACAGGTCCAGTACAGATCCACCCGAAGGCTAGTTTTAAAAGGGGTAGACGGCGTGGTCTTTGTTGCCGATTCCCTCAAGGTTCGCAGGGAAAAAAATATGGAGTCATTAAGAGACCTGCATGAAAATCTTAAAAGCATGGGCCTGAACATATTGCGTATTCCCCTGGTAATGCAGTATAATAAAAGAGACCTGGAAAACACTGCCATGCCCCTGATGCCGGTGGAACAGATGGAAAGGGATCTCAACCGTCAGCTCAAGGTTCCCTCCTTTCCCGCCAGCGCGGTTGACGGGCAGGGGGTGGGCACAACTCTGACCCAGTGCCTGAAACTTACGCTAAAGCATCTTCACAGAGAATTCAAATGGGCTCAGGGATAAGGCACCATGTCTGATAAATCAGTACTCAAGGGGAGCCTGGAATTTGTAGGGCTTGCCGAATTGCTCCAGCAGCTCGGCGGCAATAACAGCAGCGGCGTTCTCAAGCTGGTAAGCCGGTATGCAGAGTACCCGGGCTACATATACCTGAAAGACGGCGATCCTGTTGACGCAGAGTTCGGCACGCAGACAGGAATAGAGGCCCTGAACTCATTTTTCGGCTGGAGGCAGGCAGAGTTTGAGTTCATAAACCAGCAAATGTCCTGTGAACGGGTCATCAAAAAGAGCCGGATGGAACTTATACTGGATGGTTTAAGAATGGTTGACGAAGGAATGATTCCGGTCAGGGGGCCGGAGGGTTCAGGCCGGGAAAAGGCAGGAGCCGACAGCGGAGATCTTCCGCTGCTGAAAGGGCCGGTTGTGGATTATGTCTACGTGGTGGATGAGGAAACCTTTGAAGACGGCCAGGAGATTGTGGCCCAGGACAGGTTCGGCAACTGGTTCTGGGTGATACTGGAGGGGGTTGCGGAAGTGGTGCGCCTCATGCCGGAAGGCAGTGCTCCTATTCTTCGTCTGACAGAAGGTGCCTACATAGGCAGCGTGGTATCCTTTTTAAGGGAGGGCAATGTAAGGAGCGCCAGCGTTAAAGCAAAGGGCAGGGTGCAGCTCGGTGTTATAGACTCCGAGTTAATCGCAAGGGAGTATTCAAATCTTTCGGATCTTTTCCAGAACATCCTGGTTTCAATTGACAAGCGAATGCGCAAGGTAACTGATATCTGCGCAAAGCTTTTACTCAACCGCTTCGAGGCGAAAGGACAGAAACCGCAGGGAAAGTTTCTAATGGGCCGCGGCAAAAACGAGGACCAGGTTCTTCAGATTACCAGCGGTAAGGCTGTGGTCTGCATCAAGACAAAGATCGGATATGTGCAGCTGTTGGAGCTGGGCCCGGGCGATACCGTGGGAAGGATACCACGTCTTAATACCGCCCACGAACCTTATTCCGCGGAAATTTATGTTTCCGGGGAATTCGGCGCCACAAGACTTGATCCGGGGCAGATTGAGCGTGAGTACGAACAGCTGTCAGCCACGTTTAAAAACATGGTGCAAAATGTGACCAACGGGATTTCCGTTACCACCGGCCGGGTTTCCGATCTGCTGAGGAAGGCCGGAGAAAATCAATCCGGGTAAGCAGGTGGCATTTGATCATCCGCATAATTACAAGGAGCCGAGCAAATGGATAAACACGAGAAGCGCCGCCAGCAGCGATACGAATCAGTAAACCTTCTGTCATATGTATGTCTTGACTCCGACGGAAAGGAATGGAATCAGGGCATGGGCAGAACCCTTAACATCAACGAAACCGGCGCGAAGCTCGAGACCCATGAGCCAATAGAAACCCAGTACATAGTGCTTCTGGCAATGGGCATAGAAGATGAGGTGGTTGATATAAAGGGTCGCGTGATTTACTGCAACCGCGGCGACTCCGGTCGGTTTGAGGCCGGCATAGAATTCTGCGAGATGGACAGGGATTCGCTTGCCGTATTAAGGAAGTTTGTCAGGGAGTTTAACAGGCAATACGAATAGAAACGGAGAATTTGATGACAAAAACTGTTTTTGAAACCCAGTTCGAGGACCTTCAGGTTTTTAAGCGCGGAAAGGTCCGCGATATTTATGATCTCGGCGATACCCTGCTGATGGTTGCCACAGACAGGATATCCGCATTCGATGTTATCATGACAGACCCCATACCTGAAAAGGGAAGGATGCTCACAGAGATCTCGCTTTTCTGGTTCAGGGAGATGAAACCGATTATAGACAATCACGTAATTACAAGTGATGTCAATGAATACCCTGATGCATGCCGTCCGTATGCAGACACCCTGAAAGGCCGCAGCATGCTTGTAAAGAAAATAACCCCGCTTCCGGTGGAATGCATTGTCAGGGGCTATATTTCAGGCTCAGGATGGAAGGCCTATCAGGCCACGGGCGAGGTTTGCGGGATAAAGCTGCCTGACGGGCTTCGTGAATCGGATCCGCTTCCAGAGCCTATATTTACGCCTTCCACAAAGGCAGAGATAGGAGAACATGACGTTAACATTGACTTTGACGAGATGGCTGAAACAATAGGCAGCCAGAGGGCCAACCAGTTAAAGGACCTGAGCCTTCAGATTTACAAAAAGGGGGCGGAAATAGCAGAAAAGAGCGGGATTATCATAGCAGACACGAAATTTGAGTTCGGCCTGGATGAAAACGACCGCCTTGTACTGATAGACGAGATTCTGACCCCTGATTCTTCACGATTCTGGCCGAGGTCATCCTACAAGCCGGGCGGGCCCCAGGACAGCTTTGACAAGCAGTATTTGAGGGATTACCTAAACTCTGTCAACTGGGACAAAAATCCTCCTGCCCCGAGGCTTCCGGAAGAGGTCATTGAAAATACCCGAAGCAAGTACGAAGAGGCTCTGCGGGCCCTTGTCAGCGGGGCGGATGCAAGCTGAGCAGCAAATAATTGAAACAACTTCTGTGGATTTGTCAGACCCGAGCTATCTGTTTACTGATCAGCACGGGATTGAAGCTCTTGCGGAGTCCGTGAGAAACCTCGGGCTGATTACCCCTCCTGTCGTGCAATTAAGGCGGAAGGGGGGGGTGAGGGTGGTGACCGGGTTCAGGCGCATATCCGCATGCCGGCACCTTGATCTGCCCCGTATGCATGCCCGGATACTGCCGCCTGAGACCGCTTCCCTGTACTGCCTCCAGTTGGCTGCTGCAGACAACGCTGCGGGCCGTGCGCTCAACCTGGGCGAACAATGCCGGCTGGTTGAAAAACTCCAAGGTTTATGCAGCACCAAAGAGGCGGTCTCGCAAGCCCTTCAATCTGCGGGACTATGTGTTCCTGCTGATATGACAGACAAGCTGCTTCGGGTTTCCGCCCTGCCTGAATCAGTGAGAGCCGGTGTCGCAAAAAATTATATTTCCATTAATACCGCACTTTCAATGGAATCCATGCCCAGGCGCTCCGCAGAAGCAGTGGCGGGAGTTTTTGATATATTGCGCCCGAGTCTCAATCAGCAAAGAGAAATACTTGCCGGACTCAATGAACTTGCCGCCCTGCAGGAAGCAGGCATTGAGTCTCTGCTAAAAGACCGGGAGCTTGACCGCATCCTGAATTGCGCAGATTTTGACCGCGGCCGGCGGCTTAATTTGTTTCGTTCGGAAATTCGCAGGCGCAGGTATCCCTGGCTCAGCCGGGCAGAAGCTGAATTTTTCAGCCGCAGGAAAAATCTCGGCCTTGATGAAAACATGGATTTGAAGCCGCCTGCAAATTTTGAGGATACTAAATATACTTTCACCGTCCGGTTTTCTACTGCCGCGCAGCTATGCAGGTCCGCTGAAAAGCTTGAAAAGATCTGCAGACATCCTGAACTGCATGCAATACTGAAACGAGAAATTGAATATCCGCCGGATATATATTGACGCATCTGCTGTATCAGACCCTGTTGCCCGAAAGGTTTGCCGAAGGCTGGATTTGCCTGCGGAGCATATAGGCGACCCTGAAGAGTTATACAAAAGCCTTGCAGGCTGCTCGGATCCTGAATCGGCCGGGAAATCGGTTCTTTTGCTGACAAGGAACAAGGGACCGTTTATCAGAAATTGTCCGGGTACATCGCATTACACCTGCTGCGGCTACAAGATCCTGCATGTGGGTGCTTATTGCGTTATGGACTGTTCCTACTGTATTCTGCAGGCCTATTATCATCCTCCGGTGCTTCAGTTTTTCACAAATCATGATCAAATGGAAAAAGAGCTTGAAGACTTTTTCTCACAAGGGGTCACCGGCAGGATAGGAACAGGGGAGTTCACTGACAGTCTGATCTGGGAACCATTGTATCCGCTGGCTGAAAAGCTTGTACACACGTTTTCTCGCCAGGATACCTCGGTTCTGGAGCTCAAGACAAAGACCGCCCGGGTTGACGGTCTTCCGGATTCCGGTCACGGCAAAAAAACAATTGTCGCATGGTCGCTGAACACCGAACATGTAATCAGAAACCAGGAAAGAAAAACAGCCTCGCTTGAAGCCAGGATCGCGGCTGCTGAAAAATGCCAGGCAAAGGGTTATAGGGTTGCATTTCATTTTGACCCGATGATTCTGTATCCCGGCTGCCATCTGGAATACGAAGCAGTGGTGGACAGACTTTTTGCCGGGATCGACCCTGCAAACGTCGTCTGGATAAGTCTGGGATCATTCAGGTTCATGCCTGATTTAAAAGAAGTAACTGCCCGGCGTTTCCCTGATTCTAAGATCATATACGGCGAATTTATAAAGGGGCTCGACGGAAAGATGCGCTATTTCAAGCCGCTTCGGATCAGGCTTTACCGGCGGATCATAAACCGCATCCGCGAAACCGACCCGACAGTCATGATTTATTTCTGCATGGAAGACCAAGAGGTCTGGGAAAAGGCCCTGGGCTTCACACCTGATTCTTTCGGAGGCCTGGAACGGATGCTCGACAGGCGTGCGGAAAAGATGTGCGGCCTTTGCAATACCGTCTAAGTGTTCTGATTCGTAAGTTCGGTTTTGTTTTATATTTTGTTCATTCGTGCTTGTTTCGTACTTCGTGTTTCAAATTTCGGATTTTTCAGCGTCGCTTCAGATCCTAAGGGTGAACCTGCTGTCGGGATTTTGATGTCAGTATATTTATGACTGCGTGTACTAAGTGTGCGGACTTTTGCTGTATAAAAAACAACATCATTATACTAGGAGGAGACTTATGGACAGGCCTGCCATCACTGGAGCATTAGTTATTTTAGTCACCGCATGTTTTGCCTGCTTTTCTGCCGGATCCGCCGCAGCATCGCAGCAAAGCAATGACGCACGTGAATGGTTTGAAAAAGGAGGACTTTATTCAGCTTACGGAAATGAAAAGGCTGCCATAAATTCTTTTCAGAAGGTGCTTGCCCTTGAACCCGACAACGCCGATGCCGCCTTTAACCTGGGAGTTGCATATGCTGAGAAGGGCGAATACGAAAAGGCTTTGAATTATGTAAACATGGCCGTTAAAGAGTCTCCGCAAAACGGTGTTTATCTTTACGGAAGGGGATGGGTTCTGCTCAGGGAAGGTAGCAGAGATAACGCTCTTGAAGACATAAAAAGAGCTGCGGAGCTTGGAAGCTCTGATGCTGTAAGGTTTATGAAAGACATTGCACCGCGCCTGAATTCAGGGGCAGGCAAATAAAATGCTTGCAAATGTATGAAAATGTGCTAAAAAGCAGCAAGTAAAATGATTTCCGGATCTAACTTATAACCAATTGGATTTTGAGATTATACGAACGCAATGAATTCAGGAATTGATAATTCCCCGCCGGATGAACCGCTTTACAACAGCAGAGTTATCAAGACCTATATACAGCTGGTCCGCAAAAAATATCCGTATGTAAACATCCCTGAAATCCTTTCTGCTGCGGGAATTACATTTCAAGAGATAGAAGATCAGGGCCACTGGTTCAATAGCTATCAAATGGACCGCTTCTACGAGCTGATGGTGGCAGCCACCGGCAACAGGAATCTGGCAAGAGATGCCGGGCGCTATGCCTCTTTACCTGAGTCAATAGGGGCCATCCGTTATTATGTCCACAGTTTTGCAAGTCCCGGCAGATTCTACGAACTTGTAGGCAACGTGCTTTCCGGTTTTACACGCACTGTTTCTTGCCACGCCCGCCACATAGGTTCCGACAGGGTTGAGATAACGGTAAAGCCGAGACCGGGGGTTTCTGAAAGATCCTACCACTGTGAAAACCGCAAAGGATTTTTCGAGGCGGTTTTAAACATTTTCAACAACCGAGGGGTAAATATCGAACATCCTGAATGCATGTTCGACGGCGGAGAAGTCTGCCGATATATAATTTCCTGGAACAAGTCCTCGGGTGACTATTTCAGGATGATCCGCAATTACATGTTGCCCGGCCTGCCGCTGGCGGCTGTATTTTCGGTTGTCTATCTTCCGGTCAATCAGGGGATAAGCGTATTGTCCGGGCTGCTTGCTCTTCTTC
This sequence comes from Desulfosalsimonas sp., assembly GCA_041685965.1. GTDB lineage: Bacteria > Desulfobacterota > Desulfobacteria > Desulfobacterales > Desulfosalsimonadaceae > Desulfosalsimonas. Next base: position 8,885 of record JAWLEU010000012.1, read on the forward strand.
TTGCCACTGCATTTATCGGAGAACGGTTTGACAGGAAAAATCTGGCGGCTGCCATGCAGAACCTCCAGGAGTCCAGCGAACAACTCGTGGACCAGATTGATATAAATTACAACAACACACTTGTCACCCGGGAGATCGGACAGGTGATAAACCGGTGCTCAAACCTGGAAGAAGTGCTGCCTGCAATGGTGGAGGTCTTAAAGACACGTCTGGATTATGACCGGGGCATGATCATGCTGTGTGATTCAGAGAAAAAAAGGCTAAGGTTTTCAGCAGGCTTCGGCTACAGCCAAAAGCAGGAAAAGTTTCTCAAAAACATAGAATTTCGTCTTGACAAGCCCGAATCAAAGGGGGTTTTTGTAGTTTCCTTCAGGGATCAGAAACCTTTTCTTATCAATGACGTCAACGAGATAGAAACCTCGATGTCTCCGCGCAGCATTGAATTTGCCAGGCAGATGGGGGCGGTTTCCTTTATCTGTTCACCGATAATCTGCGACAATGAAAGCCTTGGAGTACTGGCGGTGGACAATTTACGCTCAAAGCGTCTTTTGCTCCACAGCGACATGAGCCTGCTTGTGGGGGTATCCCATATTATGGGAGTCAGCCTCCGCCACATGCAGCACCTTGAGGCAAAGGAAAAACAGCTGCATTCAATGCTGCAGGTAATGGTCTCAAGCATTGACGCTAGGGATCCTGTAACCAAGGGTCATTCGGAATGGGTTGCAGAATACTGCAGCGGCATCTGCGAAGAACTCGGCATAGACAAGGAATACCGCGAGGCCGTTAGAGTGGCGGCACTGCTTCATGACTACGGAAAAATCGGCATTCCTGACTCTCTTTTGAAAAAGTCTGACAGGCTTACCTTCAATGAATACGAATACATCAAGGGGCATGCCGAAAAAACTCATGAAATACTGCGTCAAATCAATTTCGAAGGCCACTTAAAGCAGGTGCCTGAGATTGCTGCAGCCCACCACGAGAAAATGGACGGAAGCGGTTATCCGCGGGGGTTGACCGGAAACGACATTCCTCTTGGAGCAAGAATCATTTCGGTTGCAGACAACTTCGAAGCCCTGACTGCCAACAGGTACTACAATACTCCCATGCATCCTGCCAGTGCAATAAGAACTATTTGGGAAAACGCAGGCACTTTTTTTGACAAGCAGGTGGTTGATGCATTTGTAAGGTACTATCAAAAAATCAATCCCGGTTATGAGAATGAGACCAGAAGAAACGCAGGGGCAAAATTAAGAAGCGTTACAAATACAGGATGACAGGAAAGGCTTTATTTCAGGGAATTGTAGATTCTGAAAAAATCATCCGTATACTGCATGTCCATGGCCCAGAGGCAGTATACACGGTCATAGGCGGCTCCGGTGTTTTTGACATAGGAAAGCGGATAAATCAGGACAGGGATTTTGGCTGACTCATAGTATTGCCCCATCATTGATACAGCCTGCTGCACTGACTCGTAAGGCGTATTGCCGTCAATTACAAAAACGTTAATACAGTTTGTCAGATCAGAAAGATTAAGCGAGACATCTGAAACATTTGCCATGATCACGGCTTTTGTGTCATTTCGGTGCTTTAACGCAAAAACCCTCCTTTCCCGATGCAGGCCCATTTCGTGATACCTGTCTGACAAATCACTTCTGGTCCGGACCGTTTCCTCGGCGACCAGGTCAAGCGCGTTTATCATCCTTCCGCCGGACTGCCGGTCATAAAAATCTCTTAATTCGCACAACTCCTCATACCCGGCTTTTGAAAGACTCCAGTTACCTGACAATCCCGTGCCGGTTTTTGTGACCAGGCGTGTATGGTAATAAGCAAAATCGTCCACCGAACATGCCCCGGCATTGTTGATTTTTTCTGCAGCACCGCCGAAAAAATGGGCGGGAAAACGGTTGGAGGGCCTGTAATAGCATATTAGATATGACATCCTTGAGGATGCAAGTCTGTGAGTTTCATAGGCAAAGGAAGCTATCTGGTCCACCATCTCGATTCCGGTGTTGAAGCGCTTTTCGGTTCTTGCGGCGAGATGCTGGATAAGCCAGGTTTTTTCGTAAAAACGCAGCATGGAAAGATGGGCGACTATTACCCCGTCCTGCTGCCAGGTAAAATGTCTGGCAACAGTTGACTGGCAGGCGTAGAGTTTTTTATAGGTTTCTTTTAGTTCTTCCTTGTAGGGCTGGATAAACGCGTATTTCTTGGGATAAATAAACCCGGTTTCAAAGAAGAATTCCCAAAGCGAATCGAAATCCACAGGACTGCAGATGTATGAATGGCTGTTTTCAGTCTGCTGAATCATGGACATGAGGCGTACATGTTCGGCCGGGTCCATATCGAGAAACGTTATGCCGCATTTTATCCGCTCTTGATTCTGCTCTGAGCCCACGGTCCGCGTGTATGCAACCTGGGCCTTGCAGCGGATGTTAAAGGCGTTTGCAAAGTTTATGGTAATATCGGGAAGTATCAGCCCGGCCACCATGACCGAATTTTCCCTGGATTCCTCCACGGATATGCCTGCACCTGATATGTCCACGGCCTTGAGGTTCACCATGTTCCCGGTAAGAGGGTGGTAAAAGACAATATCAGGCGAGGGAAAAACCGATACGCGCCTGCTCCGGTATTGCCTGGGTTCGAATCTCTGAATGGTGTCGTTTACGGGTTCTAACACCAGGAGCTTTTCGTTTCTCTTGCTCGAGGTTTTGAATATCCGGCACTCTCCTGAGTAAATTACGCTGTTTTCAGATTCCAGAAGCAAGGTGACCGAAGTGTTTGTATTGAGCCACTGTATAGGGGGACATTCAGAGGATAAGTTCAGAGCCACGCAAAATGCGGAAGCATTAAAGTCCTTTAGCCTTCCTGCAAATACAGCGCCATGCTGCATTAATCTTGCCTGAACTGATCTGCACTCATGCCTGGTAGATAGGCGCAAACTTTGAATACTGGCTTTTTCAGCAAGCACAAGACAGATGCCTTTTTTGCTTGTTGCTCGGATGCCTGCTTCCGCGTGTATATATTCAAATCCGCGGGAAAAAGACAACCCCGTCAGGCTGTATTTTTCGAGCCTTTCAGGCGAAGAGGGGGGATTTGCCCAGAGACAGACAAGGTATTTTCCGAAGCACGGCTGCGGGAAAGCCTCAAATACAAGTTTTCGTCCTGTTTCGGAATGCAGGAAATTGAGCCGGACGGTTTCGTTTCTGAAATGCCTGAGGTTTAAGATATTGACAAGTTTGCTCTTTCCCAGAGTGCTTTGCTCCGGGGCGGCCAAGGTTTCAAGGTCAGTATCTATTATTCGGCGGTTCGACAGCACAGACTCCTGGTTTTTTTGCCTGGCTGCATTTTTTGAACCGGACGGATTTCGGATGTAATCCATGTACTGCCTTTATGCCATGGCCGCGGCCGTGAAAATTCAACAAAAATCCTGCCGCCTGCATCACGCAATTTTACACAGGCCGGATTTTTGCCACCTTATTCAGGATGTTAATGCTACCATGCGGCATTTTAAATATGCAAGACAAATTAATATAAAAGCTTAAAAACAGTTAAAAATGTTGAAAACAGTTTCCATTTTATCCTACACTGCCGGATCAAAACGCAGCCGGCCGCGACCCGGCCCTTTTGCAAACCCTTAACCATAGATTCCGGGGCCTTTTGGATGAAGATAGCCACCACGCACAAAAACACGGATTTTGACGCCCTTGCCTCGCTTGTTGCAGCTTCCCTGATTTACCCGGACACAACCGCGGTTGTTCCAAAAAGCATTAATCCCAACGTGAAATCGTTTTTATCCATCCACAAGGATATGTTCAATCTGTCAGGAGTCGACGAGATTGACCCGAAGGATGTGGCAAAATTGATCGTTGTGGATACTAACAAGTGGTCCAGGCTCGAAAAAATGCAGCAGCTCAGGGAAAAATCCGGCCTTGAAATTTTGATATGGGACCACCACGATGCCGGAGACTGCGACATTGAGGCGTCATGGACGTGTCAGGAAAAAGCAGGCTCCACAATAACTCTTATGATCCGCGAACTAAAAAAAATAAAAAACGGGATTTCACCCATACAGGCGACACTTTTTCTATGCGGATTATACGAGGACACAGGCAGCCTTACCTTCCCCTCGGCAACACCAGAGGATGCATATGCAGCTGCCTATCTGCTTGAACAGGGCGCTGATCTCACTATATTGAGAACCTTTCTTCAACCGGGATACGGAGAGAGACAAAAAGACTTGCTATTTGAGATGCTAAAGACTGCAACCCGTATCAAGGTAAACAACTACTCCGCCAGCATTAACATCGCCGGGATTGATGGTCATATAAACAATTTGTCCCTTGTTGTGCACATGTACCGTGAAATCGTAAACGTCGATGTAGCCGTGGGGATTTTCGTGCACAGGGAAAACGGAAAATGCATTGTTATCGGACGCAGCATCGTGGAAGATATAGACATCGGCTCAGTTATGCGAACCATGGGCGGCGGAGGGCATCCCGGCGCAGGTTCGGCGATGCTGAAATCCGCCAGTCCGGAATCACTGGAGGAATGGATCATCGAGCTTTTAAAAGGCAATCAGGAAAGCTCTGTCCAGGTGCGCGATATAATGTCCTCGCCGGTGATTCACGTTGCAAGCGACACTTCAATGTCCGGGGTGGGCCGGATATTAAAGGACAGGGGGTGCACCGGCCTTCCGGTTATAGACAACGGAACTCTTAAAGGGGTGATTTCCAGAAGGGATTTTAAAAAGCTAAAGAAATCGTCTCAGCTCAACTCTCCGGTCAAGGCTTTCATGAGCACGAAAAATATTACCATATCACCGGATCGCAGTCCCATGCATGCGGCAAGGCTTATGGTCAAGCATGATATAGGCAGGCTGCCTGTGATGGAAAACAACCGCATAATCGGAATTATTTCCAGATCCGATGCCATGCGGTATTTTTATGATACTCTTCCGGACTGATAAGAGACAGATCAGAAAACCAGGAGCGGAGATCCTATGCCATTTCAAGTACTTTTTTCACCATTTTTTCAATGCCTTCGGCAACGTGGCTTATCGAGGGCCCTATCATGTAGGCAGGAGTGGTGACCAGCATGTTTTCATTGTCCACGTGGATTGCTAAGGTCTCGCATACTGTATGGGTGCCTCCCATGGCCTCTATCGCCTCTGCTGTTCCGAGGTCGTTGCCTATGGTTACCCTGGGATGCCGGTCTTCTATTACCTTTGCAAGCACTGCCGGAGAGATGCACATGGCTCCTATGGGCTTTTTTGCATCAGCCATTTCAGTGATCAGTCGCCTGACCTCAGCGTGTACCTCCGCGTCCTTGCCTTTTATGGCAAAGTCGCTGAAGTTTTTTGCTGCGCCGAAGCCGCCGGGAATGACAAGTGCGTCTATGTCAACAGTGCGAATGTGCTTTATGTCAGTAATTTCCCCCCGTGCAATCCGGGCGGATTCCACAAGCACATTTCTGGTTTCTTCTTCTGTCTGGCCGGTAAGATGGTTTACCACGTGATGCTGGGGGATGTCAGGGGCCATGCATACCGTTTCCGCACCGTTTCTTTCGATGGCCAGAAGGGTAATAACGGTTTCGTGAATTTCGGATCCGTCATAAACACCGCATCCTGACAATAAGACACCGACATTTTTCATACCGGACTCCTTGCAAGTATGATGATTTCATGTTGCGTTTCCGGTCATAACCACTCATTTTTAACAATGAATCCCGTTTGCGTCAATAAAAAAGCAAACGTGACAAGGGTTCAAACCAGGGAGGAATGATGAAGGAAAAGCAGGAAAATTGGAGCGCAGGAAGCATATTGGAAGTTTCGGGTTATTACTGGAAAACCGCAACTCTTCACGCTGCGGTTTCCCTGGATGTTTTCTCGGTTCTCGGCGCCGGACAAAGGACAGCCTTTGAAGTTTCCGAAACCTGCAGGGCTGATACAGATGCCATGGAACGGCTTTTAGATGCCCTGGCTGCAATGGGACTGGTTTCAAAGAGCGGAAATACTTATGAGAACACTGATTCTGCAGCACGATGGCTTGACAGCTCTTCAGAAGACTACCTCGGGCATATCATCTCACATCATCACCATCTTGTTCCTGCATGGTCAAGTCTTGACAGGGCGGTGGTCTCCGGAAAAAAGATAAGGACCCGCGGCCCCCACGAGGACGAGAATCAACGCGAAAGCTTTTTGATGGGAATGCACAATCTTGCCCGGCTGACAGCCACGCAGGCGGCAAAAGCTGTAGATTTAAGCGGCTGTAAATGGCTGCTGGATCTGGGCGGCGGTCCTGGAACTTTTGCCATATATTTCTGCCTGCAGTATCCCGGTCTTTGCGCCACAGTAGCTGACCTGCCTGCCACGAGGCCGTTTGCAGAAAGGAATATAGCCTCCCACGGACTGTCAAACCGGATCTCATTTGCCGAATTGGATCATACAGTCAACGAAATCAAGGGGCAGTACGACGCAGTCTGGCTTTCTCATGTACTGCACGGGGAAGGCCCGAAGCATTGCGGCAGAATTCTTGAAAAATCGGTATCCGCACTTGTTCCGGGGGGAAAAGTAATCGTTCATGATTTTATACTCGACAACAACCGGGACTCTCCATTGTTCCCGGCTCTTTTTTCCCTTAACATGCTCGTAAACACTGATTCCGGCCGAGCCTACACTGAAAAGGAAATTACCGGGATGCTTGAGGCGGCAGGGGCCGCCTCGGCAAGGCGCATTGATTTTCAGGGGCCCAATGACTCTGCAATAATCGAAGCCGCTGCCGGCTATTGATTATCAATGCTGCACCGGCCTTACTCTATGGCTCAATCTGTTCGAGTATATGACCCTGTGCATCGAGCATGAAAATCATAAATCCGTTGCTTCGAGCATCCTCTGCCAGGTGGTCAAGCATGACCGCCTGGACCTCGTATTTTTTACCTTCCCTGCGGGGAAGATTGAGCATGCATGTAAGGGCCGATTCCTTTTCCCTGAATGCGGGTATGTATGAAACACCGGCCTTTTCATCATAAAGGCCCGTAAATTTTTCATTGCCGCCGGGATCCTCGACAGCCACGAATACCCATGATTCGTTCTGCGTGTTTTCCTCGTTCATAAGAAGTTCCTTTTCGAGCCGCGTTTTGCATTCATATAATCGTATTACCGGCATGCAGTGAGCACAATTTCCGATATACTGAATAAAAAGTCAATATCTGTGTTGCTTCAAAAGTAATTATTGTCATAGTCGTCGGCTGATTGACATGCACGGCTTTATTGTTTACTATAATTGCTTATGAAAATTAACCATTAAGCATGGCGGAAGCAGCTGATGAAAGAGCCGAATTCGGACATACGGTATGAAAAATTAATTGAGTCTGAAGACACGGAAACCATGGGAATATGCCTTGGCGCGTCCACGGTTTCAGTTGTGCACCTGAAGTTGCCTCCGCACGGGGGCCGGCCGGAAGTAGCCGCGGCCAGGTCCGTGCCCCACGGCGGAAATCCCAGAAACACCCTTCTGGAAATGATCAGGGATTCTGATGCTCACCGATGCAGAAGCATAGTTGCAACCGGCAGAAGATTCAGGGAATTTGTCAACCTCACCACCATTTCAGAGCCGGAAGCAGTGGAGCACGCATACCGCCATGTCAGGCCAGCGGGCATAAACTGCCCCGCCATTGTGTCTGCAGGCGGCGAAACCTTCATGGTTTACGTGCTCGACGAAAATGGCAGGATAGCCAATGTGCTGACAGGCAACAAATGCGCCTCAGGCACCGGCGAATTTTTCATGCAGCAGTTGAGCAGAATGGGTGTAAACCTCGAGGAAGCTGCACACTGGTCTGCAACCGAGACCCCCTATCAGGTATCGGGCAGATGCTCGGTGTTCTGCAAGTCTGACTGTACCCATGCCATAAACAAGGGCGTTCCCAAGTCCAGGGTTACAGCAGGGCTGTGCCGCATGATGGCAAACAAAATCCTGGAGCTTCTCAAGCATGTTGAAAAGAAAAACATCATGATCGTGGGTGGCTCTTCGCAGAACCGCATGATGATTGATTATCTTAATCAGTCAATTTCCGGGCTGATATTGCCTGAGGAGGCACCTTATTTCGAGGCCCTGGGCGCTGCCCTGTGGGCTGCTGAAAACAGGGCTTCGGCTATCCCGGAAAATGAAGACGAGCTGGTGGCAAGGGGAGCGGTTTCCTTTGATGTCCTGCCCAGGCTAAAAGACTTTGAAGACCGGGTGACGTTCAAACACGTCGGCAGATCAGAAATCAGACAGGGAGACGAGTGCATCCTGGGGCTTGACGTTGGCTCCACCACCACCAAGGCCGTGCTTATGCGCGAAACTGATGATTCAATTCTGGCCTCTGTATATTTATACACGCGGGGCGATCCTGTGGGGGCATCCCGGTCGTGTTACAGCGAGATTTTAAAACAGGTAAAACAGAAAGTCGACCCCGCAGAGATTTCAATTACAGGGCTGGGGGTGTGCGGATCAGGCAGGCAGATTGCGGGCCTCCACGCATTAACAGAAGGTGTTGTCAATGAAATAGTTGCCCATGCCGCAGCAGCTGTACATTTTGACCCCGGGGTTGACACTCTTTTTGAAATAGGTGGCCAGGACGCCAAATATACATATATAACAAGCGGAGTTCCTTCAGACTATGCCATGAACGAGGCCTGCTCCGCAGGAACCGGATCCTTTCTTGCAGAATCCGCAGAGGAGACCCTGGGAGTGGATGTTGAGTCCATTGCAGAGGTTGCTGTCGACGCGGAAAATCCCCCGAATTTCAACGATCAGTGCGCAGCGTTTATTTCGTCTGACATCAAGACCGCGGTACATGAGGGAGTGGTCCACAAGGACATCATAGCCGGGCTTGTCTATTCCATATGCATGAACTACATAAACCGTGTCAAGGGCAACCGGCCCGTGGGAGGCAAGGTCTTCATGCAGGGCGGGGTGTGCTACAATCGTGCTGTGCCCCTGGCCATGGCCGCGCTTTCTTCAAAACCCATCATAGTGCCGCCTGAACCCGGGCTCATGGGCGCTTTCGGCGTGGCACTGGAAATCAAAAAACGCATTGACATGGGGCTGATGGAAAAAAAGCCCTTTGACTTAAAAACCCTGACAGAAAGGAAGGTGGTCTACAAAAACTCCTTTACCTGCAAAGGCGGAAAGGAAAAATGCGACCGGGGCTGCGAAATAGCGGTTATCGAACTGGAGGGTAAAAAATATCCGTTCGGAGGAGCATGCAACCGCTACTATAATTTGCGCTGCAATATTGAATACGACATAGAATCCCTTGACCTTGTAAAAAAGCGCGAGCATCTGGTTTTTAACAAATACGCCGCCGACAGGGAAGATATCGGCAAGACCCTGGGCAGGGTCGGCATAAACAAGAGCTTTCTTACAAATACTTATTATCCCCTGTATTCGAATTTTTTTGCAAACCTGGGATTTGAACCGGTGCTTTCCGGCACCCCCGATGCCGAGGGCATAGACATGAGAAACGCGGCGTTTTGCTTTCCGGCAGAATTGTCGCACGGGTATTTTTATTCAATGATAAAAAGTTTTGACACCCCGGAATTCCTGTTTCTGCCTCATGTCAAGTCCATCCCGGTTGAAAACGGGCTTGCCAATGCACAGGTTTGTCCTTTTGTACAGGCGGAGCCGTATTACCTTTCAACGACATTCCGCGGACGTCTGGAAGAATTAAAGAAAAACGGAACCAGGATTCTGTCCCCGTTTATAGACATGACCCGGGGAATAGACGAGGCCGGCAAGCCTCTGGTGGACTGCGCTCTTGAAATGGGAGTGGACCGCAGTACTGCCCGGGCAGCATTTGAAGCGGCTAAACAGCGTCAAATTGACTGTTTCAACGAAATGAAACGCCTGGGTGAAGAAGCCGTTTCTCAGCTTGAATCAGATCCGGAAAAAGTGGGCGTGGTGATCTTTTCCAGGCCCTATAACGGGCTTGTGGAAGAAGCACACATGGGAGTCCCGCACAAGCTTGCCTCCAGGGGTGTCTATGTTATTCCCCTGGATTTTCTGCCGATTGAGCAGGAGTCTTCAAAGCGGCACATGTACTGGGGCATGGGCCAGATGCTTTTGAAGGCAGCAAGATACGTAAAAAATCATTCCCAGCTGTTCGGCAACTACATAACCAATTTTTCCTGCGGCCCTGATTCTTTCGTGGTGGGCTATTTCAGGGATATCATGGATAAAAAGCCGTCTTTGACACTGGAGCTGGACAGCCATACCGCGGATGCCGGAATTGAAACCAGGATCGAGGCTTTCCTGGACATCGTGGCAGAATACCGACAGCTTCTGCTGACAAGAAAGCAGCCTCTGGAAAGCCGGCCCTTTACACCCTCATATACATTCATGGAAAACAAAACTCCCAAGGTCAAAACCTCGGACGGAAGAGTTTTCGCACTCACAGATCCCCGGGTCACATTTCTGATTCCTTCAATGGGTCGGCTGGGCACCGAGCTGGTGTCCGCGGCATTCAGAGCCTCCGGGTTCCACGTGGCGCCTCATCCGCCTGCTGATGAAAACGTGCTCAAGCTGGGCCGGGCTCACACATCCTGCAAGGAATGCCTTCCTCTTATCCTGACAACAGGCACGCTGCTCAATTATGCATATAACAAGAAGCGCGAAGACGAGATCCTGGTCTATTTCATGGCATCAGCATCAGGGCCGTGCCGCTTCGGCCAGTACTCCGTCTTCATGGAAGACCTTGTAAGCCGCCTGGAATTACGGGATGTGGCTGTTTTCTCGCTTACCTCTGACAACACTTACTTCGGGCTGGAAAATAACCTGAACTACTACAAGGCCTGGTGGGCACTTGTAATTTCAGATCTCATGGAAGACATCCGCTCAATGCTGCTTGCCAATGCAGTGGATACTGACTATGCAATGCAGATATTCGAGCCCGCCTGGCAGTCCATAGTTGAGGCCATGGCAACAGGCGGCTACAAACAAGTCATGGACAGGCTGGAAGAAACCGTGGATTCGCTTTCCTCTATTCCCATGCGCAGGGACCCTGCGGAAGTGCCCACGATACTTATCACCGGCGAAATATTCGTCCGGCGCGATTCCCTGTCCAGGCAGTATCTAACGGAAAGGCTTGCTGAAAAGGGCTTTGCAGTAGTCTGCTCGCCTGTTTCAGAATGGATAAGGTATTCAGACTACTGCCTTGAAAGCGACAGGGAAAAATGGGGGAGCATGTCTCTTGGCCAGAGAATCAAGTTCAGGATAAGAAAAATTTTAATGAACCGCTACGAAAAGCAGCTTTCAGGCACTCTTTCAAAAACAGGGCTGTCACACAGCAATTCCTCGGAGGTAAAGAGCCTGATAGAAAATGCATCCCGCTATATTTCCCCCAGACTCGGAGGAGAGGCCATTCTTACAGTCGGCGCAGCCCTGAGTGAAATCGCATCCGAGGTCTGCGGCGTGATCGCCATCGGTCCGTTCGGGTGCATGCCCAACCGTGTGTCAGAGTCGATTTTAACAGAGGTCATGACCAGGCGCGACAAGCTTGGGCTTCCCAACAGGGAGGAGAATCTGGATAACGTTTTATCAGGGGTTGAGTCTCTTCCCTTTCTATCTGTTGAAAGCGACGGATCGCCTTTTCCCCAGCTGATCGAGGCGAAACTCGAAGCTTTCTGCCTGCGGGCAAGGCGCCTGAATGAAAGGATGCTTACTCTTAACTGATCAATCAGTCCTTTTTGCCTGCCGGAAGCAGGTAAAGGGGGCTGGTGTCTTTGTTCAGCCCCAGCACGTCTTCCACGCCGGCATCGTCAAAAGCCCCGATGGTAACAGCTCCCAGGTCCAGAGCCTCTGCCTGCAGGCACAGGTTCTGGGCCGCATGCCCGGCTTCCATGAACACATACTGCCTGCCGCGGCTGCTGTATTTCCGCGTTGTTCGCTCAAAAACAGCAGTAAAAACGAAAACCGCGGGTGCCTGCCTTACCGCGGACTGGCGCAGGGCCGCCGCCCACAGGTCCCGGCGCCTGTCACCGTACACCTCCGGCTCAAGGAAGTGATCCTCTGGATGATACCTGTATATACCGGGATCAAGTCCTTTTACCTCTCCTGCTGCAACAAATAATTCCAGGGGGTAGAGGGCACCGGCCGAAGGGGCGGTTCTGAATTCCCGCCCGCCGGTTATGCCCTGGGCGGCCCACAAAAGCTGCGATATCTCCTTTAGGGAAAGCGGGGCGTCTGAATAGGATCTTTCCGATCTTCGGTTTAAAAGTGTCTGTTCAAGCGAATCCGGGCCTTCGTGCCCGGGTTCGGGAAGATCAATCATTTTGTCAGCAGAGTTGTCCATGGCGCCTGCATTCTCCATATTAATGAAAATTACCAGTAACACCATCAGAGCCGAAATTGCCGGCCCTGCAAATCCTGTATTTCTCATGGGTTTTTCTCCGGGGCGTTTTCAGGATATCCTGTATGCCTTTTGCCTTTAATTAATATGATAATTCCCGGATTTTTCAGGTTCAACATTGAATTTTACAAGCACCCGGCAATTGCAGTGTTCCGGTTAATATTCTTGACAAATGCCGGTTTTTTTATCAAAAAAGGGGGCTGTATCTTATTTTGGGAAGGGCGTTGCTACAGACAAAAGAGGAATACAATTAATGGAGCCGGGAATATATATTCTTGCAGAGGGCATAAGCGGGCTGATTGAACCCCTGGACGCAGACGGCCTTGCGGCGGTCCACCCTGCATGGGCCGAAGATGTCAGGCGCCTGGGCCCGTGGTCTGAGATGACAATACCCTTTAAGGGCAGGCCGGGAGGCGGTCTTGCTGCCCTGCGTTCCGGCTCCGGCTCCGCGGTTTCAGCCACCCTGATCTGCGGCAGGTGTTCTTCCACCATGGACGGGGTGCGCTACCTGGTTGATGCAGCGGGGCTTGAACCATGGGACTGCCTGCTGGCAGTGGAGCAGCTGCAGGGCAGGGGGCAGACTCAGCGGTCCTGGATTTCGCCCCCGGGAAATCTTTATGTATCATGGTACTGGCCCGACCCCGGCGGAGTCAGGGGTGCTTCTGAGGGGTGGCGGGCCATGGCCTCCCTTATGGCGGGAGAGCTGACAGCCTCGGTTCTGGAATCCTTCGGCGCGGATATCCGCATCAAGTGGCCCAATGATCTGCTTGCAAATGACCGAAAGATCTGTGGAATACTTGTCGAAAACCGCGCAGGGATGCTCATCGTGGGCATAGGCCTCAACCTGGCCTCTGCTCCCGGCAAAAACGATCTGACTGACGCATTTGCAATTCCCGCAGCAAGCCTCAGGGATGCAGGACTGGAAATAACCCCCCTTGAATTCTGGAGCAGGCTTGCACAAGCAGGGCGAAGCAGGTTCTATCACCTGGTGGAAGCCATGACCCCTGATGCTTTCATGGAACTGGTGCACAGGCGACTTGCATGGAAGGGAAGCAGGGTCACAGTCAGAAAAAGCGAGCAGGATGCTTATAATGCTGAAATACGCGGCCTGTCTGCCGACGGTGGGCTTATTGTAAAAACAAACGAAAAAACGCGGGTAATATATACGGGCAGCATTCTGCCTGAAGATAATATAAGCTTCAGGTCACGGGGGTAGGAGTCAGGGTTTAGGGGGTTTGGTTTTTCGAAATCGCTATCGGTATCGAAATCGATTTTTTTCATTTTATATTTTTTCGATTTCGATGGCGATCCCGATTTCGATTTGGATTAGCCCAACAGATGTGAAGTTACCTGGAAGTCAATTTTGACAGAATTGTAAAAAGCTTCTCACATAGCCCGATGTTTTTGCGGGAAGGAAGCCCTGCGGTCGGGATCAGTTTTTTCGCTCCTGACCGTGAACGCTCAATGTCGCTTCAAAAACCGATCCCGACCTTGGACTTCCTTGGAAG
>JAWLEU010000013.1:0-22176 GCA_041685965.1 Desulfosalsimonas sp.
CCGGAAACCCGCCTGATAATTGTCGGTGACGCCAGCATGGCCCCGTATGAGCTCATGGCCAGAGACGGATCCATTTATATAAGTGAACGAAGCGGAAGAGCCAGCATAGAACAGCTTCGTTTCCTTGCAGAAACATTTCCGCAGAATGCATGGTTAAATCCCGTGCCGGCGCGAATGTGGCCGTATACACGCACCATAAACATTATACGCCAGATATTTCCGATGTATGAACTCACCATAGACGGCCTGGAGCAGGCTGTTGACCAGCTTATGGCTGCATAGATATTCAACGGCAGGAATACGAATGAATAATTTAAAGACAAACTCAAAATGCGCGGCTGTATGTGTCTGGCTAATCTGTCTGATCCTGGCGGGCGCGTCGGCTGCGTCTGCTCAGGAGAAAATGGCAGTGTCAGCAGATGTTGCGAATATCCGTTCAGGACCGGGCACAAAATACGAGCGAATCATGCAGCTGGAGCGCAATACCCCTGTAAAGGTGCTCGACTCGGAAGATGACTGGTACTTTTTCGAGGATTTCGAGGGGATCAAGGGCTGGATTCACAAGGATCTTCTGGATGACAGCGATACTTTGATCACAAAAAAGGGCCTGATAAATATACGTGAAGGTCCCGGCACTGATAATGACGTGGCCTTTCAGGCTGAAAAGGGCGTGCCTTTCAAAATACTTGAAAAAAAAGGCGACTGGATTCACATAGAGCACGCAGACGGTGAAAAGGGCTGGATTCACCGGGCGCTGGTATGGTAAAGGCTCTGCGGACTGGCCCGGTTTTAGGGCTGCATCATGGATTGGAAAAGAAAGGCAGCGGAATATGACGATTTCAGTTGATCCGGAGAAAAAGACGATAGTATGCGTGGGATCCGCGCTTGTGGATATGCTGGCCCATGAGCAAGACAGCTTCCTTGAGGCCACGAATACCGCCAAGGGCGGGATGACGCTTGTGGACAGCCAATACATTGACGACCTTGTCTCAAGGACCGGCAGTGAGCCGGTAACCGTCTCGGGAGGATCCGCGTGCAACACGGCGGCAGGTGTTGGCATGCTGGGCGGATCTGCACGGTTTGTGGGCAAACGAGGCGAGGACCGGTTCGGAGACATTTTTAAGGCGGATGTTGTGCGCCACAATGTGGAACCTTATCTTTTCCGATCCCAGGCCCCGACGGGCCGCGTTCTTTCTGTGATTACGCCCGACGCCCAGCGCACAATGTTTACCTTTCTGGGCGCTGCCGCTGAAATGAAGCCTGAGGAAATTGTCCCGGAATGTTTTTCAGGCGCCGGAATCGTGCACGTGGAAGGCTATCTTCTTTTCAACCGGGAGCTTATGATGGCTGTGCTCAAGGCGGCCCGGCAGGCAGGGGCGAAGATAAGCCTGGATCTTGCAAGCTTCAACGTGGTGGAAGAATCCAGGGACCTGCTAAACAAGATAGTAGCGGACTATATAGACATCCTGATAGCCAACGAGGACGAGGCCTTTGCATATACCGGCATAAAAGACGAAGAAGAATCCCTGGACGCCCTTGCGCGGGAGGCTGAAATCGCTGTTCTTAAAATCGGTCCCAGGGGCAGCATAATCAAGGGGCACGGCGAAACAGCAAGGGTAGAGCGCATGGGCGACGGCAGCGCCGTGGATACAACCGGTGCCGGGGACCTCTGGGCGGGCGCATTCCTCTATGGCCTGATAAACGGATTTGACCTGTATAAAAGCGGTTCCCTCGGTTCGGTCTGCGGATACGAGGTTTGCCAGCTGGTCGGAGCCAAGATAGAAGATGAAGGATGGAAGCGGATAAAAAACCTGATGGATGAATAAAACTTAACTTTTTGCCGGAGCACGGAAAACGAAATGGCAGATGAAACGACAAAGCACGGAATACCCGAGACGGACGAAGAACCCCAGGATCCTCTCCAGCGACTGCAGAACAGGATCAGGGCTTTTGCCCTGGCATGGAAAAAGCATCTTGTTGCCGCAGCGGCAATTGTATGCGTGGCCGCAATAGTCGGGGCAGGAGTGTTTTATTTCCTGGAAAGAGCGAGGGACAATGCCTCGGAGATGCTCATACAGGCAACCAGGCATTATGACAGTCTGGGGCAGGATCCGGGTGAAGACGAGCTTGAAAGAGTAAGGCAGGACTTTGAAAATCTCATAGACACCTATGGATACACCGGGCCGGGAAAGACAGGGCTTCTGCAGTATGCCGGAATATGCTACAAGGCCGAAGATTATGACCGGGCCCTGGAGCTTTATGAAAACGCTCATGAATCATTTGAAGACAACTCGGAGTTCGGGCGCCTGGCGTTAAACGGCATGGCCCACAGTAATGCTGCAATGGGTGAAGACGAAAAGGCGGTTTCGCTTTTTGAAAGACTGGTTGAAGACGAATCCCCGGCATTAAAAGACCAAGCCCTGTTCAACCTGGGAGTGCTCTACAGCCGCAGCGGCGATACAGAAAAAAGCCGTGAGTATTATCAACAGCTCGTATCGGAATTTCCGGATTCAATCTTTGCCGAACCCGCCGGAGACCGGCTTCCCGGATAAGGCGCGGCAGCCGGCTACGGCGCCGAAACCCCACCTAAGAAATACCCGGATGACATGGCCGATGCCCCTGAAGACAGCGTAACGATTTTTGGCCAGATCGAACGGGTGACTTACACCAACCCGGAAAACGGCTATACAATTGCACGGGTGCGCGCAAAGGGACGCCGCAGCCCGGTCACGGTTGTGGGCCGCTTCATGGAGCCCACACCGGGTGAGGTCATGGAGATGACCGGCAGCTGGAAAATACATCCCACCTACGGCGAGCAGTTCGAAGTCACATCGTATACCACCAAAGCCCCTTCCACGATAAACGGCATCAAGAAATATCTGGGCTCCGGCATGGTAAGAGGCATCGGCCCGGTCATGGCCGAGCGGATAGTTGAGCGTTTCGGCAAGTCCTCACTTGAAGTGATCGAAAACTCTCCTGAACGGCTGGGCGAGGTCGAGGGCATAGGCGAAAAGAGAATAGAGATGATCCGCGAGGCCTGGACTGAACAAAAGGAAATCCGCAATGTAATGCTTTTTCTTCAGTCCCACGGGGTGAGCGCTGCGTATGCAGTCCGCATATTCCGCCAGTACGGCCAGGAGGCTGTGGAAGTGGTAACCGAGAACCCCTACAGGCTTGCAACCGATATTTCAGGAATCGGGTTTCTTACAGCAGACAGGATCGCGGGCAAGCTGGGGTTTGAGAAAAACCATCCCCTCAGGATACGTGCAGGGATCCTTTACGTATTAAACCAGCTCGCAGACGAAGGCCACGTATATTACCCTTATGAAGCCCTTACTGAAAAATGCCTTGAGATCCTGGAGACGGAAAAAGACCTTGTTGAAGCGGCGATAAGGCAGGCGGAAAAAAACCGGGAGATTGTAGCAGAATATATAAATTCTGCAGACAAAAAAGGTGAATCCTTTACGGCAGTTTATCTCACGCGTTTTTACGTATGCGAAACCGGTATAGCCGAACATTTTCAAAGGCTGGCCCGGGCCCCGAAGTCAGTGCGCGACATTGATACTCAGCGCGCGATTCAATGGGTGCAGAAAAGGCTTGAATTTTCTCTGGCAGACAGGCAGAAGGAGGCTGTGCGCGGGGCTGCTGAAAACAAGGTCATGGTTATCACCGGCGGGCCCGGTACCGGTAAGACAACGATTATTCGCGCGGTTCTCGAGATTTTCAGGCAGCTTCATTCAAGGACGCTGCTTGCCGCTCCCACCGGCCGGGCGGCAAAGAAGATGAGTGAAGCAACAGGGCATTCCGCGGGCACCATCCACAGGCTGCTGTCATTTAATGCTCAGGCAGGAGGGTTTCAGAAAAATCAGGATAATCCCCTCAAGTGCGACCTGCTTATTGTTGACGAGGCCTCAATGATAGATACGGTGCTCATGTACCATCTGCTAAAGGCAGTGCCGCCTGCGGCGACACTGGTGCTTGTGGGCGATGTTCATCAACTTCCCTCTGTGGGCCCGGGAAACGTTTTAAACGATGTGATCGCCTCGGGCAGGGTTCCTGTGGTTACGCTCACGGAAATTTTCCGCCAGGCGCGCAAAAGCCGGATCATTGTAAACGCCCACAGCATTAACAGCGGTATTATGCCCAAGCTCGATGCCGGGGCGAAAGACAGCGATTTTTTCTTTATCGAGCAGCAGGAGCCGGAAAAAGTTGTTGACATTATAGTCGAGCTGGTGTCAAAACGCATTCCCCGTCGTTTTTCATTTGACCCGGTAGACGACGTGCAGGTGCTGTCGCCCATGCACAAGGGAGTTGCGGGAACAGCAAATCTGAACCGTCTGCTCCAGGAGGTTCTCAATCCTGAAAAAATGCAGGTGAGCTCAGGAGGATCCGCGTTCAGGCTTAATGACAAGGTGATGCAGATCCGGAACAATTACGAAAAGCAGGTGTTTAACGGAGACATGGGGCGGGTGACAGCTGTGGAGGCGGAACTAAGGCAGGTCACGGTAAGCTTTGAGGGACGGCCTGTTGATTACGCGTTTTCAGGGCTTGATGAGCTGGTGCCTGCATACGCGGTATCAGTTCATAAATCCCAGGGCTCGGAGTTTCCGGTGGTGGTGATGCCTGTTTTGACCCAGCATTATATAATGCTGCAGCGCAACCTTATATATACCGGAGTTACAAGAGGAAGGCGCCTGGTGGTTTTAGTGGGGACAAAAAAGGCCATGGCCATTGCGGTTAAAAATGACAGGCCCGGCCGGCGCTATACTCATCTTGCGGCCAGAATGCCCGGGGTGGGGACCGGAACTTGGATTTGACAGTCAAAAGGAGCCATTGAAGTGAAAATAATCATAGTGGGCGCGGGGGAAGTCGGCTACCATATCGCCAACCGCATGTCTTTTGAAAACAAGGACGTGGTGGTGATCGACCGGGATCCTGATGCAATAAGACGCCTGGCCGACAATGTGGACGTGGAGGCGGTAAACGGTTCCGGCAGCAGTCCCAGGGTGCTAAAAGAGGCGGGGCTAAAGGAGGCTGAAATTTTGCTTGCGGTCACAGACAGCGACGAGACCAATCTTGTGGCCTGCCTGATGGCGGATATGATCTCGCCGACCACAAAAAAACTTGCACGCATCCGGGAAGGCGACTTTGACGCCTACCATAAGATGCTCCATGACCAGTCACCTCATATTGACACGGTTATCAACCCGGAAATCGAGGTGGTAAAGAGCATTGAACGTTTTTTGAGCATTCCCGGGGCCGTGGATGTAAGCGACTTTGCCGACGGCATGCTAAGGTTCGTGGGCCTTTACCTGGACGAGGGGAGCAGGCTGGCAGGCATCCGGTTAAAGGAAATCCCTGAAAAGATCGGCCAGCGAATCCTTGTGGCCGCAGTTGTCAGAAAAGAGGAACTTATAATCCCGGGCGGTGATGCACGGTTGTACGCAGGGGATCTGGTTTATTTCATTAGCGAGGAAAAAGGCCTTGTATCAATTCTGGAAGCTTTTGACAGGTCATCAAGACCTGTGCGCCGCGTAATGATAGTGGGCGGCGGCCGTATAGGCACCCGGCTGGCAGAGGCAGTTGAGAAAAAGGGGATCAAGACAAAGATAATAGAGCGTTCCGCCCAGCGCTGCAGCGAACTGGCTGCCAGGATGAAAAAGGCAGTGGTCATCCAGGGAGACGGATCGGATCAGCGCCTTCTCATGGAGGAAAACATCCGGGAGATGGATGCGGTGATAACCCTGACAAACGACGAGGAGACAAATATCCTGGTCTCTTTGCTATCCAGGCGCATGGGGGCGGAAAAAGCAATTACCAAGCTAAACAAGTTCAGCTACTTTCCACTTATGCCCGCCATTGGAATAGAGCAGGTGGTAAGCCCGCGGCTTTCTGCCATCAATACCATTCTGCAGCATATCCGCAGGGGCAAGGTTCTTTCGGTCCGGACCCTTACAGACGAGCAGGCAGAGGTAATGGAGGCGGAAGCTCTTGAGACCTCTGATATCGTGGGCAAACCTCTGAAAAAATCGTCATTGCCCAAGGGTTCGCTGATAATAGGCATTATACGCGAGGGCCTAGTCCTTATCCCTTCTGGTGACAGCGTTATAGAGCCGGGAGACCGGATCATTATCTTTGCAAAACGCCAGGTGGTTGCCAAGATCGAGAAAATCCTCACGGTGAAGCTGGAGTTCTTTTAAATGAAATGGGGATTTGTATTCCGGTACGTGGGGATACTGGTGTTTTTCCTCGGCCTGACAATGCTTCTGCCGGCGGGTGTGGGTCTTTTTTACGGAGATTCAAGCCTCCGGCCGCTTGCCTGGTCCGCGGCTGCGGCGATTCTTTGCGGTGGGGCTCCGCTTGCGGTTTTTGGCAGGGAAAAAAAGGACTACATAAGCCAGCGCGAGGCAATGGCTATTGTTGCCATCAGCTGGACCGCAATAGGGCTTTTCGGCGCGCTACCCTTTCATTTAAGCGGGATTTTTCCGACTTTCGCGGACGCATTTTTCGAGTCTGTTTCGGGTTTTACAACCACCGGCGCCTCTGTGCTCACGGAAATCGAATCAAAAGCACGCGGCCTGCTTTTCTGGAGAAGTTTCATCCAGTGGCTCGGCGGCATGGGTATTATCGTGCTCACCATTGCAATTCTGCCTTTTCTCGGCGTGGGAGGTTTCCAGCTGTACAAGGCGGAAGTGCCCTCTCCTGTGCCTGACAAGCTCAAACCAAGAATCAGGGATACAGCAAAAGCACTCTGGAAGGTATACGTGCTGTTTTCCCTGGCGGAAGTGCTGTTGCTCCTGATCGGGGGCATGAGTCTTTATGATTCTCTGTGCCACACGTTTACAACCATGCCTACAGGCGGGTATTCCACAAAAAATCTGTCAATCGCCCATTTTGACAGTCTTTATTTTGATGTGGTGATCATGGTATTCATGATGCTTGCAGGCATCAATTTTTCGCTTCATTTCAGGATGCTTCAGGCAAAACCCCTTTCCTACTGGCGAAACCCGGAATGCAGGTTCTTTCTTGTTACCCTGGCGATACTTATTTGCGCTGTGAGCGCAAGCCTGTTCGGCACCGTCTACGACACCGCCGGGGAAAGCCTGCGTTACGGGGCTTTTCAGGTCATCTCCATTTTGACAACCACCGGGTATGCAACCGCGGATTATAACCAGTGGCCTGCCGTGGCTCAGCTTATTATACTCATGTGCATGTTTGTGGGCGGCTCAGCAGGATCCACGGCAGGCGGTATGAAGATAATGCGGGTCATAGTCACTCTCAAGTTCTGTTACAAGGAGCTGTTTAACCTGCTGCATCCGCATTCTGTTACCCATGTGAAAATCGGCGGCAGGCCGGTGCCTGATACGGTTATAAACGGAGTGCTGGGTTTCATGGCCCTGTATATAGGCATATTTGTACTCTGCTCGGTTCTGCTGGCAGCCATGGGAGTTGACTTTGTCACCTCTTTTTCAGCCGTTGCAGCCTCCATAGGAAACATCGGCCCTGGTCTGGCAACTGTGGGTCCGGTTGGCAATTACTCGGATATTCCCTATTTCGGAAAATGGCTGCTTTCCTGGTTAATGCTGATGGGGCGTCTGGAAATCTACACCGTAATAATTTTCCTGGTGCCGGAATTCTGGAGAAAATAGTACGAACATTTCCCGGGGGCTTTCGTGGTCCCCAATGAAAACAGTTTGAAAAATTTCCCTGAACGTTTACTTTTAATGTTGACAAGCGACGCGGAAATATATACATAAATGACTTTATTGAGCGTGCTGGACTGGGCCGTTAACTCAGTTGGTAGAGTATCTGCCTTTTAAGCAGAGAGTCGTTGGTTCGAGTCCAACACGGCCCATCAAAAATATGTTGCTTTTTTGCGTCCCCATCGTCTAGCCCGGTCCAGGACACCGGCCTTTCACGCCGGCGACAGGGGTTCAAATCCCCTTGGGGACGCCACAATTTCAAGGGGCCGGCAGAAACCGTAATTTGCTCTTGTGGATGGAAGCGGTTTCGGAAACGGATTTCTGCCATTCGCCCCTTGTTTCATATAACGCCCGGGAGGGACCATTCACCCTTCCGGGCGCTTTTTTTGTGCGCGGTGTTCCTGCAAATAAAAAAGCCCGGCCCCTGATACGGGGTGCCGGGCTTTGTTTTATCTGTCTTGCAGGCAGCAGCAGGGTCTATTCTTCGTCCTCGTCGGAGCCTATGGCTTCTATTACCTCGTCGGTGACATCCGTGCCTCCTGCCAGAAGAGCATTTGTGTCCATCACGTAATCATAGCCCTTTTCATCAGCAACCTTCTGAATATCCTGTCTTACCTCCTCGAGTGCTTCCTGCTGGAGCTGCTGTGATCTCTGCTGCATCTGCTGCTGGGCTGACTGCTGTTCCTCCTGGCTGCCTTCCTGCATTTGCTGCTGCATTTGCTGGGCTTCATTCTGCAGGGTCTGCTGGGCCTCCATGAAAGCAGGATGCTTTTCCATTATTTCATTGGTATCCACGGTTACTATTCCGCTTATTTCACCGTCCTGGGCATGGACTCCCGCGGCTGCCGCAAACGTGAACAATGCTGCCGCCAGGCAGAAACAAAGGGCTTTAAGGGTTCTTGCTGTCATTTGAATTTCTCCTTTACACATTTTAAAAAAAAGCAATTGTTAGTGGCAACTTATACAACTGAGTCGGGATAATAACCCCTGAAAAGACGCAATGCAAGCCCTGATTTCACCTTTCTCACTGCTCGCCCGCGGGGCTTGCTGCTGCAGTCGGATGCAGCCGGGGCCAGGGGCGCTCCGCCGGGAAGGCTTCCATCTTTACTCCGGCTCTTCAAAGAAGATGCCCTTTTCCCTTAATTTTTCAATTATTCCCCTGAGCTGGGATTCTGTGCAGTCTGTTATCCGGTAGACGTTGTTTACCCCGTCATTGAACATGAGCACCACGTCACCGTGTTCGTTTAAACGGCCCTTGCGGATGTATTCGGTTGAAAGCCAGGGCTCCAGGGATTCGAGAAACTGCGAAAGAGAGCAGGTCTTCATTTAAAATGCGTCCTTTCTTATCTTGCTTTTTTATATTCAGGAATTACTGCTTGCTATGTCTGGTTCTCAATTGCGCTTTCCGCACTGTCGAGGTCGTCTGTGATCACAAACAGCCTTTCCAGGCGGAGAATTGTAAACATATGGCGTATGTTTTCACGGAGTCCGTAAACCACGCAGCACCTGCCATGCCTTGCCACATGCCGCTGAATTTTGATGAAAAAATGCATGCCAGCGCTGTCTGCAAAGTTTAATCCGCTTAAATTCAAAACTGCGTTCCGTCTGCCTATTGTCTCAAGTACGGAATCCATGTCAATGTCTAAAACCCTGGAGGCGTCTAACTCTCCGTATATGTGAAAAATTGCGGCGTTTCCCCTGATTGCGGCGAGATAGTAAAAAGAAGAGGAATCCGATCTGCGTGAAAGCACTCCGATTACGTCATCTATTGTTTCGCACATGCTTTTTTCGAAAAAATCCAGTGTTCGGCTCAGGCTGAAAAAGCGGAAAACCTGGGGGCGCACTCCTATCATGAAAATTTCTCTGTCATTGGCTGCAGCAGTCCGCCACAGGGCCAGCAGCAGGCCAAGTCCGGAGGAATCCATGAAATTAACCCCGGAAAAATCAAGCACGGTCTTGGAGGCACGTTCCACGATCTGCTTGAGTTCCTCCCTGATTTCTTCAGCCATGGATGCATCCAGGGGGTCGGGCAATGTTACAATCCTCAGCGCCACTCCCTGTCCTGATTTTGAAACCCGGCTTTTTACCGAAGGGATCGGCGATCTTATTCTGAACAGCTTGTAAGACATTCGCTGGTATTGCTGATACATTACCAGGGGGAAAATGGTGAAACCGAACATGGTAGAGGTATAAATAAATCGCTTCCAGATAAGCGGCAGAAACAGAGGCATCCCGTAACCTCGCTTTCGGCCCCCGGTGCGGCGGCTGCCTGCGGCCCGGATGAATCCGTGGGTGCCTGTTATAACCATTGTCAAAGGCACATAAAGCCTCTGCCTGTATTTTTCAAACCAGGCGCCTGCTGCCGGATCCCGCAGGTCAAGGACCAGAAAATCGGCCGAAGCAGAGTTTATTTTTTCAAGAAGCCGGGCCTGGTAATGGCTGTTTTCTGTCTGCTCTGCGTCCGGGGCGTCTTTGCCTGCCAATCTGAGACCTGGCCTGGTATCAGCAATAATACCGGCAGCCTGCTGCAGCCCCCCTGAACCGTTTCCAAGCAGAAACAGGCTTTTTCCGCCGGCCTCGGCAGCGTTTAAAAATCTTGTGAAAAACCGGGCTCCTGAGAATTTCTGTTTAAGCCGGGTTCCCACCAGTCTGGCGGTCCATGCAACCGGATGCCCAATTGGAATCATAAGATCAGACTGCCTCAGGGTATTGACCAGGGTGTCTCCGCGATCATCAGGTTTGCGGGCGCCTGAATAAAGGCGCATAACCGTGTCCATGTCAACAGCAACGGCTGTGCGCGGCCGGCCGTCAGTTTCATATTCGGCAGCCATTTCGAACATGCGGCTTATTATCTGTTCCAGGTCGGCGTTGTCTATGGGTATGCCGAGTATTACCGTGGTTTCATGAAAAATCGGTCTCAAGGCTTCACCATGCAAGCATCAGTATGATTCCGCCAACCGCCCAGCAGTATGGCGCAAAGATAAAAAGACGTCCCTTTTTTACCAGGTAAACCAGAAACGATAGAGCCGCGTAGCCTACCACGGCAGCCGCAAAACCTCCTGCAAAAATTACGGGCACCTCGGCGCTGCCGGCTGCGGAAGTATCTGACAGGCTGAGCATCGCAGCCCCTGCGATTGCAGGTATTGAAAGAAGAAATGAGTATCTGGCAGCGGTTTCCCGGTCAAGACCCAGATACAGGCTTGCCGCAATTGTGGCCCCTGAACGCGAAACCCCGGGGATTATTGCTATGCCCTGGGCTATGCCGATCAGAACGGCCCTGACAGAGTTCAGGCGGTACACACCGCCCCCGCCGGATCTGTCCCGCCCCCTGGTAAACCACATCCAGAAACCTGTGGCAATCAGCATGAATCCCACCAGCAGCACCGATGAAAAAAGCAGGCCCGCGATTTTATGGAAACCCAGGCCTATTACTGCAGTCGGCACAGAGCCCACAGCAATCATGGCAGCAAGCCGCACCTCCATGGAAGGAGGCCGGGATTCGGCATGTCTGCAGCGTTTGTATGCCCATTTGAATACTTCTGCAATCATTGCCGAGATATCCCGTTGAAAATATAAGCACACCGCAGCCAGAGTGCCTAAATGTACCGCCACATCGAATACCAGTTCAGGCTGGTGCAGGCCGAGCAGGTTCTGAATCAGCACAAGGTGACCGGAGCTGCTTACAGGTAAAAATTCAGTCAGCCCCTGCACAATGCCCAGCACAATTGCCTGGATAAGAGTCATCTGTAGGTCCGTATCAATATCATTACCCGGGTGCCGGGCTTTTTGCTCCTGGCTTACCCGGAGTGCCTGTCCGCAAATAACATAATTCTTATGCGGGCGCAATTGCTGCCGGCCTTTTCATCCCGCTCATAGGAAATGTTATCCACGAATTGCGAAATCAGATAGCATCCCATTCCGTTTTCCCGGCTGCCGTCGAGAACAGGGGGCGGTACTTCCTGGGGTTCAAAAGGCCTGCCGTAATCCAGAAACTCCATCTCTATGCGGTCTGAAAAAGCACGGGCGGTGATATCGATACTGTGGCCGGGTTCCAGGTCAAGGCCGTGTTTTATGATGTTTGCAACTATTTCCGTTGCAGCCACCTCCACCTGTGAAAGCCTTAGCTCATCGAGCCTGCCCGCGGCGTTTTGCTCGCAGAAGCTGCGGACAAAGGATCTGACTTTTTTAAGATTTGCAAGGCGGCTGTCGATTTCCTGCTCCTGTCTGGCCAGCACCTTTCCACCGCCGGTGGGGGAGTTTATTTTTGCGCCTACACAGGTAAAATCATCAATAAACACATCTGTGCCCGTAAATGCGACCACGTCTTCGCGCATTTCCCGGATCAGCTCCCCGGCTTCCAGCTGTGGTGCTTTTTTTTCAACAAAATTAACCAGTCTCTGCTCGCCGTATAACTGACCTTCACTGTCAGCTGCCTCTGTCAGGCCGTCGGAATAGAATAAAAACAGGTCTCCGGGTGAAAACGGAACAGTGAACTGCTGAAAGGGCGTGGTTTCGGGGAAACCAAGAGGCATGTTGGCGCCGCGGAGCAGCTCTACACGGTTTTCCGAGGCTTTGAAATGTATGGTGCGCACATGGCCGCAGTCAACGAATATGAACTGGTAGCGTTCAAGATCAAACCGGCCGTAGCAGAAAGTTACAAAAGTCTCGAGTTCCCGCATCTGTCCTATCATGTTGTCATGGACGGAGAGAACGATTTGTTCGGGTTCGGGCATGCCCCTTCTGTTTGTAAATGAGCCGGATTCGTTAATAACCCTTAAAAAGTCGCTTTTTAAGGCAGCGCCCATGAAAGCAGCCATTATGCCTTTTCCCATAATGTCTGCCACCACTACGTCAAGTGTGCGAGGGCCGAGGCGTATGAAATCGTAAAAGTCGCCGTCTATCTTCTGTGATGCTATGGTCAAATGAGAAATGTCGAGTTCCGGCAGATCGCAGGGAGGCTTGCCCAAAAGCAGTGTCTGCTGGATCTGGGATGCAACAAAGATTTCATGCCTTCTTGCCTGTTCAAGTTTTTTTTCTGCGGTTTTAAGCCGCCTGGACTGCCTGCACGCGGCCACTGATTTGTCCACGAGTGCTGCAACCTGACCGGGGTTAAAAGGCTTTGTAACATAGTCAAGAGCCCCCTGCTTCATTGCCTCCACCGCATTTGCAATGTTTTCGCTGGCAGTGAGCATAAGCGGGGCCATGTCAGGAAAATGACTGCGTATATAACGGAGGCAGAAAAGTCCGTCGCCGTCCGGCATTTTAAGATCCAGCACTGCGGAGGCGACCTTGTCAGAAAGTCTTTCTATGGCCTCTTTTCCTGTTTTGGCACATATAACCTGGTAACCGCTTTTTTCCAGTTTCTGCCGCAGCAGCAGCCGGGTGCCGGCATCATCGTCTGCAACCAGTACCCACGGGGCCCCGTTTTCTGTATTCTGATGTAGTAGGCTCATTTATGCAACTATGCACCAGTAAAAAAAGTCAATAGAATAAATTATTTATTTGATAAATTTCCCGGCTTGGAATTCGGGCTTACCGGGAGGAAAGACTTCAGTGCTCTGATTCGTTAGTTCGGTTACGTATCCTCTTGGTCTATCAAACCAATTATGGAGAGTTTGACTTAATAAATCCGAAATTCGAATATCGAAATTCGCGCGCGAGCATCCCGTAAGGGATAAACAAATTCAAAATTCCAATAAGGACATAATGTCCGAAACATAGAGAAAACTCCTCTGCCGGCTCAATTCAATCGGGGTGGAATTTTGCTGGTTTTGTTTTATATTTTGGTCATTGGTGCTTGTTTCGTGTTTCGAATTTCGGATTTTTCAGCGTCACTTCAGATCCCCATAGTGAACCTGCTGTCGGGATTGTAATGTCACTGTATTTATGACTGCGTGTACTTAGGAATCATCCGCTGGTTCGTCAAACCGGCAGCTCAAAACGAAAATATCTTCTTCCCTGTTTTTATGTATCTTGTAGGGAAGCCGCCTGAAAAGATGTATCATGTTTGTATTGGAAGGCTCTGTATATGCCACCAGGCCGGCTATGCCGTTTTCCATGGCTGCTTCGGCCAGTTTGTTGAGCAGTATGCTTGCAATTCCCTTTCCCTGCCACTGAGTGCTTACTGAAAAAGCCACCTCTGCCATGTTTCTTTCGGGCTCAAGCATGTAGGCGCCTATGCCTATCACAGAGCCGAACCCGAATTCGCCGGTCAATGCCACCAGGGTCAGGTTGCGGACATAATCTGTTTCTATGATTGACTTTACATCATCGCGCAGAAACCTGGTTTTTTCATAGAAAAACCTGGCTATCACGTCCCTTTTGTCAAGACTGTAGAAATGCTCCTGTATCCTGCGGTCATCCACGGGCTTGGCCGGCCTGAAAGTAACGGGTCTTCCGTCAATCTTCCGGGTTTCTTCAAGCCCGGCGGGATAGACGCTTCTAAGCGATTCCGACAGTTTGCGCGATCTGGTCATAATACCCAGATCCTTGGCCTTTTCGAAAAGCTCGTTTCTGAAATCCGGGTGTGCAAGGCTGATCATGGCGGTGGCGCGCTCCTGGAGGTTTTTGCCGAACAGGTTCACCGCTCCGTATTCGCTTACCACGTAGGAAACATCGGTTCTTGGCACAACCACGCCTCCGGACTTGATCTCCGGCACAATACGGCTGATCTGGCCGTTCATGGACGTGGAGGGGATCAGAAGAATGGACTTTCCTTCGGGGCATGCCGAAGCCCCTCTCATGAAATCGAGCATGCTGGAAACACCTGCAAAATAGTTGTGCGGAAGTGCATCCACTGCTGCCTGACCAGTCAGGTCCATTTCCATGACCATGTTAATTGTAACCATCCTGTTATGCTGACCGACTATGCCGGGGTCGTTTACGTAATCCGCGGGATAGAATTCTATGGAGGGGTTATCATGGACAAATTCATAGAGATTGGGTGAACCCACGGCGTTGGTGGCCACCAGCTTTCCGTCATTTAATCCTTTGTATTTATTAGTTATTACCCCCATTGACACCAGGTTCATTATCCCGTCTATAATGAACTGGGTATGCACTCCCAGATCATTTTTATCCGAAAGAGCCAGCAGGATGGCTTTGGGCGTAGCACCCAGCCCCAGCTGAAATGTGGAACCGTCCTCTATGAGATTTGCCACCAGCCGTGCTATTTTGTGCGCGGAGTCGAATTCGGGCAGCTGCTCTATTGTAAGGAGATCTTCATCTTTTTCCACCACCACATCCACGTCGTTTGCATGGATGAAACTGTGCCCGAGCACGCGCGGCATCTGCGGGTTTACCTGGGCTATTACCAGGTCTGCTGCCCGAACTGCGGCAAGGCCCACGTCAACCGAAATACCCAGGCTCATCCAACCGAAATCGTCCGGGGGAGATGTCTGGACCAGGGCTGCATTGATAGGCAGGTGGCGTTTTTTAAACAGATTGGGCACCGCAGAAAGGTTCATGGGTGTGATAAAGGGCTTGTTGGCCGCAAGATGCCTGGTTCCGGCTGAACCCTGATAGATGCTTCTCACGCTGAACTGCTCATGTTTTCCATGTGTTGCAAGCCGGGTTAACGGGGAATCCTCAAGGCTCATGAGCCGGACAATTTCAAGGTCGTTTAAGTGAGGGGAGTTGTCTACAAGCGTATGGACCAGATGTTGCGGCTCTCCGCACGAGGAGCCCACGAATATCCTCTGTCCGGATTTGAGCCGTCTCATTGCCTGCTCAGCGGTGCACTGCTTCTGAATATATTCATCAGGCCAGTAATTTGCAGTCATGCCGAATCCTTATTAGTATTATGGAATGCAGTCGTCGAAAATACAATCCTTTCACTATAATAAAAAGAGTATCACACGCAAAACAGCGGTGCCAATAAAAATTCCGGCATGAGGTCAGTAGGTGGTACCCTCATCGTTGACCATAGGCACGAAAGCCACCGGAATGATCTGTTTTTCAACAAGCTGTCCCTGTTTTTTTTCAAGCAGGACAAGGTTCTGCTCGTAGCTTTCGCCCACAGGGATCACCATGCGGCCCCCTTCGGCAAGCTGCTGTTTTAAGGGGCCAGGAATCTCGGTGGGTGCGCAGGTGACAATAATGGCATCAAAAGGTGCCTGGTCCGGCCACCCCTTATAGCCGTCTCCTATTCTTACATGCACGTTTTCGCAGCCCAGTTCCGAAAGTATGTTTCTTGCGGATTGGCCGAGTGATTCAACTATTTCAATCGTGTATACCTCTCTGCAAAGTTCGGCCAGTATTGCAGCCTGGTATCCGGAGCCAGTGCCTATCTCCAGAACCCGGTCGGTATTTTCAGGTTCAATGGCCCGGGTCATGAGCGCAACTATATACGGCTGGGAAATGGTCTGGCCTTTGCCGATTGGAAGGGCCCGGTCTTCATAGGCGTATTTCCGGAGTCTTTCGGGTACGAACCTGTGGCGTTCGACTTTTTCGAATGCAGCAAGGATTTCCGGATCATCGATTCCCCTGCCGCGGATTTGTTCACGGATCATTTTTGCTCGTTTTTCCGGGAAATCATGGTTTTTTTCAGACTCGCCGGCATGCAGGCCTGCCGTGCATATTAGGCAGAATATAACCGCCAAAACGGCTGCAGGCAAATTCTTAGCAAAGTCTTGTTTTATCATGGCCTTGTTACCCTATTGAAGATCCCAGTCTGACGAATTTTTCAACAGGAACTACAAAGTAGATGCCCTGTCTTACCCTGTGTTTTTCCCTGCATAGGTTTTCAAGAAAATTCAGTGCCATATCCAAAAGTTCTTTGCTTTCAACAACTGTAAAAACGGTCTTGTTGTGGCGGCTTCCGCCGCTTGTCAGGCTGCGCAGTCCTGCAAAAATAGGCACATGCTGGGATATAAGCTGCAGGGCGCCGGTGGTTTCAATGACAGTTGCCCCTGTAAGGCCCATATCCAGCCACCCGGTTATGATTTCGTCGAGCAGATCCTCGTTTTCAATAACAGCGCAGAGCAGATACAATATTGCACCCCGGTGTTTTCTTGGTTGTTTGCCCGCGGATCAGCCCGGGGCCTTTTCCTGTTCGACTTTCTGCATTTCAGTGCGCAGCTCAAAAGGGTCCGCTGCGTTTCTTAAGGCTTCAATAAAGGCGGGATCCCTGCACAGCCTGGAAATACGCGCAAGCAGGCGGACGTGTATTTCCCTGTCCTTTTGTGGGATAATAAGGGACAGAATAATATCCACCGGCTTTTTGTCCAGGGCGTCGAAATCCACGGGCCGCGACAGCCGAAGCAGTATCACGGCGGCCTGCTTTGCCTCAGCGCTTGTGGTGTGCGGAAAAGCCAGGCCGCCGCCGACTCCGGTCGACATTGTCTGTTCCCGTTCCAGGAGCCCCTGGTATACTTCGTCCTTGTTTTCTGCCACCCGGTTTTTTTCGCAGGCATCTGCTATAAATCCCAGGACGGCGGTTTTATCCTTCAGATCAGCATCGAGGAAGATGTTTTCAGCGCTCAGGTAGTCGGAGATATTCATGGCTCCCGGCTCCTTTGATGAAGGGAAATAACCATTAAGAATTTATATAAATCAATATATCCGCGCAGGTAAATAAAGTCAAGGAGCCCTGGCAGACATCTGCATTAACCGGCGGAAGGGAAGCGGCTGAAAAATCCTTTGATCTTAAACTCCCAAGGAAGTACAAGGTCGGGATCGGTTTTTGAAGCGACATTGAGCGTTCGCGGTCAGGAGCGAGAAAACTGATCCCGACCGCAGGGCTTCCTTCCTGCAAAAACATAAGGCTATGTAACGAGCTTTTTACGGCGCCATCTAAAAACTTACTTTTTACGATTCTGTCAAAATTGGTAAAGGGTGCGATACCGATCCCGATATCGATTCAGGAAGGATCAGATACTGAGCACATGCTGTCGCGGGGCGCCGTTTGAGCTTGACAGCATGCGCGCCCGCGTTATAGTTTGAAAAGAATTGAAATTTTTAAATAAATATCCGCGCACCGTTTTCAATTCCCTGCAGAACTGATGAGAAGACTATGAACCGCTTTCCCGCCTTTCGGCTTATTGCATTGTTTTTCCTGCTTGCGGTCCTGGCCGGCCCTGCCTGGTCACCCGCCTGTATCGGCGCAGAAGAACAGGGCGTCGAAAAAATTTACCTGATCCCGGTCTCCGGTACCGTTGACCCTGGGATGGCAGCTTTTATTGAAAGAGCCCGTAATGAGGTCTCAAATGAGCCTGACTCCCTTGTAATCCTGGAGATAGATACCCCTGGCGGCAGGGTGGACTCGGCTCTTAACATAGTGGACACAATGCTGAAGTTCCCCGAAGACCGTACAATCGCCTATGTTTCTCCAATGGCGCTTTCCGCGGGCGCCATGATCGCGCTTTCCTGCAGTGATCTGTCCATGAGCCCCGGCAGCACGATTGGCGATGTGGCGCCGATTATGCAGTCAGGGGAAGGGCCAAGGGAGCTGGGAGAAAAGTTCCAGTCCCCCATCAGGGCGAAGTTCCGCGCCCTGGCCGACAGAAACGGATACCCTGCAGCCCTGGTGGAGGCCATGGTAACCAAGGAAAAGGAGGTTTTTGAGGTCAAAACAGCAGACGGCTCCACCCGGTACCTGGATTCGGCTCAGTACGACGATCTGATCCGGAGCGAAAAAGACATAATAACCTCGAAAAAAACTGTTGTTCAAAAGGGTGAACTGCTTACCATGCACGACTCAGAAGCACTTTCATACGGGTTTTCAACCATGACCGCCGGTTCTGTTGAATCCATGCTTGAAAGGCTCGGCATTGAGGGATATGAACTCACCCGTATCGAGCAAACATGGTCAGAGGTTCTGGTGAGGTTTATTGACGGAATTGCTCCGATTCTCGTTATGATCGGACTTGTGGGCCTTTATATAGAGGTCAAGGCTCCCGGCTTCGGCCTGCCAGGAGCGGTCGGGATTGCCTGTCTGGCACTTGTGTTTTTCAGCCAGTATCTGGTTGGACTGGCTCATTACACCGAGTTTTTCATCCTGATTGCCGGAATAATCCTTATAGGGGTGGAGGTTTTCGTGCTGCCGGGGTTCGGAATAGCTGGTTTTGCGGGAATGGTTCTCGTTGCCGCAGCAATGGTGCTTGCCATGCAGGATTTCGTGCTGCCCGATCCTTCGGTTCCATGGCAGAAGGATCTTCTTATTGAAAACGGAATTCAGGTACTTGGCGCATATATTGCAGCCATGATCGCCGGACTGCTGTTTATCCGTTATGTTATGCCCAGAATTCCAAGCAGCAGGGAAGGCCCTTACCTTGCCTCATCGTTAAAAGACGCCCGGGCGCAAACCCGTGAGACCGAAATGGTCAGTCAGGGGGATACCGGCGAGGCTCTTACGTACCTGCGGCCCTCGGGCAAGGCTGAAATAAACGGCGAGATGTTTGACGTGATAACCGAAAACATTTTTCTGGAAAAGGGCACGCAGATAAAGGTAATTGACATCCGCGGAAACCGGATTGTTGTGGACAGAAAGGAGCCTGAATGATCCAGCCCTACATTGTTCCCGTGCTTCTCCAGGTGGCGGGCGTTGCCGTGCTTCTGGCAGAAGCAATGCTGCCGTCCGGGGGCCTGCTTACTTTAGTTGCCGCGGGCTGCCTTGGATATTCCCTGTATCTTGTATTTGCCGATATTTCAGTTTTTTCCGGTATGATCTTTGTGATGGCAGACATAGTCATACTTCCTGTGGTTCTGCTTGCAGGCCTCAGGCTTTTGGCCCGCTCGCCGTTTGCCCTGAAATCCGATCTTTCCAGCAAGAGCGGATATGCCTCTTATGATGAAAAGGCTTCCCTGTACGTGGGAAAAGACGGCACGGCTACAACCGACCTGCGTCCTGCAGGCACCGCCGTTATAGACGGCAAAAGACTCGACGTTGTAACCCGGGGCGATTATATTGAAAAGGATTCGCAAATAAAGGTATCCGCGGTTGAAGGGGGCCGGATAGTCGTACGTAAAAAAAATAGCTGAAAGTCTAAAGTTTCAGGGCTCTTGGGCTTGGTAAGGAGAGTGCACGGGATATTCTTTTATTGTACCTTTTGCCTTGCGCCTTTAGCCTTGGACCTTGCAACCTTACACCTTTTCCCAAAAACGAGGAGGAATCATGCCCGTTGAATTCGTAATTCTTGTAATTCTCGTAATTGTCCTGATAGTTCTGCTCTATTTCATAGGGTCAGCAATATCGCTATGGGTGCAGGCTCTGGTGTCCGGGGCTAGTATCGGGCTTTTTAACATCATATTCATGCGGCTCAGAAAGATTTCGCCCAAGCTGATCGTAAACGCAAAGATCATGGCAGTTAAGGCGGGGCTGGAGGTGTCAACCAATGACCTGGAGTCCCATTTTCTTGCCGGCGGCGATGTCATGCGCGTGATCCAGGCCCTGATCGCAGCGGACAAGGCAAATATAGATCTCAAGTTCAACCGTGCCGCTGCAATTGACCTTGCCGGAAGAAACGTGCTTGAAGCCGTGCAGATGAGCGTGAATCCAAAGGTGATTGAAACTCCCATGGTTGCGGCCATGGCCAAGGACGGAATCCAGCTCAAGGCAATTTCCAGGGTCACTGTGCGTGCGAATATAGACAGACTTGTGGGAGGAGCCGGAGAGGAAACCATTCTGGCCCGTGTGGGTGAAGGTATCGTCACCACCATAGGCTCTTCTGACAGCCATAAAAACGTTCTTGAAAACCCGGATTCCATATCCAAACGGGTTCTTGAAAAGGGACTGGATGCGGGAACCGCCTATGAGATACTTTCCATTGACATCGCTGACGTGGACGTGGGTAAAAACATTGGCGCGGAACTCGAAACCGACCGGGCAGAGGCGGACAAGAAGATTGCCCAGGCAAAGGCCGAAGAGCGGCGGGCCATGGCCTATGCTGCAGAGCAGGAGATGCGCGCCAAGGTAGAGGAAATGCGCGCCAAGGTCACGGAAAACGAGGCCCAGGTGCCCATCGCCATGGCCGAAGCACTTCGCGCAGGCAATATCGGAATAATGGATTATTACAGATTCAAGAATATACAGGCAGACACCCAGATGCGCGACAGCATAGGCGGCGGCCAGGAAGGCGAATCCGGAGAAGAACAGGAAACCGAATAAAAACGAAGGGTGTCTTAAATGGAGTCCCTGATATTTTTACTGGTGGTACTCATAATAATAATCACCAATATTTTCAAGATGCAGAAAAAGCAAAAAGAGTCGTCCTCCGGGCAGCAGGCCCCGCCGGCAGCCGGATGGAAAAAGGGCTTAAGAGATCTGTTTGCGGAAATGCAGGGCGATGCCGGTCCTCCTGCAGGGGAGAAAAGCAGGCGGCGGCCGGTGGAGGGTCGTTCCACAGGATGGGAGGATCTTTTGTCCTCAGAGGACATTATCCGGCAGGAGCGGGAAAAAGAGCCCGGGCCTGCCGAACAAACCACCTCTCAGTCGCGTGAGGAGCCGGGCGGGGCAAAAAAGCGCCGTACACTGATCGAGTCGCGCAGCAGGGAGGGCTACACCCCTGAAGGCAGGATCGGAAGGACTGACAGGAGGGAACCCGCCCCTCCGCTGCCGGAACCCGCCCTGCGAAAACGAAGCCATGTCCGCCGTGTTTCGGTTTCTACCGGGCAGCTGAGACAGGCGGTGGTCTGGTACGAAGTTTTGGGGCCGCCCATGTCGCTGCGGGACCCTGAAAGGGAGATGTGGTTGTGATACTTCGGTATTTAACTCTTGAAAGCTCCGGTAAAATCGTATATGGAACATTATTTGAGGTATTTTCCTCTATGGGCAAACAAAAAGCACAAGTGCATGTAATCCAGACACATATCAGGAAAGCGCCATGACAGAAAATCAAGTGACCATCAACGGAAACCGGTTTTCCTTTGAGCCCGGAGAGACCATCCTGGAAGTGGCCCGCAGAAACAGCATTGATATTCCCACCCTTTGCCATTTAAAGGGAGCTGTTCCCACGGGGGCCTGCAGAATATGCGTGGTGGAGGTGGAAAAAGCCCGCAACCTTCTTCCGGCATGCGCAACCCCGGCCCAGGCGGGTATGGTAATTCACACCGAATCACCGGAGGTGGTGACCTCCAGGAAGATGAGCATCGAACTTCTGCTTGCTTCCGGAAACCACAACTGTGCGGTGCGCAGCTCGGATGATACGGGAAGTTTTGCCGATTTCCAGCTCCGTGTTCAGCAATACGATCACAGCGACCGGCTGTGCCCGGTCTGGGGCGACTGCGAGCTGCAGGATCTGGCATACAGGTATCAGGTCTCAGGCGAGGCTTTTGCGGCAACCGAGGTCAAGTATCCCATGGAGACGGTGAATCCCTTTATTGTGCGCGACTTTTCAAGATGCATTCTGTGCGGAAGGTGCGTGCAGGCCTGCAATGAAATCCAGGTGAACAACGCCATCAGCTTCGGCTACCGCGGCAAGGACAGCAAGATAGTTGCTGCCGGCGACAGGCCGCTGAAAGACTCTGATTGCGTATT
>JAWLEU010000014.1:0-22105 GCA_041685965.1 Desulfosalsimonas sp.
CAGGCGGTGGCCTGTGTGTCCCTTGGTCGTGTCCGCCGGCTCATCGCGCCTGTAAAAGTAAGTGTATCCGGAATCGAGGGAGCCGAACAGCAGGTCCGGCGTAATATCGCCGAAAACCGGCTGTTTCAGTGCGCTGTACTGAACGCGCGGGATCTGCTGCAGGGTGTCGTCTTTATCTTTCAGCCTGCGCTTTATTACATTGTCGTACCAGACAAGATCGGCGTTGATGCTCTGGTAAGACCATGTACGGTTGATGTTTAGCCGGTTGGTGCGAACAGCATCGTTTTCATCATCTATGTCGCGCCCGAATTCCGAGCCGAAATAGCTGTCCGTGGATTCATGTCCCATGTATCCATCTGAAAATTCGCGAAGATAATCCTGGTCGCTTACAATGTCGAGATCCAGGTGCGCGGTTGTATTCAAAAACAGCTCCTGGTTAGCTTTCATGCGTATCCAGTATCGGTCGTCATTGGGCCGGATGACGTTGTCGTCATCATAGCCCCAATCATCGGTGGCTTCTTCAGAGCCGTCATCAATTTTGCGGTCCTTGAAGCCGTCTGCCATCAAAGTGCCTTTTGAATCCTCAGAGAGCATGTATCTGTATTCAACCCCGAGTTTTTCTCCCCGCTGCTGCATGTGGTGATAGTAAAATGTGGCATCAGAGCTCTCCGAGATTGCCCAGAAAAAGGGTTGCGCATATTCAGCGCCCTTTCTGCTGGAATATCCTGCCTGCGGCATGAGAAGGCCGGTCTGGCGCTGCAGCTTTACCGGAAACATGAACCACGGCACATAGAGCATCGGGAGCCGCCTTGCCCAAAAAGCTGCGTGGGTGGCGTAACCGTATCCTTCAATAGTGACGTCAACCTGTTTTCCTGTGATCTGCCAGTCCGGATAAGGACCGTCGCAGGAGGTAAGTGAGCCCTCGGTGATATGGTAGGTGTTTTCACCTGTTTTTTCAATCCTGCTGCCTTTTATGCGGAAGTCGTTTTCCGTTGTAAAAACGTGTCCTTCAAAAAGGGTGCCGGTTTCCTTTTCAAGGTCAAGGTCAAGCCTGTTGCCGCTCATGCGGTCGCCTTCAGAAACAAGGGTTACGCTGCCGGTGGCGGTGGCAGTCATATCATTTCTGTCCAGCGTGACATGATCTGCCGTGAGCCGCATCTGGTCCCTTACGATTTCAACGTTTCCCGAAGCCGTATAATTCGAGGTGTTGGCATCGTATTTGATACTGTCTGCCTTGACTCTCCATTTCTGCCCGTTTTCTGTGGTCTGATCCAAAAGTTCCTGGCAGTGTGACGGAAGAGCGGATGCGCAATAAACACACAATATTGCAGCCAGAAGGCAAAACAGTTTTAGTAATCGCAATCCAGACATTCGCAGTAACTTAAGTAGCCGGGTATAGCCGTGAAAGTTGACAGAACCGTAAAAACTCATTATCGCGGAATACGAATAATAACTTGATGCATGGATAAATTTCCAGTATAAAAAACCGGAAAATAAAAAATGTCAAGCTAATAAGCGCAAAAAGCACTTGTAAATAAAGGATCTTCAGGGCAGGGGCCGAATGAAAAAGCTGTATGTCAACCAGCTGAGCAAGGGCGAATCAGTCAGCGATCTGTTTGTTTTGTCTGAAAAAAACCTGGGCCATAAAAAAGACGGGGCTCCGTTTCTAAGCATTAAGCTTTCCGATAAGACGGGAAATATCAACGGGGTAGTCTGGGACAATGTGGATCAGATCACATCCGGGGCATCAGCCGGCGACTTTGTACGCGTACAGGGCCTTGTTTCAGAGTACAGGGGCGGCCTTCAGCTGGTTGTAAAGTCAATGAAGGCGGAATCCGCTGATGTTGATCCTTCGGATTTTTTGCCTTCCACAAGCCGGGATCCGGCGCAGATGTTTCAGCGTTTGCAGGCCCTGGCTGAAACCATTGAGTCCGGACCTCTGCGCGAACTTCTGGATAAGTTCTGGCAGGACCCGCAATTCGTGAAGAATTTCAAGAAAGCCCCTGCTGCAAAAAAGATGCACCATGCCTGCATCGGGGGGTTGCTTGAGCATACCCTATCGCTTGCGCTCCTTGCAGACAGGGTGGCAGGGCATTACTCGGGCATTGACCGGGATATGCTTATCGCAGGAGCTATTTTGCATGATATAGGAAAAATATATGAATTCACATATGATACCAGAATCGATTATTCCGACGAGGGAAGGCTTGTCAATCACATAGTCATCGGAATACGGATGATCGAGCAGAAAATCCAGGACCTGCCTTCCATGACAGCCAACACCGCGCTTTTGCTGAAACATTTGATCATAAGCCATCACGGAACCCGGGAGTTCGGTTCTCCGGAGCCGCCGAAAACACTGGAGGCTGTCCTTTTGAATTATCTGGACGAAATCGACTCCAAAATAAACGGAATCCGTGAATTTATGGAAAACCAGGATCCGGCCGCAGAGTGGACGGGATATCACAAGCCACTTGAGCGGTTTTTCTACAGAGGAAAGCCTGAGCCCACGGCCTAGCAGGCATTCGGACTTTTGCGCCATGTTTATAACACTGGAAGGAATAGAAGGCTCGGGAAAGTCCACCCAGATTCCCCGAATTTCTGAGCACCTTGAACGGCTCGGCCGCAACTGCCTGGTTACCAAGGAACCCGGAGGAACAACCGTGGGCGAGCAGATCCGGGCAATCCTGCTCGATCCCGGAAATACTGACCTTGACGCAATGGCTGAGCTGCTTTTATACGAGGCCGACCGTGCCCAGCATGTAAACCGCGTGATCCGGCCCGCCCT
This sequence comes from Desulfosalsimonas sp., assembly GCA_041685965.1. GTDB lineage: Bacteria > Desulfobacterota > Desulfobacteria > Desulfobacterales > Desulfosalsimonadaceae > Desulfosalsimonas. Next base: position 2,789 of record JAWLEU010000014.1, read on the forward strand.
GGAAACCGGCAAAACAGTTATCTGTGACCGTTTCGCGGATTCCACGGTTGTCTACCAGGGTGCGGCAAGAGGCATTTCCGCGGATTTAATAAGGGAAATAAACAATGTGGTGTTCGGCGGCCTGAAGCCTGATATCACTTTTCTTCTTGATCTGCCTCCCGAAGTGGGGCTGTCGCGTGCATGGCACCAGATTGACTCCGGGCTGCGGAGGAGGGGGGAAAGCAGGTTTGAGCACGAACGCATCAGGTTCCACGAAAAGGTGCGGCAGGGCTATCTTGACCTGGCTGCAAAGGAGCCCGGGCGCATCCGCGTGATTGATGCGCAGGGTGCCCAGAACAGAGTTTCTGAGGAAATTGAAGCAGAGCTGGACCGTTTGCTTGACTGGTCCCGCCCTTGAGGATAAATCAATGACTTATTCCGTACTCGATGCCATCGGCAACACTCCGATGGTGGAAATCAGAAGGCTGAACCCGAACCCGGCGGTCCGGATACTTGCCAAGCTTGAATATGTAAATCCGGGAGGATCCGTAAAGGACCGGCCGGCCCTTGCCATGATCGAGCAGGGAGAGCGTTCAGGCGAGCTTACCCCGGACAAGACCGTTATAGAGGCAACGAGCGGCAACACCGGCATCGGCCTTGCTATGGTCTGCACAGTGAAGGGCTACAGGCTTTTACTTGCCATGTCAGATGCTGTTTCCATGGAACGACGCAAGATACTGGCAGCCAGGGGCGCTGAAATTTTTCTCACCCCGGGCCACCTCGGCACTGACGGGGCGATTGAGGAAGTCTACCGTCTGGTGCGGGAGAATCCTGACCGCTATTTCATGACAGACCAGTACAACAATCCCGCCAACTGGCAGGCGCATTATTCCGGAACCGCAGAAGAGATTATTACCCAGACCGGCGGCGTGATTTCAAAGTTTATAGCCACCATGGGAACCACCGGAACCGTGATGGGATGTTCCCGGCGTTTGAGGCAATACGACAAAAACATTGAGATCATAGGGGTGGAGCCGTATCTTGGCCACAAGCTCCAGGGGCTGAAAAACCTAAAAGAGGCATACAGACCCGAGATTTTCGAAAAGCGGTGGGTGGACAGAAAAATAAACATAGACGACGAGGAAGCATTTGAGATGACCCGTCGTCTGAGCCTTGAAGAAGGGCTGTTCGTGGGAATGAGCAGCGGCGCGGCCATGGTTATAGCAGCCCGGGAAGCCGAGGCCATGTCAGAAGGGACCATTGTGGTGATATTTTCGGACAGCGGAGAGCGCTATCTCAGCACCCCGCTGTTTTCGGTGAAGAAAAAAGCGGAAATACAGCTTTTCAATACCCTTACCCGCTCCAAGGTTGCTTTTGATCCAATCCGAAGCGGACGGGTCTCCATGTATACTTGCGGACCCACAGCCAACAAGCGCATCCACCTCGGAGAATGCAGGCGGTTTGTTTTCTCTGACCTGCTATGCCGCTACCTTGGATTCAGGGATCTTGAAGTCACTCACGTTATGAATATCACGGATATGGACGACAATACCATCCAGGGTTCGGAGGCTGCCGGAAAGTCGCTTGCTGAATTCACCGACCATTACATAGAGGCGTTTAAATCGGATCTGCAGGCTTTAAACATAGCCCCTGCGGAGGCTTATCCCAGGGCAAGCCAGCATGTGGCAGACATGGTGGAGCTGGCAAAGCAGCTTTATGACAAGGGCTTTGCCTACGAAAAGCTCAGGTCGCTTTATTTTTCCATCAGTTCTTTTGATGAATACGGCAGGCTTTCAGGTATTGATATTGACAAGATAAAGCTGGGCGCAACCGTTGATCTCGACGAGTACGAAAAAGACAATCCGCGGGATTTCACCCTGCTCAAACGCGCAAGACTGTCTGAGCTCAAACGCGGCATTTACGTCAAGACCAGGTGGGGCAATGTTCGGCCTTCCTGGCATATACAGTGCGCAGCCATTTCCATGAAGCACCTGGGCGAAACCTATGACATCCACACGAGCACACGAGAGCTGGTTTTTCCTCACCATGAGAACGAACTGGCCATGGCAAAGGCTCTTACGGGAAAGCCGCTTGCCAGGTACTGGGTGCACTGCGAGCAGGTCCTTGCGCAAGACGAAGACGGCAGTCAGCACGGTTCCGGGCTTCCCACGCTCGGGGACCTGCAGGAGCACGGCTACAGCCCGAGAGAGGTGCGCTTCTGGCTGATCACCGCCCATTACCGAAAGCCGATTGTCTATGCCCCGGGAAAGCTGGATCAGGCAAAAAAGGCAATAAGGCGTATCGACGAATGCGTCAGGGCTTTATACGACTCTGAAGACGCCGGGGGAGAAAAGTCAGGGGGCGAGGAAATAGACCAGATAGCCTATGATATCAGGCAGGGTTTTATCAATGCCATGGATGACGACCTTAACATACCCATGGCAATGGCTGCGGTTTTCAGAAAAATCAGGCAGATAAACGCCCTGGCAGCGGAAAATCGCCTGGGCGCTGAAGACGCACGCAAGATCCTTGACACTTTCGCTGAAATTGACCAGGTCCTCGGAGTTTTCGATTTTACCAGAAAACGTTATTCGCCTGAAATCGAGGCGTTGATAAAAGAGCGAAAAGAAGCCCGCAGGAACATGGATTTTGCAAGAGCAGACAAAATCCGTGAACAAATAAGGCAGGCAGGAATCGAAATAAAGGATGAAAAAATAGATAAATCATGAACATACCTTCAGCTGCTTTTTTCCCGTTTACGTTTATCCCGCAGACCCTGGCAGGTGCCTGCCGGGCCCGCTTCGGCCCTGTTGTTGTATACCAGCCTGCACTGGGCGCCACCCCCCAGTCAATGAAGGAAATTGAAAATGAGGGCGAAATTGTCCTTCGCCGCCCTGTTACAGGAGATGACCGGAGCCTGGTGCACCTTGCAGGCCAGTTTCAAAGTTGGGGCGGGATGCATGAGAAGGCCGCTGCTGCGGTAAAAAAAATGGCGGAAGACGGTTTTTACAACCAGGAGTTTGCCGCGGAGATCCGCAATGAAATACTCAGGGGCGGACCAAAGGAGCCTGAGCCTGAGCCGGGGCCTGTGTTTAATGCTAGGTTGTTTCTGCTTCTTGCCCAGGAATACGACAGGCAGACCGCAGAGCTGGAACACGAGCTTTCCCTGACTGACAGTGCCGCAAAGGATCTTTTTTCCAGCATAAAAGGCGGAATTGATGAGCATCCCGGTTTTTCTCCGGGTTTTGATGATTCATCAGCCAAAGCACCTGATCCCGGAGGATACATGACTGAATCCAGGCTTCGCGCATGGCGCTTTCTGCTGGATGCCGATCCGGATTCGCCTGATCTGCTGGTTACTTCGAGCCCCGCCGCAATAGGGGTCCTGCAGGAGTGGTATGACTCAATGTCGCCGGTTGATCCCTCATCCGGGCAGCTGCAGGTATCTCTGTCAGACCAAAAGGATCCGGATGACGGCTGCGATGCCCGATTTTTCCTGATACGCAGCTGCAACCGCCTTGTGTGTCTTTTGACCCGGTGTGAATAGAGCCGGAAAAATAAAATCATGCCCCTTGACTCGATTTGCCGATTGGTATATTCAAGGAAATCTTGCGGTGAAAACACCGTAACAACAGGCTTTGAAAACACTGAAATAATAGGCTCCCTGATTATAAACATTTATTTTTCGACCAAGAGAAAGGAGATTCAAAATGGCTTTTAATCCTATCGTTGACGCTGAAAAATGCGAAGGATGCGAAGAATGCGTAGAGGTTTGCCCGGTGGAAGTATTTGAAATTCAGGACGGCAAATCAGTACCTGTAAATGCCGAGGAATGCCTGGGATGTGAAAGCTGCATTGAGGTATGCGAACCCGGCGCGATTACAATTGAAGAAACATAGGCCGAACAAAGGCTGATTTTATGCCCCGGCCGCTTTTTTTCGCAGCCGGGGCTTTTTTTATGGTTTTATTGCACCGCGTTCTACGGCCGCAGGGCCTCTGCACACATCACCAGAGTTTTCTTCGCATGTTTTATTATCCCTGTGGTAATATCATTTCAATGAGTGTTTAAATGATTTCAGGGTTTTTCATTTACTTGCCTGCGGGATAGATCATGATTTTTCCGGAAATGGCGGTATTTCAGCAAAAACTTGTTTCCATGCCTGTAAAAGATGCAGCAGGGGCTGTATATGAGGAACTGAAGCAGCATAATTCCTCTATTGCAAAACTTTCTGAGTCCTCGGTGGCCGTAGCGGTTGGAAGCCGCCGCATAGATAGAATTGATCAGGTTGTGGCCGGGGTGGTGAGCTTTTTAAAGAACCTGGGAGCCAGGCCTTTTGTTGTGGCTGCCATGGGAAGCCACGGAGGAGCCACTGCTGAAGGCCAGAAGGCCCTGCTTGCTGGATACGGCATCACCGAGCAGGCGATGGGAGTTCCTGTTGCCGCTGACATGGACACCAAAGTAATTGGTCACACAAGGGCCGGGCTGCCCCTTCACGTTTCAAAATCAGCCATTGCTGCGGACCATGTGGTTGCGGTCAACAGGATCAAGCCGCATACAAAGTTCTGCGCGGAAATAGAAAGCGGCCTTTGCAAGATGCTTGCACTCGGCCTTGGCAATGCCCAGGGCGCGTCCGCGTGTCACCGGTTCGCCCTCAAAAATTCATTTTCATTTATTGAGTCCGCAGCAGCAACTCTTTTGCAGTGCCTTAGCGTGCCTTTGGCGGTCGGGTTAATCGAGGACGGATATTGCAGGCTTTCTCAGATACGTGCCGTGCCCGGCAGTTCAATGATAGATACTGAAAAGCAGATGCTGCGCAGGGCTTATTCCATGCTGGCGAAGATTCCTTTTAAAAAGATTGATGTACTGGTGGTGGACAGGATTGGAAAAGACATTTCCGGCATTGGCATGGACTCCAACGTGACAGGCCGTCACCGAGATATCACCGGCGATTTTTTCATTGCCCCTGATCCGTCGCGGATCTTTGTGCGTGAACTTTCACAGGCAAGCCACGGAAACGCAAACGGCATAGGACTGGCTGATGTTACCACCAGCAGGCTGGTTACACAGATAGATACGGAAAAGACAGCAGTAAACGCAACAGCCGCCATCTCTCCGGAAAAAGCAGCTGTTCCCATGCATTTTCAGGCGGATAAAAAGTGCATGGAAACCTGTATTCATACCGCAGGCATTGAAAACGGTGAAAAAGCAGGGATTGTCCGGATAAGGGATACTGCTTCGCTGGAATTTATCGAGGTATCAAGGCCGCTGGAAAGCATGGCTGATTCCGGTGCACGCCTGAAAAGAATTACTCCCTGGAGCACCTGGGAATTTGACGCCTCAGGCAATCTTTTTGAATTTTATCCGGATGTGTGAAATTGTGTTTAAAGACATTGAGACGTGGCTTGGCAGTGTGCGGGCAGTTTTTGAACCAGAGCCTTTCAGGGTTTTGCGTATTTATCTGCCTGAAACATTCAGGGATGAGCCCGGCTTTGACCCCCGGGGGTTTGGCAGGCAAACCACAAATTCCGTAACTTTAACCGGGGCGGAAGATTTATGCCGCATTATAACCGATTATCTGGATCACAAAAGGCCGATTGATCCGCCCTGGCAATGGCTGTGGTTTGAGGGACTGAGCGTCCTTCAAAAGCAGGTACTGAAGGCCGCCGCAGACATCCCTTTTGCAGGGACAAGAACCTACGGCGAAATCGCGGCTGCAATCGGAAAACCTGGTGCGGCACGTTTTGTTGGAAATACCATGGCTGCCAACCCCTATCCGCTGCTCATACCCTGTCACCGGGTGATCAAAAGCAGCGGCGCTGCAGGCGGCTTCGGGGGCGGCACCGGAATGAAAAAAAACCTGCTGGCCCATGAAGCCGGCGCTAAACACACGATGCTTGCGCATCGCGAATGAGTGTGGTATTTATATTAAAATGAAACAATACGTTATTGACGAACTCAAGGAAGATGACACAAACAGGCTGCAAAGCCTTTTGACTGAACGCTTCGGCCCGGCCGTACTGGACAGGGTTTACTGGGTGCCGCTGGATCCTGAGTACTACACCCCTGTCCAGGCCGCCCATGAAGACTGCCACCCCCTGTATTTCGCCCTGCAGCTCAAGCCCGGGATACTGGCGGGGGAGTTTCTGGTGCGCACCCACAGCCGTATGCGCTGTGAATGCATGGGATACGCCACAGAGGCTCAACAGTCCTGGTTTATCAGGCTTATAGACAACATGGTCAGGGAACTCGATATTGTAGTATAAATTTTTTGACAAGCAGCAGACGAGCTAAAATATGCTGAAAATCACACCCCTGGGCGGACTGGGCGAAATCGGCTTAAACATGATGACCATAGAGTCACGAGATTCTATTGTGGTCATAGACGCGGGACTTATGTTTCCCGAGGACTACATGCTAGGGGTGGACTACGTGATTCCGGACATGGGCTATCTGCTGCGCTCAAAGTCCAGGCTCAAAGCCGTGGTTCTCACCCACGCCCATGAAGATCATATCGGCGCGCTGCCGTATCTTTTAAAGGAAGTCAATCTCCCGGTTTACGGTACTTCTTTTACCCTCGGCATGGTTTCGCACAAACTTGAAGAACACGGCCTGCTTGCATCAGCATCTCTCAATGTCATACAACCCGGCAATCGACTTGATCTGGGGCCTTTTTCATTTGAATTCATAAGAGTTCATCACAGCGTGGTCGATGGTGTGGGTATGGCCATAGACACGCCTGAAGGCCTGGTGGTTCACACGGGTGATTTCAAGATTTCCGATTCCACGATTCAAGGGCTTGCAACAGATGTGGACGCCTTTGCCAGGTGCGGCGACAGGGGAGTGCTTGCCCTGCTGTCAGATTCTACCAACGTGGAGCGCGAAGGCAGGACAACCTCGGATGCCACCGTTCGCAAAAGCCTGCAGACAATAATTGAAAACAGCACCGGCAGGGTTATTGTCGCGCTTTTCGCCTCCAATATTTCAAGGATACAACAGGTAGTAAATATAATCAAAAACAGCAGCAGAAAGATCACCTTTAACGGCCGCAGCATTGAACTGAGCACAAGGGTGGCAAAACAGTTAAATCTTCTTAAAATACCTGAAAACGTTGAAATTCCCATTAATGAAGTGGATCAGTACCCTGATGAACGCCTGGTTATAATGACCACCGGAAGCCAGGGGGAACCAATGTCAGCTCTTGCAAGAATGTCTAACGGCACCCACAGGCAGATTAGGATCAGGCCCGGCGACACTGTGGTTCTTTCCTCCAAGTTCATACCCGGAAATGAAAAGGCAATTGCCAAGATCATAAACAACCTTTTCCGCAAGGGCGCGAACGTAATATACGAAAAAATATCAGACATCCATGTATCAGGGCACGCCTTCCGCGATGAACTAAAGATGATGATAGAGCTGACGAGGCCGGACTATGTTATTCCCATCCACGGAGAATACCGCCATCTTTACCATCACGCCCAGCTGGCTGCCGAGTCCGGTATACCTCGGGACAATGTGCTTTTGGCGGAAAACGGTGACATGGTTTTGTTTGAAAAACAGGGCGCCAGGATAGGCGACCGGGTGGCAACCAGCAGGGTGCTGGTTGACGGCAAGGGAATAGGCGACGTTGGCCGCCTGGTGTTAAAGGAAAGGCGGCTTCTTTCAGAAGAAGGCATGGTTGCGGTGACCATGGCCATAGACGAAGACACGGGATTCGTTGTTTACGGCCCGGAAATCATGTCCAAGGGGTTTGTTTTCGAATACGAAACAGGCCACATCATAGAAGACGCAAAGTGCGTGGTCCTTGAAATCGTGGATGAAACCGTTGACCTTCCTCACCCTGCGGAGATGATAAGGCAGCGGCTCCCGGGTGCCCTGCGGGAATACTTCAGCTTTACAATCAAGAGACGCCCGCTGATTCTTCCGTTCATACTGGAGGTATAGGATTTGGCGCATCAACTTTTAAAAATAGCAGTCCACTGAAATGACGATCCGAAGGGAAATCGCAGGCATTATTATTTTCTTTCTGGTTGTGTTTACAGCCGTAAGCCTTTTATCCTACAGCCCTGCTGATCCATCGTTTAATAACGCAGTGGATTCCCCTAAAGTGGAAAATTTTTTCGGGCTGGCGGGAGCTTATGCCGCAGGCCTTCTTGTGGGTCTTTTCGGGGTGGGTGCTTTCTGGATACCTGTTCTGCTGTTTTTTTCCTGCGTGCGCTTCTACACCCACGATTCCCGTATGTCTCCGTGGCTTGCGGCATCAGGCGGGATACTTATGCTTATGTCCACCGGCGCACTTGCCGCACTGTTTGAAGATTCCTACATGATTTTCGGCACCAGGTATCCCGCAGGCGGAATGCTTGCGCTGCCGGTTGCAGTTATTTTCAATGAGTATGCCAACTGGACTGGCGCGCTTGCAGTCCTGGTTGTGATTTTAGCCATAGGCTTTATTCTTACCACCGGAATATCGCTTGTAGCTGTTTTAAAAAACATACTTAAACTGGCGTCAAGTGCCTGGTCGCGGGCTTCCGGAATCCTGGGGCGTTTGCTGCAGATAGCACAAGGATTCAGGTTTCCGAAAATCAGCATACGCCGGGCGGATAAAAAAAAGCATAACCCCGGTTCGGCGGCTGCTGCAGAAAATCCGGAAAATTCCACCCCGAGGGCCCTTCCTGACAAAAAGCGGCAATCCTCTGCACAGGTCCGGATCAAGGAGCCCGCCTCTGCAGCCAATGTTTCCTCACGTGCGCCTGCACAGCAGCAGGTGCTGGAATCCATGAAAATACAGGAAGGCTTCCGGCTGCCCCCGCTGGATTTCCTGGAAGATTGTGAGTCAACTTCAGACAAGGTTGATCATCATTATTTACAAGAGCAGTCAAGGACTCTGGAGCAGAAGCTGCTGGATTTCGGTGTTCAGGGAAACGTCACCGAGGTTTTGCCAGGCCCGGTGATTACAAGATACGAGTTTTCCCCGGCCCCGGGGGTCAAGATCAACAAAATCGTCAACCTCTCAGATGATCTGGCCCTGGCATTAAAGGCCCTGAGCGTGCGCATAATAGCCCCGATTCCAGGAAAAGCGGTCATAGGAATAGAAATTCCCAACAAGAAAAGAGAGGTTGTGGGCTTCAAGGACATTGTGGGTTCTTCAGTCTACAGAAAGTCAGCTTCCAGGCTGACAATCGCCCTGGGAAAAGACATAGTGGGCTATCCGGTGGTGGCTGATCTCCAGACCATGCCTCACTTACTTATTGCCGGTGCCACCGGCACCGGAAAAAGCGTGGCTTTAAACACTATGATTACAAGTATCCTCTATAAGGCGACACCAGAGGAGGTCAAGCTCATAATGATCGATCCCAAGAGGATCGAGCTTTCAAATTACGACGGCATCCCCCACCTGATTGCGCCGGTTGTAACAGAGATGAAAAAGGCCACCAATGCGCTATTCTGGGCAGTTCGCGAGATGGAAAGACGTTACAGGCTGCTTTCAGAAAAAAGGGTCCGAAACATTGAACAGTATAACGCAAAAATCTCAAAGGAAAAAGTGCCTGATGACCTGCCGCCTCCGGAAAAGCTCCCTTATGTGGTGGTCATAGTTGATGAGCTTGCGGATTTGATGATGGTTTCTTCACGTGACGTTGAAGTAAGCCTTACCCGCCTTGCCCAGATGGCCAGGGCTGCGGGAATCCATTTGATTCTGGCAACACAGAGGCCCTCGGTGGACGTTCTCACCGGCCTGATCAAGGCGAATTTTCCCACCAGGCTTTCTTTTCAGGTTTCCTCCAAGATCGACTCCCGTACTATAATTGACACGAGCGGTGCTGAAACCCTTCTTGGAAACGGTGACATGCTTTTTCTGCCGCCGGGCACGGCCAGGCTCCAGCGGATTCACGGCGCCTTTGTATCCGAGGAAGAGGTGACAAAAGTGATCGAGTTTTTAAAAGCCCAGAAGGCCCCGGAATACGATCACGAGGTGGTTGAGGCTCCTGCGGCGGACAAGGAGGATAAAAGCCGGGAGGACTACGACGAGCGCTATGATGAAGCAGTCGCCCTTGTGACAAAGACGGGCCAGGCATCTATTTCCATGGTTCAGCGTCACCTGAGAATCGGTTACAATAGGGCTGCAAGAATGATCGAGGTCATGGAAAAAGACGGGGTCGTGGGGCCGTCAGACGGGGTAAAGCCCAGGGAGGTGCTTGTGGGCAATAATTACGACGATATTTCCTGACCGCAGAAAAAACCGCCGGGCAGGTTTGTTTGACGATTAACGGATTTTAATCGGTGATTTTACTTATATCCATAATCTGGATCCTGTCCTGGGGAAATCGTGCACTCCACCGGTATTTATCCGATCCTGACTCAAAAAGTACTGCCAGATCGCCATTCACGTTTGCAATTCCTTCAGTCATTGGCGGGGCATTTATACTTTTAACATGGTTTAATCCGTCCAGGTACCAAACAGGTACCTCTTTGCCGTTTTCGAGCGTGAATGAATTATCAGCCCCGCGGAGCAAAGGGTTGCGATAGACGGATAAAACACTGGTATTTCTGCGTCCGTATGACTGGCTCAGGATTATGTAGTTTCCTATGAAAGCTGCGCCCTGTACCTTATCCGGTATTGATATGAAAAAGGACGGAAAAGCAGTTTGCGAACTCTTCATGGAGGGTTTTATCGAACCGGTTTGCTCATCGAGCACAAAACCCGCCATAAGGGCGTGGTTAAGGGTGCCGTCACGGGTCTTGTAGGTATGCGATGCCCTGGTTGAATAACGCCTTCCCCGGGTTCTGAATTCTCCGATATAAACAACTCCTCCAAAGGCTGTGGCGAATGAACACCTGACCTCTGTGGAAAATGGGGCCCCGAGTGAAAGCTCAGAATTTTCCGGGGCATTTATTACATTTTCAACAGGGATCTTGTAAAAGAACTCCTCAGAGGCAAGCCACATGTGATTGCCGCTGACGGCAATACCGCCCATATGTCCGCGATGCAAGCCGCCGTCTTTGTCATGCAGCCACAAAACATTCTCAATATCCCCTTTCTTCATGGAGACAATTGCAAGAGCCGCGGCACGGTCACCTGCCATGTAATTCGATATTGCCGCAAGGTCGTATTCAGGAAGGTAGGCTTTGCCCTGAGGTATGAATCCCTGGAAGAGCCCCGGAATTACCGGACCCTGTTTTACCATGGTCATGTAATCCCTGAATTGTTCTTCCGGAAGGTTCTTCTTTTTTTCAATCTCGCGCTGGATAAGGGTGAAAGCTTCTTCAGCGCCCTGCTGCCCCTGTTTTTTGCCCTGCAACTCAAAAGAAGCACATGATGAAACTGCGGCAAAAAGCAATAGAATGGATATAATCCATAAAATTTTGAACCTGAAGGTATGCATACTTATCTGATGATTTTCTATTCAGAAGTTTTCCGTCTTTCTATGGTAATGTTTTTCATGAATTCAATTGTTTCAAGTATTCTTTTTTCCCGCGGAATCCCGATATCCCTGTCTCCTTTTTTTTCCAGGAATCCGATTTTTTCAACTCCGCCGGGAAGACTGACAAAAAGCTGACCATCATATAAGATCTGGGGGGTTTCATGGATAAATAAAACCGGAGACTCTTTTTTGCCCAGCAGGGAACTTCCCAAAAATTCCGCCGGTCTTTGTTTTTCCCCTAAAAGGTCTAAAACAGTGGGAGCAAGATCAGAAGTGGTTCCCTCCTTGTTAATCTCTCTTGGTTCAATATCGGGGTGAAAAATGAAAAGCGGTATACTTTCCGGTACTTTCACTTCCTTTTCCAGATCAAATTTACTTTTTGAACTGTATTCATCCGAATCTATCACGGCCTCATGATCGGAATATATTATAAACAAAGTGTTTTCATCCAGGCCGCGGGCCTTTAATTGTTCAAAGAATCGTTCAATGGCTTTATCCACAAATGCCATGGACTTAAAATAATCCCTTACCAGCAAATTGTCTATATCCTCGAATTTCTGCTGTGAAAGGTCCAGGGGGTAAAAGTCAAAGGGGGTGTGGCTGGTAACGGTTATAAAAAACGAAAAAAAAGGGGCTTTTTCTTTGGTCAGGTAATCACTGGACTGCAGGAAAAAATCGTAATCGTTTATTCCGAAATTCAACCTTTTGTCAACCAGTAAATTCCTGCCTATTGAGAAATCCCTTCGGCTGTAGAATCTGTCAAACCCAAGTTCAGGAAATGCTCTGTGCCTGTGGAAAAATCTTTTGTCATTTCCATGAAAGGCATTGGTTGTATATCCTTTATTCTTTAATATTTTTGCCAGTGAATCAAAGCCTGATAAGTCGCTGGTTTTAAATCCGTAATTCCTGTTTATGGGGTAGGTGGAGGTTAAAAATGAGAATTCAGCATCAAAGCTGCCGTTTACATGCTGGGCGTAAAAATTGTTAAAATACAGGGATTTTTTCTTCAGGCTGTTTAAAAAAGGGGTTATTTCAGTGCCATTGTGCCTGTAGTCAATTATTTTCCTGTCAAGAGATTCCACCTGTATAACCACTATATTGGGATTTTTTTGGGAGATTTCTGTTTGTGTTGAATCGCGTCCCACCGATGGGGACCTGGCATCCCGGCTCCCGGATTTATCCGGCTGAAAAAGTGAATGATATTCAAATGCATAAAGAGGAAATATTCCGTATACATTAACAAAAGACGCGGTGCTTTTGTTGAAAAGGGCCATGGGCTCCTTGTTTCCGAGTATCGAGTTGGTTACGTATATCTGGGTTAAAAGCAGCAGGGCTGTCACAGAGGCGACAACTGCCACCCTTGTCTTAAATGCCCTGGAAAATACATTTGCAAGGTATGCCGATGACTTGTCTTTAATTGCGAAAAAAAGTATCAGAATCAAATCAAGCGTGAACAGTAAGTCATATGGTCTTGATATCTGTCTGATCAAAACCGTCAGAGGCCTTGCACCCTGGCCCATTAGTATGTCGCTGAGGCTTAAGTAGTTGCCGAAGTATCTGGAGTACCAAAGATTTGACAAAAAATAGCACGTGAAGGCCAGCAGAAATGTAAAAACAGCATATCTGCCTTTTTTGTTTCGAATCAGAGGGATTGCCGTTATGTATATTATCAGTATGGCCACAAGGTTCTTTAATATCAGCCCTGTGATCGATGGTATCTGAAATATCTGCAGAAAGAGATAATTATACTTGACGAGAAGCCCGATGACAAAACAGGCTGCAAAATATTTCTGGTATACACTGGAAAAGCTGAAAATTTTCAATGCTGCTGTCTTTTATTGATTGTTTAAACCGCCCTTGATCTGAGAAATAAGCCCTTTTTGTTGGCGTCCTGTATCGCATATCAGTCAGGCGGGGAAGGGGCCAGTTTTTCCATGAGAGACCACATGCGCTCAACAGGTGTGGTCACCGGGCTTGAAAGCCTTTTTATCTCGTAGTCGCCGGCAGTTCCCTCAACGCGCACCTGCATTGCCAGTCTTCTAAACAGGTCAAGGGTATAGTGCTTGACCCAGTCCACCACAGGAATCCGGTCCAGGATCCCGTTAGTTTTTGCTGCTGTTACAAGAAGTTTGAGCTTCTGGTCGGTGAACGCGATGTCATTTTTCAGTCCCAGGGTGCCTTCCAGATGCATTGGAACTGTACCGCCTGTCAAAAGCAGATCCTTTATCCTGAGCCTGCCGTCTTTAATGTCAAAGTTGCCGTATGCATCTGTAATAGGGCTTCTCCTGGGCATCCGAAGATCAAGAACGTTGAATACTGATGCCAGTATGGGAAAGTCATAAAGAATGCCCCGCGCGATCAATATTTCTCCGCCGCCGGTCATGGATTCTGGATCAAAGCCTTTCCCCTCAAGTTTGATTTGTCCGCGCATGCTGCCGGATGGCGCACTCCTGCCGGTTACGCCGAAGGTGGTAAAAATGCTTTCAAGGTCAATCCGTACCGGCGAGATATTTGCTTTCCAGGTTCTGTCGTCTGTATTGAAGGCAAGATCACTGAAACGTATGCTTCCTCCGTATGCATTCATCTTCATTTCAGCAATTTCCAGTTTCTCTGCTTCATAGGAAAACTCGCCTGCAAGCCGGTTAGCATCCAGCCTGTCAAGGCTGACCCTGTTCATGTCAAAGGCGCCTTTTACCGCCATATTATCGGCTTCCGTGCCTGAAAACTTAAAACGCGAGGTGCCGGCGGCAGAGGCTATGAAGCCGTCTTTCATATCCAGGTTATGGATAACAGCAGAAACATTGCCGTGATCAGGCATCCAGTCTTCTGTTAGGGATTCGAACTCGGCGGTTATTTCGCACTGTCCGGTAATGTCGTATTTTTCAAGCTGCTTTCCGAACGGAAGGCGGTTATAGAGTTTATTATCGAGTGCAATATTTTCTGATTCAAAGCGAAATTCGGCATCCGAGGCGTCACCTGCCGGAATTGTTCCTCCTGCCTGAAAGCCGGCCCCGAATATATCTCCCCTGAAATCGGTAAACCTTGCACCTTCGTCGTCCATCGATAGATGTCCGTACCAGGAGTCTGCGATAAGACCATGTTGCCGGTGATACACGGATACGTTTCTTAAGTCAGCCTGTACACGCATGTTTTTTAATGCCTCGGCAGGAGATTTTTTCTCAGGACTCCAGTTGCCGGCTGTTAACTCAACATCGTAGCTGCCGTGTATCCGCCAGGGTCCCTTGTCGAGGTCCAGCCATTTCAGCAGCTCACTGTTTATGGGCAGGCCGCGGCCGTGGAAGGTGAAATCCGCGTTAAGCGAGTCTTCGTATTCAAGGGTTATATCCCCCTGAAGGGTTCCCCCGTTTATATAGCCCCTGCACTCGTTAAAAGATACTTTTCCGGTACCTGAATTCCACTTTATCCGCGTTGCCGGCTTGCTGACAGTAAAGGGAAGACCGGGCAGTTCTGACTGCTCTGCCCTGACTTCCAGGTCAAGCCCGGCATGACCAGATGCTAGCACAATTCTTCCGTTGGTCTCGGCATCTCCGACCTGCATGTCTTTTACCACCGACCTTATATTTTCGGGCAGAAGAACGTGCATGTCTTTATCCGCCCCGATTTCGCTAAGGGAAAATTCCAGGCGATGATTTTTCAGATCACTGCCCTCAAATCCCAGGAATCCGGTGAGTTCAACCTTGCCGTCCGAAACCCAGCCGCTTGCTTTCCGGATTTTTATGTTTCCGGGCGAAGACACCTCGAAATCCGCCTCAATTCCGTCGGCAGCAGTCTTTATTTCCGTAAAGTAAGCAGAGCCGTCGCGAACTGATACATCCGCCTCGTAATCCAGGCCCCGTTCCCTGCTCCAGCGTGCAATTGCCGAGATATTAAACCGTCCTTTGCGCAGCCGGGCATGGATATCCTGGTATATACGGAACTTTTCGCGAAAATCTTTAATGAGCTCAAAATCAATGTGCCATGCATCCGCCCTCAGCCAGGCGCGCTGCACTCCCTCTTTGTCAAAGTTGAGACCCGCAGACGGCAGCTCAACAATACCGTCCGCGGTTTTAAACAGTCCGTTGTGAAAAGTAAGAGTGCGGGCCTTAAAAGATAATCCGGCGGAAATGCTGCCGGTGACTTTTTTGCCGGATTTCAGGCTTGAAGGATCAAAACTAAGTTTTTCCGTGCTGATTTCCGGCAGGGAGGATATGTCAAAATCTTTCGCCTGTAATTCAGCTTCTATTCCTGACGGAGCCAGGTTCATGCTGAGATCCGCATGGTTTTCGCAGTCATCATGGCAGAGTCTGCCTGTTATTTCTGCTCCGCCTCCGCCGGGACCGGAGGCCCGCAAATCCTTTAAGTAAACAGGATTTTCCAGGGCCGGATGCCGGAGATGAAGACTGCCTCCGCGGACATTGACTGCAGGGATCCGGTCGACCGGGCCTGTTTTAAACTCTCTGGACATAAGCCATTTGATGGAAGACCCGTCCAGCCTGACATCAACATCGTTTATGGTTATGGTGTCGGGCATGTATCTTCCTGAAATAAGCGAGGCAAGGCTGAGGTCGAATTCTATTCCGGAGATGCGAATTGTCTTCTGCTTACTTTCATCTGTTGCACGCGGATCGATTGTAAATAAATCAATGGTCCCTCCGCTAAAAAATCTTATGGAAATCCCTTCAATTTCAACATCCGCATCAAGACTTCGGCCTATTGATTTTTCAATGTACCCTGCAAGCAGCGGCGACAGCAGGAGCGTGGCTGCATGGAAAATTACTACAATGCAGAAAACAAGAATTGCTGCTGTCAGGTATTTTGTGGATCTCTGCATAATTGTGCCGTATCTGTACGAATAATTAAGGATTTAAATCCTTTACCTGTGGTGGAGGACCGGAAAGGTTTGTACGTTTAACAAAGATAACCCAATGCATGAAATTCGTGCTTCGAATTTCGAATTTAGGCCTGCTTCCTTTAAAGACGCTGACTGAGGCCACCGGCCATGCGGAGGCTTATTTCCGGTCATCTCCGCCGTCTTCCTGCCGTGAGGATTCCTCTTCCTGCTGCGGCATACCTGAATTTTGTCCTTTCCGGGGATCTTCTTCGAGCAGAAATTTGCCGCTTATCCTGTCAAAGGCCTTTTCCAGGGAAACATCCATTGCCACCACGTCTCCCTGTGTGACTATCAGGCGCTGTAACTGCGGGATTTTAAGCTCGTCTGAGGCGCTTAAGTAAACCGGCTGGATGTAGAAGACCACATCAGCCATGGGCAGTATTATCATCCGCCCCCTTTTAACCTCTGAACCGGCCTGATCCCAGAGGGTAAGCTGTTCTGCGATTGTCGGATCCTGGTCTATAAGCGCGCCGATCTGGGACGGCCCGTACACCTGCATCCCCTTGGGGAAGCTGTAGACATAGAACTTGCCGTAATTGGGCGGGTCGCATCCTGCTATAACAAGCGAACGCAAATTGGGGCGGTTTTCAGGGCTCATGGGCGATATCAGGAGGAACTCGGGTTTGTTTCTTTCAATCAGGTCCAGCGTCAGGTAATAGGCGCGCATGGACTGGGAACCGATTTCCCTTATTTCCTCTTCTTTTTCCTTCTGGTGGGCGAACTCCCAGGCGTCTTCCTCCCTGTAAAAGGTTTTCGGGTTTGTCTGGTGGTATTTCTTGTAGATATCCATCTGTATTTCAAAAATATCCTTCGGGTACCTTACATGGGACCTGACCTCGGAGGGCATTTCATCTATCGACTTGAGAAGTCCCGGATAGATCCTGTCGTATCCTTTAATTATGGGATCTCCAGAGTCGGCAATGTAGTAGTCTACAGACCCGTCGTATGCATCAACCGTTATTTTCACGGAGCTGCGGATGTAGTTGTAGCCCTCGTCGTCGTCATAAGGCTCTGAATTCGGATACCACCTGGAGCGAGTATAAGCGTCCTGTATCCACATTAGGCTGTCTTCGGTGGCCACCAGGTAGGGATCATTGTCTAGCTTGAAATAAGGAGTAATGTGGTCAATTGCTTCCCTGATGTTTCTTCGGAACAATACCTTGCTGTCCTGGTTAGTCCTGGTGGTGAAAAGGATGTTTCTGTCGTTGAAATACATTGAAAACAAAAGCTTGCGGAAAATCGAATCAACAGGGATTCCTCCTTTTCCGTCATAGTCGGTGCCGGCAAAAGTGTCTCCGAGGGGATAGTCCATTTCACCTGCGTCATTTGGTGCTATGGCGTAATCCAGGTCTTCAAGTCCGTAATATATTCCGGGTCTGTCAACCGAAAGGCCGAATTCGGATTCAGGCGTAATTCCCTTGATGAACCACCGCATCAGTTCCTCGCCGCTTTGGGCGGCAGGCGACATTACAAGGCCGTAGCCGTGTGTGTACTGCAGGTGCTTGTTGGTCCATTTCCCTCCGGAGCCCGGAAGCCGGTCAAGGTTTATCTCCCTTGCCGCCAGGTTGACCTGCTGACGCCGGCCCTCAACATTGTATCTGTCCACGTCAACCCCGGTGAAGTTGTAATATGGTCTTATGCTCTGGAGCTGGTCATAGACGTCCTCGAGAAGGTGTCGGTCCCATACCGGAACGTTTTCTATGTTGTCGCTTAAAGATTTGCCCGTCGCCCCCCACGGAATTTTTCCAACATGGTAGTCCCGGGTTTCAACGTCTGAAAGGCCGTAAGCGTCCAGAGACGCGGAAATACTGTTTTCAATATAGCTCTGTTCCCTGGAAAGTTCATTGGGTTCCACAATGTATTTCTGGACAGTGCCGTGGATGAAATCCGTGTTTCCCAGTCCGAATACTGCAAGAAATAAAACCACCAGTCCGGCTGCGGGCGCCAGGCCTTTTCTGAAGTTCAGGTAATACAGAACACCGGCAACCGCTGCTGCCCATAGTACAACCGAGGCCCAGATAAGAGGAAGGCTGACATACATCTGGGTATAGCCGGGTCCGAAAAAAAGAGGCATATGTTCCGAGTTGTAGAGCAGGCCGTATCTTTTGAGAAACAGCCCCCATCCCGCAAGTACCGCAAGGATAACAGCCAGTACATTTAAATGGATTTTCGCTCCTCTTGGCAGAGACAGGCCGCTTCCAGCCAGCATCCTGAGTTTTATCCTGTATAAAATCAAGGAAGCCCCCACGGCTATGGCCGCTGCAATAAGAAGCCGCTGTTCAAGCAGCATGTGGAGGGGGTAGGAAAAAAGATAAAAGCCCGCATCCCTTCCAAAGGCCGGGTCTGACGCGTTTGCCCCGGGAGCGAACAGATAGAAAAGAAACCTTTCCCACTTTTCAAAAAGCGGCAGGGCTATAAATATCGAAAGCAAAAGGCAGACCGGGGTATATACCTTCATGGAGCCTGTCCGGAACATGCGGGCAAGCTCCCTGTAGCGGATCCGGCGGGTTTTGTCCTTTTTTTCAGACCCGGGCATTCCGGTTGCCAGAAACCTGGATGCAACCCAGAAATTAAGAAACAGCAGCACAAAGAAAAACAGGGTGACACCCGCAAACACAAGATACTTGTAAAATATCCTAAGAAAAAAGTATCTGCCGTATCCAAGCGAATCAAACCACCAGTAATCCACCAGGAAATCCAGGTATATAAGGTAGAAGGCTACGTATCCTATTGCGGCAAGCACAGCCACCACGGCCATGCCAATCAGCCATCGCTTCCATTTCTGCATTGTTATTTTCCCCGCCCCGGAAAAACACCCAGGGGATAATATTGTAAAAGATGTAACAGCACTAATCCAGGCCTCTATATTACAGCGATTTGTCGGGTTGTCAACCGGCAGGCGCATCAAACAGCAATTCCCGGTGAAACAAAAAGAGGCGGATAAATCCTGGATCATTTCGCTTAAACCTGAAAATCGAAATCGGGTTCGATCCCGATTTTTTAAAATACCGGATTCAGATCAAAGGCTG
>JAWLEU010000015.1:0-21314 GCA_041685965.1 Desulfosalsimonas sp.
GGGAACCGCCAATACGCTGGTATTTGTTAAAGGCAAGGGGATTGTTTTAAGCGAACCCTCGGTGGTAGCGGTTCGTACGGATGAACGCTCCAAAAACAGGGTGCTTGCAGTAGGTCTGGAGGCCAAGAACATGCTCGGCCGAACCCCCGGCAATATCGTTGCCATTCGTCCCATGCATGACGGAGTTATTGCTGATTTCGACGTTACAGAGGCCATGCTTCGTCATTTCATTCATAAGGTGCACAACCGGAGAACTTTTGTACGCCCCAGAATCGTGGTGGCTGTCCCCACCGGCATTACGCCGGTTGAAAAGCGTGCTGTAAAGGAAGCTGCAGAATCCGCTGGCGCAAGGGAGGTGTTTCTCATAGAGGAGCCCATGGCTGCAGCTATTGGAGCAGGCATGCCCATTACCGAGCCGACCTGCAACATGGTGGTGGATGTCGGCGGCGGGACCACTGAAGTTGCGGTGATCTCCCTGGCCGGCATAGTATACAGCAAATCCATACGGGTGGCCGGAGATAAGATGGACGCGGCCATAGTTCAGTATGTAAAGCGTAAATATAATCTGCTGATAGGAGAGCGCAGCGCGGAAATAATCAAAACCACCATAGGAAACGCCTACCCTGATTCCGAAAATTATGAAACCATAGAGGTGAAGGGGCGCGATCTGGTTTCCGGAATTCCCAAGATCCTTGCCATTGATTCCGAGGAAATCAGGGTGGCGATTGCCGAGCAGATAGATGCGATAGTTGAGATTACAAAGATCGCACTTGAACAGACCCCGCCCGAACTTGCAGCAGACATTGTAGACAGGGGCATTGTGCTTACAGGCGGAGGGGCGCTGCTGAAGAATCTGGACAAACTGTTGAGAGAGGAAACCGGACTGCCGATAACGGTGACCGATGATCCGCTGACCACAGTTGCCATGGGATCCGGCCAGACTCTCAACAGCATCGAGATTTTACGACAGGTAGTCATCGACTGATCCATGTTTTCCAAAAAAACTATGGTTGCGGCAGGGGCGGTGATTTTGATCGTCCTAAACGGTGTTGTTTTTTCATTCAACTACATCCGTCAGACCTCGTTTACATCCGCTGCTGCTGAAACAGCGCTTTTTTTTGTCTCCCCGGTTCAGGCTGCGGTTACCGGCAGTATTAACTTCGGCCGGGATCTGTGGGGAAACTATTTTTACCTTGTGGACGCAGCCAAAGAAAACCGCGAGCTTCGCCGCAAGCTGGCCGAGGCAAGACTTCAGATACACGAGTGCAGTGAAATCCGGCAGGCAAATGATCGGCTCAAAGGCCTTGTGGATTTCAAGAAGGACTCTGACCTGTCAATGCAGGCAGCCAGGGTGGTAGCCAGGGACCCCTCTCCTTGGTACAGAAGCGTCATTATTGACAAGGGAAGTGCAGACGGCGTGGAAAAAGGCTCTCCGGTGGTCGTGCCCGACGGAGTGGTGGGGCAGGTGACCGAACTGTCTTCAGGCTACGCAAAGGTGCTTTTGATCATCGACAGAAACAGCGCCGTGGACGCAATGGTGCAGCGGACCAGGGCAAGGGGAGTGGTTTCCGGGCTTTCCTCGGAAAGTGAGAGCATATTCGATTTTGCCCTTAGAAAGCAGAATGTCAGGGCCGGCGATACAATCATCACATCCGGCCTTGACGGAGTTTATCCCAAGGGCCTGCGGGTCGGCAGGGTGTCAGAGGTGATCCGCCGCAACTCCGGAATCTTCCAGGAGGTTGAAATCATGCCGTACGCCGACTTCCACAAGCTTGAAGAAGTACTTGTTGTACTCAATTCCCCCGATATTGATGAAGTATTGAATTGATCCGCTACCTGTTTTATCTGATTACAGCTGTTTTCCTGGTGATTGTCCAGACAAGCATTATACCGTACATGCCCGGAATTCTAAAGTTCTATGATTTCCTGGTGCCGCTTGCGGTCTATTTCAGCCTTTACAAGCCGTTAAGCCACGGCCTGCCCGTTCTTGCCGCAGCAGGCCTGGTCATGGACATGCTCTCCGGCGCACCGATCGGAATCTATCTCACCACATACCTGTGGGTGTTTCTGGCCTTTCGGCGGGTTGCACGCTGGGTGGGGATCAAGGATCACCTGCTGTTTTCAATGCTTGCTGTTCTGGGAGTGGTTTTCGAAAATCTCATATTTTCGGCTGCTCTGATTTCAAGCTCGCCCCGGGTGTTTTTCACCCTTGAAAGCCTTGAGTTGATCCTTCTGCAGGTTTTATGGACCGTGGTCACTGCCCCGTTTCTGTGGCTTGGGTTTAGGTATTGTTTTGGGGACTATGGCAGAATTGAAGCCAGATAGAAAAAGATCCGCAAATAATCGGCTTGGGTAATTGAATGGTAAACGGCATTTTACAGAAAGTAGATCAAGATTGGTTCAGAAACCGGATCCTGGTGATGATGCTGATTGTGATGCTGGTGTTTGCCCTTTTTGCAGTCCGGTTGTTTTACCTGCAGATATTAAGTGGTGAGCACTACAGGGAGCTGTCTTCCAACAACTGCCTGAGAAAACAGCGAACAGAGCCCCTCCGGGGGCTTATATACGACAGGGAGGGGCGTCTTCTCGTTGACAACCGACCTTCCTATGACCTGCAGATCATTCCAAACGATGTAAGATCACTTGACAGTACCGCGGATCTGCTTTCTGAATACGCTGATGCCGACGCAGAAGAGATTCAATCCCTTGTCAGCGAAAACAGGGGGCCGTACGGCTATGTACCGGTTGTTCTCAAAAAGGATATAAGCCGGGATCTTATGGCTGTTATTCTTTCTCGCAGTTATGATCTTCCGGGAGTTACCATTGCTACAGGCTCGCGGAGGAATTATATTTATGATCCTCTGGCGTCGCATCTTATAGGTTATCTGGGTGAAATTTCTGAAAAGGAGCTAAATGCCGGCGTGTATCCCCATAAAAGGGGCAGAGACATGGTGGGCAGATTCGGAGCGGAAAAAACCTTTGAAATTGAACTAAGCGGAGTGCCGGGGGTCAAGATAATACAGGTAAACGCCACCGGACAGGTGGTACGAGTACTCGACAAGGAACCCGCCAGGCCGGGACATAACCTTTACCTTACAATTGATCTCCGGCTTCAGCAGAAAGCAGAAGAACTGCTGAGGGGAAGAAGCGGGGCAATCGTGGCAATGGACCCTGAAAACGGCGACGTGCTTGCCATGGCAAGCAGTCCGGGGTTCATGCAGAGCCAGTTTGTCAACGGAATTAAATCGGAGAAATGGAAAAAGCTTGTAAATGATCCCGAGCGACCCTTAAGAAACAAGGCCATCCAGGGTCAATATCCCCCTGCCTCCACATATAAAATTATAACTGCAATGGCGGCGCTGGAACAGGGGGTGATGAGCAAAGACACTACTGTATACTGCCCGGGCCGAATGAGGTTCGGCAGCCGGGTTTATCGATGCTGGAAAGATGAGGGACACGGTGAGATGAATATGATTGATGCAATTTCCGAGTCCTGCGACGTGTATTTTTATCAGGCGGGAAAGGCCCTGGGAGTGGACAGAATCGCCCGGTATGCAGAGGGCTCGGGTCTTGGCGCAAGAACAGGAATAGAGCTTGCGAACGAAAAAAAAGGCCTTGTTCCGACTTCTGAATGGAAGAAAAAGACCCATGGGATACCCTGGCAGCCCGGGGAGAATCTTTCTATTGCAATCGGCCAGGGCTACAACCTCGTCACGCCCCTGCAGATGGCAGTGCTTACCTCTGCGGTTGCAAACGATGGAACCGTTTATAAGCCCAATGTCATGGACTCCATTAAGTCAGTGCAGGGAAGCTCCGTGGAAGAATCCGGTGCGGAGCCTTCCGGAAAACTGCCTGCAGACCAGGAAACGCTTGAAATCATAAAAAAGGGGCTCTATGATACTGTAAACAACCGGAACGGAACGGCTTACTGGTATGTGCGCTCGGAAGAAACAGACATCAGCGGAAAAACCGGAACCGCGCAGGTAATAGGCCGCAGGCTAGATGACATGCTGGAAAGCGAAATTGTGCACAAGGAACATCTCACCCATGCATGGTTTACAGGCTATGCACCCTCGGAAAACCCCCGCATCTCAGTGTCAGTTATCATCGAGCACGGGGGGGGAGGGTCCTCAGAAGCCGGCCCTCTAGCAAAGGAGATGATGCTTACTTATTTGAACTTTGACAAGGACAGGGATTCTGCGCAAAACGCAGATGACCGGGAGCAGGCAAATGAATAGCAGCGGCGGGGAAAAAACAGACAGCACCGGACGTGATGAGGCAGAGAAAAGCCATTTCATCAGACAGATAATAGAATCAGATATTGAAGCCGGCAAATACGGCGGCAGCGTTGTGACCCGGTTCCCGCCGGAGCCCAACGGTTATCTGCATATAGGACATGCAAAATCCATCTGCCTTAATTTCGGCCTGTCAAGACAGTACAACGGAAGGTGCCATCTGCGTTTTGATGACACAAATCCCATGAAGGAAAACGTGGAATACGTGGAGTCAATCAAGGAGGACGTAAGATGGCTGGGCTTTGACTGGCAGGGGCATGAGTATTTTGCCTCGGATTACTTTGATCAGTTGTACGGATATGCGCTTGATCTTATAAAATCCGGTGATGCGTATGTAGACAGTCTCAGCCCCGAGCAGATAAGGCAGTACCGCGGCACCCTGAGCGAGGCTGGAAAGGAAAGCCCTTACCGGAACCGATCGGTGGATGAAAACCTGGAGCTTTTTGAAAAAATGCGGCAGGGAAAATTCGCAGAGGGAGAGTGCGTGCTGCGGGCAAAAATAGACATGGCCTCACCAAACATGGTTATGCGGGATCCGACGCTCTACAGGGTGCGCCACAGATCTCACCACAGGACGGCAGACAAGTGGTGCATTTATCCGATGTATGATTTTGCCCACTGCCTGTCGGATTCAATTGAGGGTATCACCCATTCACTCTGCACCCTGGAGTTTGAAAACAATCGCGAGCTCTACGACTGGATACTGGATAAACTCGGAGTGTATCATCCCCGCCAGATAGAGTTTGCCCGGCTCAACCTTTCGCATACCGTTCTTTCAAAGCGAAAGCTTATCCGGTTGGTTGAACAAGGATATGCAGACAGCTGGGATGATCCGAGAATGCCTACCCTTTCGGGGTTCCGCAGACGGGGATACACACCTGCCTCCATCCGGGATTTCTGCGAGCGCATCGGGGTTGCAAGGCGCGACAGCATGGTTGACCTTGCGCTTCTCGAACATTGTGTCCGCGAGGACCTGAATAAAAAAGCCATGCGGGTCATGGGAGTGCTAAGGCCTGTCAGGGTGGTGATTGAAAACTATCCTGAAAACGAAACCGAGATGCTCACCGCAATAAACAATCCTGAAGACCCGGCCATGGGAACCCGCGAAGTTCCGTTTTCAAGGGTTCTCTACATAGAGCGCGACGACTTCATGGAAGATCCACCCAAAAAGTTTTTCCGCCTGGCCCCCGGCCGTGAAGTAAGGCTCCGCTATGCGTATTTTATCAAATGCAAGGATGTAATTCGCGACGAATCAGGTGAAATATCCGAGCTGCGGTGCACATATGATCCTGAAACCAGGGGCGGCGACGCCCCTGACGGGCGGAAAGTAAAGGCAACCCTGCACTGGGTGTCTGCTGCCCATGCAGTCCGCGGAACGGTGCGTCTTTATGATCATCTTTTTAATGTGGAAAATCCCGCTGAAAAAGAAGATTTCATGGATTGTCTAAATTCCGGATCCCTGGAAACTCTTACAGGATGCATGCTGGAGCCGGAGCTGGGAAATGCCGAGCCCGAACAGAGGTTCCAGTTTGAAAGGCTGGGATACTTCTATGTTGATCACAGGGATTCTGCCCCGGGCCGGCCGGTTTTTAACAGGATTGTAACCCTGCGCGACACCTGGGCCAAGATCCAGAAGGCACAGAAGGGCAAAGTCTGAACAAAATGATTTTTTCAGGCAAAATCTGAATTTCGATGTTCGAATTTCGAATTTTTGAAGAGGAGGGGGCATGCTTGATTTCGAGTACTCTGAAAAACAGCAGCAAATTCAGCAACAGGCCCGGGAGTTTGCGCTAAATCGGGTTCTGCCGATTGCCGCCTATTATGATGAAAAAGATGAAACACCTGTTGAGATTTTAAAGGAGGCATTTGAAGCCGGTCTGTCCTCGGGTATGATTCCTGAGGCTTACGGCGGTCAGGGCCGTGGTATAGTGGACGGATGCCTTGTCACCGAAGAGATTGCAGCTGCCTGCCCGGGTATAGCCACATCTTTGTTTGACAATTCCCTTGGACTCGAGCCACTTATTCTGTCCGACAACGAGGAGGCAAAGCAGAAATATCTTCCGATGTTTGTAAATTCGTTTAATCTCATAAGCTTTGCAACCTCTGAGCCCACCATGGGATCTGACGTCTCCGGGATCAGGTGCAGGGCTACGGAACAAGGCGACCATTATATCCTGGACGGCACCAAGTACTGGGTTACAAACGGGGGGATTGCAGATTATTTCACCATTTTCGCAACAGTTGATCCCGAGACCAGTCACGAAGGTATATGCGCCTTTCTTGTGGAAAAAAACTACGACGGCGTGGAGACAGGCAGGCCAATACCCAAGCTGGGCCAGCGCAATTCCAATACAGCAGGCGTACATTTCAACAAGGTAAGGGTGCCCAGGGAAAACATGCTTGCACCTCCGGGAAAAGGGTTTGCACTGGCAATGAAGACATTTTCGCGAACCCGGCCCTCGATCGGGTCTTTTGCAACCGGGGCCGCTCGTTCTGCAATGGAGTTCGCAATTGACTACGCGAAAAAAAGACGGGCTTTCGGATCAAAATTGTCGGACTTTCAGGCCATTCAGTTCAAGATCGCTGAGATGTATCAAAAGATTGAAACCTCCCGTCTGCTGGTTTTAAAGGCTGCCTGGGAGGCGGACAAGGGCATTGATCCCACTGTATCGGCCTCCGTTTCCAAGTTCTATTCCACAGAGGCTGCCGTGCAGGTTGCAAACGAGGCCCTTCAGATATTCGGCGGCTACGGTTATACCCGTTTTTACCCGGTTGAAAAGCTTTTCCGCGACATGCGGGTCTATCCCATTTACGAGGGAACAAGTGAAATACAGCGCATGATAGTTGCCGGCCACGCTTTAAACAGCTACAAACCTGTCATGCCCCCCTTAGAAGATCTGCCGGTACACAGGGACGTTCACCCTGATGAAATCGGCGCACGGGGCGTCCCGGAGGAAGGGGCCTGGCGCTGCCGCGTGTGCGGCTATGTTCATTACGCCGAGCAGCCCCCGGAAGAATGTCCCTACTGTTTTTTTCCGGATTCCGCGTTCAAGCAGGTGGCCGGGGAGAAGAAGGCGTAAAAGCCTTTAAATTCGAAATCCGAATATCGAAATTCGAAACAAATATGAAATCCGAATACCAAATTTTCAAAACTTAAATAAACTGACCGGATCTTCTGTTTTGGTCATTTGAATTTCGGTGATTCGGATTTGTTTCGGGTTTCGAATTTCGTGCTTCGGATTTTAAATTTCGTGCTTCAATTTTTTTGTTTTATATTTTCACCAGCTCGTAGTCCCGGGAGCCCAGGCCCAGTTGTTCCGCATAAACAAGCTGATGGGTGTGGTCCACATTCGGGTAGACTCCGCGGAACTTGTCCGCCCCGGCATCTGTATGCGTGGTAATGCAGGAGCCCGGGAGGGCGGGTTCCTGGTTGACCAGATCCACGCTTGCCTGGTCTATTGCCACCGGGTCGGTTGATGCAACAATCCCGATATCTCTTACTATAGGGGCGTCGTTGTAGGGAACGCAGTCGCATGCCGGTGAAACGTGATTTATGAAATTTACATACAGTGTTTTGCCGGTCTTGTTTTTCAGAACCCCGAGAGTGTATTCCACCATCCTTTCCAGAAATTCTTCTCCGGATTTGGCCCACTGGATCTGGATTGCACCCTGCTCGCAAACCAGGATGCATTCCCCGCAGCCTATGCACTTTTCCCGGTCTATTTCGGCTATATCGTCGACTATTTCTATGGCCTCCACAGAACAGTGCTCTGCGCAGTCCCCGCAGCCTATGCATTTTTTTTCTTTTACCTTCGGGCCCACGCCTGAGTGCTGCTCCATTTTGCCGCGCCTTGAAGCACACCCCATCCCGACGTTCTTTATGGCTCCGCCAAAGCCTGAAAGCTCGTGGCCCTTGAAATGAGCAACTGAAATCATTGCATCCGCGTTTATGGCCTCTGTGCCTATGTAGACCTCCTTGAAGCGTTTCTGGTTGATTTCAACAGCAGTTTCCGTGCGCCCCCGAAGGCCGTCTGCAATTACCAGCGGGGCCTCCACCACCGGATGGGCGAACCCGTTTGCCACGGCCGTGGACAGGTGATGTACTGCATCGCCCCGGCTTCCTGCATACAGTGTATTTGCGTCGGTGAGAAAGGGGGCTCCGCCTGCCTGTTTTATCATGTCAACGATGTGTCGGATATATACCGGCCTGATAAATGCAGTGTTGCCGAATTCACCAAAATGAAGCTTCAGTGCGACAAGGTCCCGCTCCTTGATGCATGAACCCAGTCCGGCCTCGTCAATGAGCCGTCTGAGTTTTTTAACCCCGCTGTCCTTATAGGTTGCCCTGAAATCCATGAAATAGACCTTGCTTGTCATAGTCCCTCCGTTCCTGTTTTTACTGTGAATCAAATACTGCACGGCATCATCTGCCGAATCTACTTTCAGCCTGAATACAGGACAATGTAAAACATGTTTGATGCCGTGGCAAAATCACTTGCAATTGTTTATTGAATATCATAATAGTGTCTACTTTGGAATCAATTCAAAAGTTATGCATATAAATGCGGATCACATGGCAGGCAGTCAATGTTTGATCGTCGACTAATCCAGTATTTCGACTGGTGGCTGCTGGGGCTTACCCTTCTTATGGGCTCCATCGGCATACTGCTTATTTACAGTGCGGTTAACGCAGGCGACCATAATCCCATGGCGGGGCTCTACATAAGGCAGGCCATCTGGTTTGCCCTGGGCCTTTTCCTGATGGCTGTCAGTTTTCTGTTTTCCTATAAACGTCTTGAGCGATGGATCCCCTTGATTTACGCGGTCTGCCTGGCTCTTTTGCTCCTTGTCCTGGTTCCCGGGCTCGGCAAAACCATAGGCGGATCAACCCGTTGGCTGGCAATCGGTTCTTTCAGGCTCCAGCCCTCGGAACTTGTAAAGCTGGCAGTGATTCTTATGCTGGCCCGGTATTATTCCCGCAATATAAAACCCGAGGGCCTGGTTTTGCGTGACCTTATACCGCCTCTGTTTATTGCCGGCGTCCCTTTTCTGCTGGTGGCGGTACAGCCCGATCTTGGCACAGCCGGAATAATCGCACTGGTGGCAGCTTCCGTGACGGTTTTTGCAAAGATAGAACGCAAAACCTTTTATTCCCTTGTGGTCCTGAGCCTCCTTGCCCTTCCTCTGGGCTGGTATCTGCTGGAGGATTACCAGAGAATGCGGATTCTTATGCTGTTTTCTCCGGAATCAGATGCCTTGGGCGCCGGTTACCACAGTCTGCAGTCAAAAATAGCGGTGGGCTCAGGCATGCTTCACGGCAAGGGCTTTATGGAGGGAACGCAGAACATATTATCATTTCTTCCGGAGCAGCACACCGACTTCATATTTTCAGTCATAGCAGAAGAATTCGGTTTCGCAGGATCCGTGTTTCTGCTGACCCTGTTTTTTCTTCTGATATTGTTCGGCTTAAACATTGCCCATGTGTGCAGGGATCCCCTGGGGGTAATGCTGGCGGTGGGAATAACGGCAATGATATTCTGGCAGTGCATAGTCAACATCGGAATGGTCACAGGGGTGATGCCTGTGGTGGGTATGCCGCTACCGCTGATCAGTTACGGAGGATCCTCTCTTATCACGGTGTTGCTGGGCTTGGGGCTCCTGATGAATATAAGCATGAGGCGGTTTGTAACTTCGTAGGTAAAAAGTGTTAAAAGTATTTGACAAGACAGCAATGTTGGTGCTATGTGGTGGTGCTTAAATCAATGGGTTCCGGGGTATAAACGGGTTACGGATTGAGTATGAATGCGGAGGTTGATTCATGATAAACATCGACGTGTCGCTTATAATCCAGATGATCAATTTTGTGGTTCTCATCTGGGCTTTGAATTTCGTTCTTTACCGTCCGATCCGGGGAGTTATCGCCCGGCGCAGGGAAAAAATGGACGGTCTGGAGCAAGGGGCTTCAAAGTGCGAGCAGGATGCTGCAGAAAAGCAAAAAGAGATTGATGCCGGCATAAAGCAGGCCCGTGAAAAAGGGTTGAAGGAAAAAGAGGCCCTTGAAGAGCAGGCCCGGGAGCAGGAACGGCAGATGATCGAGCAGATCAATGAAAAAGCCCGGACTGAGCTTGCCGAAATCCGGGAAAGGGTTGCACGCGAAGCAGAATCGGTCAGAAAATCCCTTGAACCTCAGATCGATCAGTTTGCGGATCAAATCAGTGAAAAGATTCTCGGGAGGGCGGTCCAATGATTTCAAACAAGCTCAAAGCCTCCGGGCTCGCGGCCGTATGCCTGGCCGCAGCCGCAATGCTGCTGACGACCGCCGGGGTTGCCGTTGCAGCCGAAGATGCCGGCTGGGTGGCAACAGATACCTACCGGGTTATCAACTTCGTGGTTCTGGCGGCAATTCTTATTTTTATCCTTAAAAATCCCGCAAAGCAGTTTTTCGGAAACCGTATCCGCACCATCAGGGAACAGCTTGAAGACCTTGAAAAACAGAAGCAGGAAGCGGAAAACAAGCTTGCTGAATACAATGAGCGGCTGGCTTCGCTGACCCGGGAGTCCGAGAAGATAATCGAGGATTACCGAAAGCAGGGTGAAAATCTCAGGGATAATATATTAAAGGAAGCAGAGGCTGCATCTGCCAAGCTGGAGGAGCAGGCCCGAAAGAACATAGAACGCGAGTTTGCCCAGGCCAAGCTGCACCTGGAAACAGAAGTGTTTGATAAGGCACTTGAAAAGGCGGAAGAAAAGCTCAAACGGATAACAACCCCTGATGACCAGGAAAACCTTGTAAGGGAATACCTAGATAAGGTGGTGACAAAGTGAAAAGCTCAGCTATTGCAAGACGCTATGCAAAGGCCCTGATTCTTGTCGGCCGGGATGACGGCCGGGCGGAAAACTACCGGGAGGAACTCCAGGGATTCATAGATCTGCTAGACGCCCAGCCCGTCCTGGAGCAGACCGTTAATAATCCTCTCCATGATTCGGAAAAGCGGGAAAAACTCCTGCAAACAGTTCTCGGTCAGCTTGATTTCTCAGAAGTTATAAAATCTTATATTTCCTTGCTTTTCAAGAAAAAACGCTTTGATTATATAAGGCATATAAACGAGCATTACAACAAGCTGGCAGATGAGCTCAAGGGCATTGTTCGGGCGGAACTGGTTTCAGCAACCGAGCTTTCCCCCGATTCGTTTGAACAAATACGCCGGTCTCTGTCTAAAATGACAGGCAGTGACGTGGTTCTGGAATCAAAAGAGGATCCGGAACTAATCGGCGGAGTGGTGACGAAAATAGGGGATCTTGTGTTAGATGGCAGTATTCGGACACAACTAAAAAATATGCGTGAATCTTTAAAAAGGGGTGAGAGTGTCTAATGGAAATAAAAGCCGAAGAAATCAGCCAGATTATCAAGGATCAGATTCAAGAGTTTGACAAAAAGGTCGAGCTGAGCGAAACCGGGATCATCCTTTCGGTTGGTGACGGTATCGCCCGTGTTTATGGTCTTGAAAAGGTTCAGGCCCTGGAGCTGGTGGAGTTTCCCAATGGAGTTCTCGGGCTGGCAATGAACCTTGAGGAAGACAACGTCGGTGTTGCCATTATGGGGCAGGATACCGAGATCAAGGAAGGCGACATTGTCAAACGGACCGGTCGGATTGCTCAGGTACCGGTGGGCGATGCTGTTCTGGGCCGCGTGCTTTCTGCTGTCGGCGAACCGGTGGACGGCAAGGGTCCAGTTGACGCCCAGGAGCATCGAAGGATCGAGATGGTCGCCCCCGGTGTTATTGACCGCAAGAGCGTTCATGAGCCGCTCTACACCGGACTAAAGGCCATTGATGCCATGACTCCGGTCGGACGCGGACAGCGTGAATTGATTATCGGCGACCGCCAGATCGGAAAGACCGCTGTTGCCATTGACGCTATTATCAGCCAGAAGGGCAGGGACGTTCACTGCATTTATGTAGCCACCGGCCAGAAACGTTCAACTGTTGCCCAGGTTGTCTCAACCCTGGAAAAGCACGGGGCCATGGAATACACCACGGTTATTTCCGCCTGCGCAAGTGACCCCGCAACTCAGCAGTATATTTCCCCCTACGCCGGCTGTGCCATCGGCGAGTATTTCCGGGACAACGGCAAGCATGCCCTGATAATCTACGACGACCTTTCAAAGCAGGCTGCAGCCTATCGCCAGGTTTCACTTCTGATGCGCCGTCCTCCGGGACGCGAGGCATTTCCCGGCGACATTTTCTACAACCATTCCAGGCTTCTTGAACGTGCAGCCAAGCTGAATGACGAATTGGGCGCCGGATCCCTTACTGCTCTGCCGATTATTGAAACCCAGGCAGGCGACGTCTCCGCCTATATTCCCACAAACGTTATTTCAATTACAGACGGCCAGATTTACCTTGAGCCAGGTCTGTTTTTTGCTGGTGTACGACCTGCAATTAACGTCGGTCTGTCGGTTTCACGTGTCGGCGGTGCCGCCCAGGAAAAGGCGATGAAGCAGGTTGCAGGTACTCTGCGGCTGGACCTTGCCCAGTACAGGGAGCTCGAATCCTTTGCTGCGTTCGGTTCCGATCTTGACGCAGCCACTCAGAAGCAGCTGCTGCGGGGTGAACGCCTGGTTGAAATCCTCAAACAGCCCCAGTATCAGCCCCTGCCCCTTGAAAGACAGGTGGTTATTCTTTATGCCGGTACAAAGGGCTTTCTCGATGATCTTCCTACCACGGAACTTGCCAGGTATGAACAAGGGCTCTACCAGTTTATCGAAAACCGCTATCCGGAAATATTCTCCGATATCGCAGAAAAACGTGAAATCACAGATGACCTGGACCAGAAGATGATACAGGCCTACAAGGAATACGGCGAGGAATTCAACGCCACCCTCAAGTAGCCTGAGCAGTCCAAACGGAACCATAAGCGTATAAGGCGAGTCGATATATGGCATCCCTAAAAGAAGTAAAGTCAAAAATAAACGGCGTAAAAAAGACCAAGCAGATTACCAAGGCCATGAATATGGTCGCATCGTCAAAACTGCGCGGTGCGCAGGCGGCCATGTCAGCCTTCAGTCCGTATGCAGAGAAATTCGCAGAGGTGCTTGGCAATATTGCCGGAAGATCCGGGGAAGAGACCAGTCCTTTGCTTATTGAGCGTGAGGAGGTCAAAAACGTTCACGTTGTGCTGCTTACCTCTGACCGTGGTCTTTGCGGAGGGTTCAACACCAAGCTCATCGAGACGGCCGAGGATTTTATGAATGAAAAAATCAAGGCCGGAATCAATGTCTCGTTTACCAATTTCGGTAAAAAGGGCCGTGACTGGTGCCGCAAGGAGAAGCTGACCATTGTGGATGAATATTTAGGAGTTGTTGGCGGCAAGTTCGGCTTCAATGTAGCATCTACTTCAGCCCAGAAGCTCATTAACGGATTTCTGGACCATGAATACGATGAGGTCCATATCGTAGCTTCCAGGTTTCTTAGCATGGCAAGCCAGCCACCTGTGATAAAGCAACTTTTGCCCATAGCAGTGTCTGAAGTAGCCGAAAAGGCTGAGTCAGGGGAAGATAAGGAAGAGAGGGGTTACCTGCCTGAGCACATATGCGAACCTTCTCCGGAAGAGCTGTTAAACGCCATGCTGCCTCGCAATGTGGCCATACAGCTTTACAATGCGCTGCTTGAAACTTCCACAAGTGAGCATGCTTCCCGGATGAAGGCAATGGACAATGCCACCAAGGCATGTGATGATATGATTGATAGCCTGACCCTGACATACAACAAGGCCAGGCAGGCGGCAATTACTATGGAGCTTATGGATATCGTCGGCGGCGCCGAAGCCCTACGGGGATAATCCACACAGTCAATTCTGCGTCTTATAAACAGGAGGTCTATTCATGGCAGAGAATTTCGGTAAGATTACGCAGGTTATGGGACCTGTGGTTGACGTTGAGTTTGAACAGGGCAAGCTGCCCGAAATCTTGACGTCCCTTTTGATTTCAAACCCTGCCATCAACGACCAGGAAGACAACCTGGTGGTG
Organism: Desulfosalsimonas sp.; assembly: GCA_041685965.1. Classification (GTDB taxonomy): domain Bacteria; phylum Desulfobacterota; class Desulfobacteria; order Desulfobacterales; family Desulfosalsimonadaceae; genus Desulfosalsimonas. The sequence goes on from JAWLEU010000015.1 coordinate 14,323, forward strand.
GAGGTTGCCCAGCATCTCGGCGACAATGCGGTGCGCACGGTTGCAATGGACATAACTGACGGCCTGGTCCGGGGAATGCCTGTCAAGGACACCGGCAGCCCGATCATGGTGCCCGTGGGCGAGCCCGCGCTGGGCAGGGTTTTAAATGTTGTGGGGCGACCTGTCGATGGTCTGGGGCCTGTAACCAGTGAACATAACTCTCCAATCCACAGAGAGGCGCCCTTGCTGACGGAACAGGACGTGTCCGTTCAGGTGCTTGAAACCGGAGTCAAGGTCATTGACCTTCTGGTGCCTTTTCCCAGGGGCGGAAAAATGGGACTGTTCGGAGGCGCCGGGGTCGGCAAAACAGTTATTATGATGGAGATGATCAACAACATCGCAATGCACCACGGCGGTATTTCCGTGTTTGCCGGCGTTGGTGAAAGAACCCGTGAAGGCAACGACCTGTACCATGAAATGAAGGACTCAGGAGTTCTTCCCAAGGCAGCACTGGTTTACGGCCAGATGACTGAGCCGCCTGGAGCCCGGATGCGTGTTGCGCTTACCGCTCTTACAAGCGCCGAGTATTTCCGTGACGAGGAAGGCCAGGACGTGCTTTTGTTTATCGACAACATTTTCCGTTTTACCCAGGCAGGTCAGGAAGTCTCCTCGCTTCTCGGCCGCATGCCCTCTGCAGTCGGTTATCAGCCGACCCTGGCAGTTGAGCTCGGTGATCTGCAGGAGCGGATTACTTCAACCGACAAGGGCTCGATTACAGCAGTTCAGTGCGTATACGTCCCTGCAGACGACCTGACAGACCCTGCACCTGCAACAACCTTTGCCCATCTTGACGGAACGGTTGTTCTTTCCAGGCAGATTGCAGAACTCGGAATTTATCCCGCTGTTGACCCGCTGGACTCAACATCAAGGATTCTGGACTCCAACTTCATCGGAGAGGAGCACTACGGGGTTGCCCGTGAAGTCCAGACAGTCCTTCAGCGTTATAAGGACCTGCAGGACATCATCGCGATTCTCGGCATGGAGGAGCTTTCGGACGAGGACAAGGTTACGGTTGCCCGTGCACGCAAGATTCAGCGGTTTCTTTCCCAGCCGTTCCATGTTGCTGAGACCTTTACCGGCCTGAAGGGCGCCTTTGTCAAGATTGAAGATACTATCCGTGCTTTCCAGGAAATCTGCGAAGGCAAGCATGATGACCTTCCTGAGCAGGCATTTTATATGGTCGGGACAATCGATGAAGCGGTGGAGAAAGCCAACAAGATGGCGTCTGCATCATAAGTTGTAAGGGGAACTGCCCATGTCTGATAATATTAAGCTTGAGATTGTAACTCCGGAAAAATACGTGATCAGCGAATCCACTCAGATAGTTATGGCACCGGGTATTCTTGGTGAGTTCGGTGTTCTTTCCGGTCATACGCCCTTTTTGACATCGCTTGAAATCGGAAAAGTCCGTTATCGCGATACAAGCGGAAATGACAGGATTATCTTCGTTAACGGGGGATTTGCCGAGGCTTTGCCTGACAAGGTCACCATTCTCGCCGAATCCGCTGAGAAGAAGGAGGATATCGATTACGAAAGGGCTAAGTCTGCATATGAGCGCGCTCAGCAGCGGCTGGCGGAAAAACAAGAAAACATCGATTACGCCAGGGCCCAGTCAGCTCTTCACCGTGCCATGACGCGGATGAGAATTGCAGAAGGCGGGGGCCCCCTGCATTGATGGTATCCCGGATCCGGGCCCTTCAATCATAGCCCGGCTTCCGCATGCAGACCTGAAAATTAAGAAAGGGCAAATCAATTTGATTGATTTGCCCTTTTTGATGTCAAGGACTTGTAAATGAAAGAAAATCAACCCAAACCGCATGTTGGTGTGGTTATTCTTGCAGCAGGAAAAGGCACCAGGATGAAGTCAGACAATGCCAAGGTGCTTGTTCCTGTGGCGGGAAGACCCATGATCCTCTATGTTGTTGACGCGGCGGTCAAGACGGCCGGCAGGGATGTGGTAGTAGTGGTGGGAACACAGGCTGAAGAAGTAAAAGCCCTGGTTTCCGATCATGTGAATGTTTATTTTGCATGGCAGAAAAACCAGCTCGGCACAGGTCATGCGGCAATGTGTGGTCTTCCCTCCCTGGGTGCCCACGTTGATCATGTTGTTTTACTGTGCGGGGATGTTCCGCTTATTACTGCTGAAACCCTGGAGCGGCTGATACGGAGCCATACCACCCGAAGTCCGGCAGTCACCGTACTCGGAGCGGAAATTGAAAACCCCTCGGGATACGGCCGTATAAAGCAGAATCCGGACGGGACCGTTGATTGTATAGTAGAGGAAACAGACGCCTCTGAGGAGGAAAAGAAAATAACTACTGTGAATACGGGGATTTATTGCGTCAACAGAAAGTTTCTTGAATCCGCCCTTTACAGGATAGACACTGATAATGCTCAGAATGAAATCTATCTTACTGACATCGTCGGCATTGCAGCTGAAACAGGAGAGACCTCTGAACTCATGCTTTGCCTGGACAGCAATGAGATGTGCGGCATAAATACAAGTCAGGATCTTGAAAAGGTGGAAGCCATAATCCGTAAAAATGAAAAGCCTTGACTTTCTTTACAGTGAATTTTATATACGAAAAATGAGGTGACACAGTGGACACAGATGAAGTGATGCTTCAGATAGACAACCTTGTTGAAAAGGTTGATGGTTTAATTAAACGATGTCAAACCCTTGAGCGGGAAAACGCAGATTTAACCGACAGGGTAAATCAGCTGGAATCGGAACTCGAGCAAAAGATCCAGGCCGAGAATAATTTTTCAAGGCAAAAGGACCAGATCCGGTCCAAGATCGACAATCTTATTGCCAGGCTTGACAGTGTGGCCGAAAATAAGGCAGCCGGAGAATAAAATTTGCAAAGAAAGATTTGCACCCATTGGAACAAATAATTACCATAGAACTACTGGGAGAACATTTTAAATTCAAGGTTGATCCTGACAGTCGGATAGATGCGAAGGAGGTCACGGACCGTCTTATAGAAGAGGTCAACCAGGCTGCCTCAAGGTTTCCGTCGCATGCACGAAAAACCAATAAGCTCGCAATTGTTGTATCTGCGGCGTTAAATATTGCAAGGCAGCATGTTGAATTAAGCATGCATCACGGAGAGTTCGTAAACTCCGTGGCCGGCCGTGCCGCCAGAATGGACCGGATGATTGCTTCGAGTTCATGTTACTGACTGCCCCTGCGATAATCTTTTTATCCAGGGGATGGTTTCATGGAAGAAGCGGAAAAAAATAAGCTCCCCTGCTGTGTGCGTGATTGAACGGTGCCCCTTGACCCAACACCTACACGAAAGGGAGCCTTCACTGGCTTTGGTGTGCAAGTTCCGCTAGTACGGAAAAGCCTGAAGAAGTCATAAGGCGCCCACTTATTGAGCCTGGTTCAAGGCTCTTTCAACACGGCTCAGCGGGGGGCTTATCTTGCCGGAGAATTAATCCGCCGCAAATTCCTTGCATGTATATCAGATGCCGGGTCTGTCAAAGCGACCGCTTCCCGGACTGAGGCATCACGATATCCTTACCCAGCTGACCACCTCCTTTTGTTTAATTACACCCGTTTGCTGCATTCACATTAAAAAAACACCCCGGGACCCTGGGCAGAACAGTCAGGGCCGCCGCAGGACATTATCTTCAGGGGGCAATTATGCAAGGAATATATATTCTGACATATATTTTATTGATTGTCCTCGGCACAGGGATTGGATTTGCCCTTTCATACGCGATACGCAGCCGGCTTGCCGGCCAGAAGATCCAGGATGCCGAGGAAAAAGCCAAAATGATCGTGGATTCCGCCCAGCGCAAGGCGGACTCGCTTGTCAAGGAAGCGCAGCTGGAAGCAAAAGACCGGCTTTTCAAGATGAAAAGCGATTTTGATGCCGAGACTGCCGAGGCCCGCGACGAGCTAAAAAAGATGGAAAAAAGGCTTCTTTCAAAGGAGGAAAACCTCGATAAGAAAAATGAACAGATCGAGCTTCAGGCTAAGGAAAATGCCCGTCTTGAGCGCGAACTCCAGGAGCGAGAAGCAGGAATTTCCAAAAAGGAGCAGCATTATAATCAGTTAATAGAAGAACAGAAGAACCAGCTCGAATCTATTTCAGGCATGACCGCGGAAGCCGCCAAGGAGCTGCTTATGCAGTCAATGGAAAACGAAGCCCGACATGACAGCGCAAAAACTGTCAAGCGGATTGTGGCTGAGGCAAAGGAGAATGCTGACAAGGAAGCCAAGAAGATAATGGCCACAGCCATTCAGAGGTATGCCGGAGACTTTGTGGCAGAGCGCACTGTTTCTGTTGTACAGCTGCCCGATGATGAGATGAAGGGCAGAATAATCGGCAGGGAGGGTAGAAATATACGGGCATTGGAAGCTGCCACAGGCATTGATCTTATTATTGATGATACCCCGGAAGCTGTTATTTTATCCGGATTCAATCCGGTTAGAAGAGAAGTGGCGAGGCTTTCGCTTCTGCGCCTAATCGAAGACGGACGAATTCACCCTGCAAGGATTGAAGATGTGGTCAAAAAGATTGACCAGGAAGTTGAGACCGCGATCAAGGAGGCGGGAAACCAGGCGGCGTTTGATCTTGGCGTGCACGGCATCAGCAATGAGCTGATAAAGTATCTCGGCCGCCTCAAATTCCGTACAAGTTATGCCCAGAACGTCCTGCAGCATTCTGTTGAAGTGGGCTTTCTGTGCGGGGCAATGGCAGGAGAGCTGGGCTTGAATGTCAAGCTTGCCAAGCGCATGGGTCTGCTCCACGATATCGGCAAGGCGGTGGACCATGAGGTTGACGGATCTCATGCGGAAATCGGCGCCCGGCTTGCAAAAAAGCATGGGGAGTCGCCGAAAGTTATTCAATCCATAGCAGCCCATCACGAGGATGTGGCCCCCGAATCTGTTTACGACCTTCTTGTACAGGCGGCAGACAGCCTCTCAGGCGCTCGACCCGGGGCAAGAAAGGAACTGCTTGAAAATTACATCAAGCGCCTTGAGGACCTGGAAGGGATAGCCAAGGAGGCAAAGGGAGTTGCAAATGCATACGCTATCCAGGCCGGACGCGAGCTTCGGGTGATTGTAGACGGCGGCAGGATGTCTGACGATGATGCAACTATTGTAAGCAAGGATATCGCCAAGAAAATAGAGGAGAACCTTACGTTTCCGGGGCAGATAAAAGTCACTGTGATCCGGGAGACCCGTGCGGTGGAATACGCAAACAAATAGCAGGGCAGGCATCATGAACGTAATTGATATACTTCGGCAGCGGGGATTTGTAGAAGCAACCACCCATGAGGAAGAACTTCGAGACCATGTTGAAAACCAGGCTCCGGTAACCTGTTATGTCGGGTTTGACCCGACAGCGCCCAGTCTTCATGTGGGTCATCTATTGCCGGTTATGGCGCTGGCTCATATGCAAAGATACGGACACCGTCCGGTAGCACTTGTGGGAGGCGGAACAGGGCTGGTGGGTGATCCGAGCGGCAAGACTGAAATGCGTCAGCTGTTGACCCTGAAAATGGTTGAGGAGAATGCCGCAGGCATAAAATCCCAGCTTTCGCGTTTCATAGATTTTGACCAGGGCAATGCATCCCTGCTTAACAATGCTGACTGGCTGGTGGGGCTGAAGTATATAGATTTTTTAAGGGACATAGGCCGTTATTTTTCCGTCAATCGAATGATCAGGGCGGAAAGCTACCGGGTAAGGCTGGAATCAGAAGAAGGGCTCAACTTTATAGAATTCAACTACATGCTGCTTCAGGCCTATGATTTTTTAAAGCTATATGATTCCCACGGCTGCCGGCTGCAGATGGGCGGCAACGACCAGTGGGGAAACATAGTGGCCGGAATTGACCTTATCCGCAGAATTCGGCAGGTTGAGACATACGGGCTTACCTTCCCCCTGATTACTGCCAGCAGCGGGGCAAAAATGGGTAAAACCGCCAAGGGCGCTATATGGCTGGATCCCGAGCGGACAAGTCCATATGATTACTACCAGTACTGGGTCAATACGGACGACAGGGACGTGATGCGTTTTCTTTCACTTTTTACGTTTCTTCCTATAGAAGAGATCAGGGAAACGGAAAAACTGCGGGATGCGGAATTAAACAACGCCAAGGCTGTGCTGGCCTACGAGGCCACAAAATTGGCACACGGTGCGCAGGAGGCTGAAAATGCTCATAAGGCTGCGGCGAGCATGTTCGGTCAGCGTACAATCCCTGAATCGCTTTTACCCTCCAGCGACATTGCGAGAAAGACAGGGCAAGAAAAGGATGCAGAGGTTCCTTCCTCCCTGCTTGACAGATCCGAACTTGCGGCCGGGATACCGGTTTTCAAGCTCTACCAGAGCGTGGGGCTGTCAGATTCCGCAAGCGCAGCCAGGCGGCTTATCAAGCAGGGAGGCGCATATATCAACGGCAGGCGGCTCGAGGACCAGAACTATCTGGTTACGGAAAATGATTTTGAAGGCAATGAGATAGTTCTGCGGGCCGGTAAGAAAAAATACCATAAAATCAGGATGAAAAATTAAATTCAGAAAAAGTGTATTTTGATCTTGACATAATACTGTGGCTAAGTTAAATAGTAGGCTTTCAGCTTGATTGAGAGGGGTTGCCTTCCTGGCTGATAAGATTTATAAATTATCCTTGACTGAAACCGGAACTTGATTATAATTAAAATCAGAACATGCAGAACGGAAACTGATTCCGGTTAAAACGGCTTTCCTTCTGATCGATTAAGGCATCTCGATCTCAGTAGATGTGAGAACCTGACAGATCTTTCCCAAAAAAACATGCAAGGCTATTAAACGGTCTTGTGTTTTATAAAGCAGAAGCCGGAACCGGCATCTGCAGACGGACCTTTGATCTCTGAAAACTAAATAGTGGCAATAAGCGGGCCGAGATAATTTCAGCTTTTAAGTATATTTTGTATATACATTTTAAGTGGAGAGTTTGAT
>JAWLEU010000016.1:0-19951 GCA_041685965.1 Desulfosalsimonas sp.
GGCGCAGACGAAATAACCTTTTTAAACATTACCGGATTCAGGGATTTTCCCTTGGAAGACCTGCCCATGCTCGAGGTGTTAAAACAGACATCAAGGCATGTTTTCGTCCCGCTTACCATAGGCGGAGGGATAAGGAGTTACACTGACGCAAACGGCAGGACCTGGTCAGCTCTGGAAGTGGCTGCTGAGTACTTCCGCTCCGGTGCGGACAAGATATCCATAGGCAGCGATGCGGTCCATATAGCCGAAGAATACATGGAAACAGGAAAAAAGACGGGCACCAGCGCCATAGAGCAGATTTCGTCGGTCTACGGCAGCCAGGCGGTTATGATCTCAATCGACCCCAGGAGGGTATATGTAAACCAGCCGGAGGACTCCCCTTATCATGTTATCCGGACTGAGCTTCCGGGGCCGGACCAGGAAAAATACTGCTGGTTTCAGTGCACTGTCAAAGGCGGCCGCGAGGGCAGGCCTGTTGATGCGGTAACACTGGCAAGGGCCTGCAGCGAGCTGGGGGCGGGAGAAATTCTTCTCAACTGCATTGACCGCGACGGAACAAATTCGGGATTTGACACAGAGCTTATAAACGCCGTGGCAGAAGCGGTTTCCATTCCTGTAATTGCCTCGTCAGGGGCGGGCTGCGAGGATCACTTCCTGGAGGTATTCACGCAAACCGGTGCAGAGGCGGCCCTGGCCGCGGGAATTTTCCACCGCAGGGAAGTGCCAGTGGGGGAGGTCAAGAAATATCTCCACAGAAAAGTCGAAATCCGGCGGGAGGGAATGCTATGAAGCGTGCATGGCTTGCCGCGGCAGCAATGTTGCTTGCCGCGGCCGGAAGCGTCTGTGCGGAGCAGACTGTTTCATCCGAGATAACCGAAGCCACTGTGTTTTTCGACCGGGCCAGGGTAGGCAGACAGGCATCCGCACAGGTTGATTCAGGCTCCCAAAGACTCATAGTCCCGATTGAGGCTTTTTCCATTGATCAGGACTCGGTTACCGCACAAATCATGGGAGAAGGGGAAATCCTCGGCGTCCAGGTCACAGAGGCGCCTGTTTTGCAGCCCGGGCAGGAAAAAATACGGGAACTTGAAAAAAAAAGGGATGAGCTGGCTTTAAAAAAACGTGCACTTGAAGACGAAATAAAGGCTTTAGGGCGACAGGAGGCATTTCTGGACGGGGTGGTGAAATTTTCCCAATCCCAGGTCCCGAGGGATATAAAGACCAATATGCCCTCAGCCGAAGAACTCAGCGGCACAATTGAATTTCTTGGAAGCCGGTATACAGCAATTCTGGACAAAAAACGGACCGCGCAAACCAAAACACAGAACCTGGCAAAAGAAATCAACAAGATAGAGCGCGAACTCGACATGCTCAGGGGCCGTGCGGACAGGTCGGAGACAGTCATAGAGATCCTGTTTCGCTCTGCAAAAACCCAGGAGATTGATATAACCGCACGCTACTTTGTCCCGGATGCAGGCTGGTCGCCTGTCTACCGGGCGGCTGCCGCTGATGCTAAACAGGAAATAGATCTTTCCATGATGGCGGAAATCTCCCAGAAAACAGGAGAGGACTGGAAAGAAGCCGATATAGCGGTGTCCACCATGACGCCTGTAAAAGGCGGGCGCCTGCCGGAGCTTTCACCGTGGCATCTTGACACTCCTGAAATTTACGGAAAAAAATCGGATAAAGACAGCCGGATGCGAACACAAGAGCTGGCCGCCGTGGCACCGGAGAAAAAACGACGCGCCCCCGAGGCTGAAGCTGAAAAACACGAAACCGCCATATCCTTTGAATACAGCATGCCGGAGCCTGTAACGATTGAATCCAGGGATAAAAAAACACTGCTTCCGGTTTTTACAAAATCCGTCAAAGGAAAATTCCTCTACAGATCAGTGCCCAAAAAGGATCCCAGGGCCTATCTTGTCTGCGAGGCAGAGGCTGACAGGCAGCTGCTTGCAGGGCGGGTTAGAACATTTTTTGAAGGCCGTTATACCGGAACCATGTATCTGGAGGAAAAACAGCCGGGCCAGTCATTTGTGCTCGGCCTCGGGGCGGACCGCTCGGTTTCTGTAAACCGCAACAAGGTCAAAGACAAGAGAAAGGAAACAGCCTTTTTCGGCAAAATAGAAAGGGACGCTGTTGTAAGGGAAATCACCTACAGTATCGAGGCTGAAAATTTAAAGGACAGAAAGGTCAGATTAAACATATTCGACCACGTGCCTGTTTCAAAAACAGACCGCATAACCGTGGAAGACCTGGAATTTGACCCCGAGCCGGACAAAAGGGATGTGGACGGCAAAAAGGGTGTAGTGCAGTGGCAGACCGAACTCGGGTCCTGCGAAAGTTCTACTTTTACAATTTCCTTTACGGCAGCCTATCCAAAAGACATGCCGCCGCCTGCATTTTAGGAGGTCTATTATGAACACCCGGCCAGCACCTGAAAAACATCTTAAATCCATCGGCCCGAACCAGCGGGCCGGCAGCCCAGCAGGAATATATTCGGTGTGCTCCTCGCAGCGCATTGTTCTCGAAGCGGTACTGCAGCAGGCAGCAGAGGACGAAAGCCCCCTTCTGGTGGAATCCACCTGCAACCAGGTAAACCAGTTCGGCGGCTACTCAGGCATGACTCCAAAGGAGTTTTCTGATTATATCCTGGGCATGTGCAGGCGCCTTGGCTTTCCCCGGGAAAAAATCATGCTGGGCGGAGATCACCTGGGTCCCCATGTGTGGCGTGCCGAGCCCTCGGAAAAGGCCATGGAAAAGGCTGAAAACCTGGTTGCAGGATGCGTTGTGTCGGGATACTCAAAGATTCACCTGGATGCCAGCATGCCGCTGGGAGACGACAGCGGGGGCTGGATTTCACACGAACTTGCCGCACGGCGGACCGCCAGGCTCTGCAGGGCGGCTGAAGATTCCGCAAAACAACTGCCGCAGCAAAGCCCGGCCCCGGTTTACGTGATAGGAGCGGAAGTTCCCACCCCGGGAGGATCGCTTGCCTCGCCCGAAAACGTTCCGGTTAGCAGTCCTGATGAAGTTGCCGGGTTTATAGATGTCTGCAGGAGCCGCTTTTCAGAGGCCGGGCTCTCAGATGCCTGGAACAGAGTGATCGCAGTGGTGGTGCAGCCGGGCATAGATTTCGGGGAAAACTGGGTAAAACCCTTTGACCCGGAGGCCGCTCACCGGCTATCGGCTTTCCATGACAAACTCGAAGGCGCCATGACTTATGAAATTCATGCCGCAGACTACCAGAGCCCGACTACGCTGGAAGAAATGGTGCAGCACCACTTTGCCCTTTTAAAAATAGGGCCCTGCCTGACGCATGCCTTCAGAGAAGCGGTTTTCGCCCTTTCCCACATCGAAGATCATTTGTTTGCCAATCACAAAGACGTCAGGAGGTCCTGGATCCGAGAAATGATCTGCAGGGTCATGAAAGAAAACCCGGGTCACTGGAAGTCCCATCACCGGGCGGAAACCCCTTCTGACTGGACTGTGCTTTTTTCCTACCTTGACCGGGTACGCTATTACTGGGCCAGGCTTGAGGTTGAAGATGCCCTGGCACGCCTGAGTGCCAACCTGGCAGGAAGAATCGAGCTTCCTCTGCTCAGCCAGTATATGCCTTCGCAGTACAAAGCGGTTGCCGAAGGAATCATAGCGCCGGACCCGGCACTGCTTATCCGGCATAAAATCAGGGAAGCGCTTTTTCCATACGCGGCAGCCTGCAGGATGACCTCAGGGTCATAAAAAAAATAATTTACTTTTACGTTAAGTATGGTTAAAGTCAGGGTTTGCCCGGATGCTTGTTTAATAAAATAAAACAATGGATAAACAGAAATCATGCGAGACGACATAACTGAAATCCGATGGCACGGCAGAGGCGGCCAGGGGGCTATCACAGCGGCAAAAATTGTGGCGGAAGCCGCTTTTTCATCCGGATACGGAGGTGTTGTGATGGCGCCGACTTTCGGCACCGAGCGAAGGGGAGCCCCGGTTCTGACCTCCCTGAAAATTTCCAGGAACAAGATCTATGATCTTTCGCCCATAGCCGAGCCTGACATGGTAATTGTGCTCGACCACCTGCTGGTGGAAGAAGTGGACGTGGCGGCAGGAATAAAGCCGGGCGGGCTGATAATAATAAACTCGCCCAGGCCGCCGGAGGCTTTTTCATTTGACGGCATGAAGGTTGCCACTGCTGACGTCACAACCCTGGCCTCAAAGGCCGGCCTGCCGGCCGGCATTGTCAACACCGGCATAATCGGCGCATTTGCCAGGGCAGCAGGCATGCTCGAAATCGACACCCTGGCCCGGGCAATTGAATCCGAATTTGACGGAAAAAATCCTGAAAAAAACATTGAAGCAGCCCGTGCTGCATATGAGCATACCATTGTCGGAGGCAATTGATGAAAGACAACAACAAAGAAAAAAAACCGTTTGCCTGTTACACGTCCCACAGCGAACCTGGACCGGGCGACGGCGGAAGGACCGGCTCGTGGCGGGTTCTGCGTCCGGTAATTGACCTGGACAAATGCATCCCTGCAAAGCGCAACAAGGCCGCGTGTTTTTACTGCTGGCTTTACTGCCCGGACGGGGTGATAACCAAGACGATCCCGCCGACAATTGACTACGAATACTGTAAGGGATGCGAAATATGCGCCGAGGAGTGCCCGGCGGACGCCATCACCATGGTTGAGGAAACCCTGATTCTCATGGAGGAAGAATAAGCTCATGCATATAATCGAAGCGGGCAACGTGGCCGCGGCCATGGGGGTTAAACTTGCAGGAGCACAAGTCGTTGCTGCCTATCCCATAACCCCGCAGACGCCTCTGACAGAAAAGCTCTCGGAACTGGTGGACTCAGGCGGAATGGATGCCCAGTATATACCCGTTGAAAGCGAACACAGCGCAATGTCGGTGTGCATTGCCGCCTCGAGCGCCGGTGCCCGGGCTTTTACCGCCACCAGCGCAAACGGGCTTCTATACATGAACGAACAGCTTCACTGGGCCGCAGGCGCGCGGCTCCCCATAGTCATGTGCGTGGTAAACCGGGGGATAGGCGCTCCCTGGACAGTGTGGAACGACCACCAGGACGCTGTATCCCAGCGCGACACCGGCTGGATACAGATTTTCTGCTGCGACCATCAGCAGATAATCGACACCGTGATCCAGGCCTTCAGGATAGCCGAAGCAGTGCGGATTCCGGTCATGGTCTGCTATGACGGCTACATACTGTCTCACACATACATGCCGTTTGAAATGCCGGACCAAAAGGAGGTGGACAAATTTCTGCCCGCCTTTGAGCCCGACTGGGCCCTGGACCCGGCGTGCCCGGCCAATTTAAACACGGTCACCCTTCCTGATATAAGGCCTGACGTGCGGGGCAATACCGCACCCGGCTACATGGAGATCAGGCATGACCTGCACACTGATCTGCGCCGCTCCATAGGCGTGGTTGAAGAAGCTGACTCCAGGTTCTCGGAAATCTTCGGCCGCGGAGGACACCCCTTTATCGAGCCTTACAGATGCGAGGACGCGGAATACGTGGCAATGGCCATGGGCTCGCTTTCCTATCATATAAGGGACGTCGCAGACAGCCTGAGAGAAGAAGGCATTGCCGTGGGGGCAGCAGGCCTCCGTCTTCACAGGCCCTTTCCCGACCGGGCAGTGGCTGAATTTTTATCAGGAAAAAAAGGCGTAATAGTAATGGAAAAGGCCCTTAGCTACGGATACGAGGGGCCTCTTTACACGGACATCAAGGCCGCCCTCTACAACTGCGCGGAAAGGCCGGAAATAACAAACTTCATCCTCGGCCTGGGCGGCCGTGAGATCAGAACCCGTGACATTTACGGCGTGCTTAAAAAAACCTGCACAAAAACGGCTCAACACGAAGAAAACCCCGTATTTGTGGGGATGAAAGTATAAACAGGACTTCAATAATCAGGATATATCATGGCTGCTAAAAAAACAACAGTGCTCAACCTGCCGGAAGAAGAGCTCGTACACCCGGGCAACCGGGCGTGTTCAGGCTGCGGATTAAGCATAATATACAGAATGGGGTTAAAGGCGCTAGGCCGCGACACCATCCTGGTGGTCCCCCCGAGCTGCCTTACAGTGCTTCAGGGGCTCTACCCCATTGCCGCCACGCAGCTTCCGTGCGTGAACGTAACATTTGCTTCCACGGCCGCGGCTGCAACAGGGGTGCTTGCAGCATTGAGGGCCAGGAAAAAAGATACCCAGGTGGCCGCCTGGGCCGGAGACGGGGGCACCGGCGATATCGGCATCCAGGCCCTTTCAGGAGCGTGCGAGCGCGGCGAGGACTTCATTTTCATATGCTATGACAACGAGGCCTACATGAATACCGGCGTTCAGCGCTCCGGCACGACACCGCAGCACGTGCTGACAACCACCACGCCGATTTCGGGCAAGCAGCAGCGCAAAAAGGACATGCCGGCGATTATCGCGGCCCACGGGATTGATTACGTGGCAACCGCCTCGGCAGCATATCCGGTTGATTTCTACGACAAGGTGTGCAAGGCGAAAACAATTTCAGGCCCCAAATACATCCACGTGCACACTCCATGCCCCGCGGGCTGGGGGTTTTCAGCAAGATACACGGTAAAGATCGGCAGGATGGCCGTGGAAACGGGGCTGTTTGACCTCTATGAGCGTGAAAAAGGAGAGTTCCGCCTTACCGGCCCCTCGCAGAAAATGCTTGGGAAAAAGCGGAAGCCGGTAGCAGAATACTTTGCCACCCAGGGCCGGTTCAAGGGGCTTGACGAAAAACAGATCACAGAGCTTCAAAACGAGGTGGACAAAAAATGGGCGGATTATGAAAAACAGGCGGAAGAAGCCTGCTAAAATCCGCCGAAAGCTTTTTATCCCTCGTAGACGACTGCAAGAATTCTTGCGCTGCCTTGTTTTGCAGCCACCATGTGGGAGGTGGTGGAAAGATAATAGACACTGTCTCCGGGTTCGAGATCAAAGACATCCTTGTCTATCTTTGCCACCACCGTACCCTCGAGCACGAATATAAACTCTTCGCCTTCGTGCACGGAGGTTTCCTGCTCCGGGTTTTCTTCCAGGTCCACTATCAGGGCCTCCATATGCCTGCCGTGCACCTCCGGGGCAAGGCTCTGGTAGGTATAAAGCTTTTTGCCGGCAGGCGACGTTGAGCGCGAAACAGGCTTTCTTTCATGCTTGCGGGTAACCGAATACACACTGCTGCCCACCCCTGACACCAGCCTTGAAAATGCACTGTCAAGCGCCTTGGACAGCTTCACCAGGGTGCCGAGCTGGGGCTGGATTTCATTTGCCTCTATCCTTATCAGGGTATCCACGTCAAATCCGGTCAGATTAGCCATTTCTTCATGGCTTATTTTCTTTTCCTCACGGATGCTTCTGATACGGTCGCCGATGGCCACCACGTCAATACTTCCGGCCTGCCCCGAGATATCTCCGGTGAGCACCTCGTAGCGATCCTTCTGGCCTCCCGGGTTATCTTCATAATGAACCATTTTGCTCCCCCTCCCTGCAAATAGCCGTGTTAAACATATTTTGCGACACTTCAATATCTTATCAATTTTTTACCAGAATACAAACGTCCAGTCAAATCAAAAACCCCGAAATCCGGGAGTGATAATTTTTAATGCCGGCCGCAAACATAATTGCCCGTTACATGCAGATACGGTTGCCAGAAAGCGTATCCTGTGCTATCAAATAATTTCAAGAACATATAAAACAGCTCAGCTGCAGCCCGGCCAACAGAAAACAAAGGAAGCCTTATTATGACAGACGCTCAATATCATACTTGGCTCTGGGAAAAACTCGGTCATCAGACCATTGAAAATCTCAAGAAACACGGTTTCACAGGTCATTTTCTTTCCAGCGCAGAGGAGGCCCGCGATTTTATAGAAGAAGTGGTAAAAGACTACAACAGTTTCGGTTTCGGAGGCTCGGCCACCGCAAGGGCCATAGACCTGCCGTCGACACTTAAACAGCAGGGCAAAACCGTATACGACCACTGGGAACCGCAGGCAGAGGAATCAGACCTTACCTTAAGGCTCAAGCAGGGCAGGTGCGACTGCTTTATCTGCAGTGCAAACGCGATTTCTGCCACCGGGGAAATAGTAAACGTGGACGGGGTGGGCAACAGAACCAATGCCATGACATTCGGCTGCCCGAACGTCATTATAATAGCGGGGATGAACAAGGTGACCATGGATCTTGAAAGCGCCCTTCGCAGGGTCAGGGATGTGGCGGGTCCCATGAGGGCCCGCAGCCTGAACATGAACACCCCGTGCGCGGAAACCGGCTTATGCACGGACTGCAATTCGCCCCAGCGCATATGCAGGATAACGACAATTCTTCACCGCAAACCCATGATGACTGATGTCACCGTGGTGCTGGTAAACCAGACGCTGGGATTTTAATGTACCGTGAGTGTGCAGGCCCTCCATGGCACAGGAGGCAATGCTGGCAGGCGGCGAATTCATCTGTCAGCCAAATATTTAAAAAACACCGGGGCCGGCTGGATCTGCTGATTGAAACGGCCGGCCTTATCCGGGCAGGACTTGAACAACTGGATTTGCTTTACAGTGACCTGTGCGCAAAAACCTGCACATTCTGCCCCGAGCCCTGCTGCGTTTCCGCGGATATCTGGTTTGACCTGAAAGACCTTTTGTTTCTGCATGCAGCCGGGCTGCCCCTGCCGATTGAAAGCCCCAAAACACACGGCCGAATGCCATGCGCATTTCTCGGCGCGCGCGGATGCTTGCTGCCCAGAACCTGCCGCCCCTGGATCTGCACCTGGTATCTGTGTGTTACCCAGAAACGACACTTGCAAAAAAACAACCCCGAACAGATCCATCACATCCGGAAGATCACCGATAAAATCCTTGCCGGCCGGAAAAATCTGGAAAGCGGGTTTATTGAAATCACTAAAGCCTGACCCGGCATTCAGAAGCTTGTTTTTTTAATCCTTTTGCTCCCAGGAAACTATATTTTCACAGTCCTCCCTTGACATCTTCACCTGTTCGAGCAGGGCCCGGGTCTTGCCGCTCTCGATGTGCCCGGAAAATTTAATGGTCTGAAGGTCATAGCCCTCTTCATCCACAGCAACTGCCTTGATGGTTACATCATCGGTGTCCCCTTCATTTGTAACGAGCGCCCTTACGCTTAGCGTACAATTCGTATCTCCTTTTTCAACATAAACTGTTTGGATTTCAGAGACCTTTACGTCTTCTGCGACAGCACTTTGAAACGGGATAACCCCGCAGGTAAATACAGCCATTAAAAATACAGCACAAAAAATTCGTTTTGTCATATCGCCCTTATGCCCTTTCCCTCATGTATCATCAAATTTATGCCCACAACTCCCACGAAACATCCAGGCAATTTATCAAACCTATTAGTAAATCAACCACCGCCGCAGAATGTCAAGGATAATTTTATATCAGAAACTCTCAAAGTGTCCGGTTTTCAGAGGGTACACGTTTCTGTGCATTGTTAGACAAAAACAGAAGGAGGGGAGTCAGCGTGGGGTCGGGCCATGGCAACATACTGTATTTTATTATATTTTGCTCCCCAAAAAGCCGTTTTCAAGGCCTATTTCAACTTTTTTGCCGCCAAAAATGATCGATATAGGATGCCTGTACTTCTCGCACTTGATATGATCTTCCAGCCTAATGAAGCTTTTTTGATGCAAAAAAATGGAAGATAGGATCAAAAATAAGCTTGAATTTTTGTTTATTTATTATGATTTTAATTGTTTACTCTGGCCCGACCCCACGCTCAGTTGACCACAGTTGCCCAGCAGGCCTCAGGCTATGCGTGTGGAGACTCACTTTCCCGGGTGGAAGGAAGCACGTATGATTGTAATTTCGAAATGTAGTCCCTGACCGTCTTTTCGGCCATCTCCCCGTTGCGCTCCTGTACGTAGCGGTTTCCCGCCGTTATAATTTCCGCGTCCTCTATGAGGCTGTCTCCCATGGTGGCAAAGGATATATACATTATTCGCCTGATGCTGGGCAGAAGCTCCGAGATTATCTGTTCTGCCAGCCTGTTTCGCGCGGCTGTCAGGCATGCCAGGCCAAAGTCGATTACGGCCCGGTAATAGCCGTACAGATCCCTGTTCTGCGAACAGGTGCGGCTTCTCTGCGCTGCCTCCTCTATTTTGGCAAGATCTTCCTGTGTTGCATTCTCGGTGCATTTTCTGCCCGTATACCCCAGAAGCTCGATGAGCACTTCGTGGAGCTCCCTGATAAACTCAGGGGTCATCTCGGTTACCACCGCCCCGCGCCTGGGGATGATTTCAACCATGCGGTATTTTTCAAGTATGCGCAGAGCCTCTCTCACCGGGCTCCTGCTTATTCCCAGCTCCTCTGCAACTGATAATTCGCGTATCCAATCGCCCGGCTTTATTTCCAGGCTTATTATTCTGTCCTGCAGGTGGCCGGCGATCTGTTCCGCCAGGCTCCCTGATACCTTAAAGCTCATCCGGGATTTTCCCTTAATTAAATTTTCAAAAATTGCCTGACCCCTGTTTGGGGAAACGGTATATCATTTACCCTGTCGTTATCAAAAAAGCTTTTTCCCTCCCTGTCAAGCTCCCTTATGAGGCTGTTTTCGGCCATCCACCCGATCACGGGCGGGCCGGCCGTTTTAAAAAGGGCATCTGCTTCTTTTTTATCCCTGATCCGGTTGAAAAATATTCCTGCTTTTTCAAGGGAGGCAGTTCTGCGGGCAATCTTTTCAATTCCCGCTGCAACCGATCTTGCCTTTGAAGAGGCGTCTGTTACCAGGAAAAGATGAGTCACGGTTTCCATTACCCGCCTGTTTATCTGCTCCATGCCGGCCTCGCCGTCTATTACCACGATATCGAAGTTTTGCGCCGTGTCCCTTATGATGTCGCGGAGCAGGCTGTTTACGCTGCAGTAGCAGCCTTCTGACTCCGGCCTGCCGATTGCCAGAAACGCCAGATTCTTTTTCTCGCTGAGAGCAGACATTATTTCGTAATCAAGCCGCCTTATGAGTTCTTCCTTGCCCGGGTTTGCGCCTTTTTCAATATCTGCAATGAATTGGTTCCTTATATCGTCTATCGTTTTGGCCGCCCCGATTCCCAGCGGCCCTGAAAGCCCGACTGCCGGGTCAGCGTCAATGGCAAGCACTTTTTTCCCGGGATCATGTGCAAACATTGCAACCAAAAGGGCGCTGATACTGGTTTTTCCCACCCCTCCCTTGCCGCATACCGCAATTATAACAGGTGTGCCGGTTGTTTTGTTCATTTCCGCGGTCTCGTTTTGTCGGCAAGTTTCTGCCTCATTTTGCGAAGCTCCTCCGTCTCCCCGCAGATATCCCGGTACCGGCAGTTTCTGCAGTCTGTTTCCTGCTCCTCGGTCATTTTCGTCAGTGCCCCTGTGTAGCTCATGAGCCGGTCCCTTGAGGGTTTAAGTACCCTTACGTCTTCGGCAGAGGAGGTAATAACAACAAGTTCCGCCTCAGTTACGTATTCAAGCTTTTTAATCTCTTCTATCATGGCTGATCCCAATACGGCAAAAGTAAGCCCGCTTCCTGCCGCTTTTCTGCTTATCCTGCTCCATTCGCGCATGTACTGGGACACCGCACGCATCATGTAGCCATCAAGCCTCACCCGGAACCTGGCAAGATCCATTTCGCGCAGGCGCGCACAGCAGTTGTCCTCTGTAAAGCCGTGCACCCGGGCAAAGACAGCCTTGCCGAAAGAAAGGCTTTGCGCGGAGGCCTCGCAGATATCCGGGCCCACAAGCGTGATGTTTCCGTCTTCCACAAGGGAGGGATTCTGCGTCCATGCAACAAAGGAGATCGACTCCTGGTCAGGGCTGCCAAGTTCCACCGCGGTGTCGGCCTTAAACACCATGTCCCGGTCTTTTGCAGCCGGCCAGAAAAGCTTTTCCTGCTGACGGTAGTTTCTTATGATCCTTTCCGTGCCGCTGCTTTCCCGCCAGTCCGCGACAATGCGCTTTATATCAGATATTACTGACTCCGGCAGGTTCATGAATCACCAAAGCCCGTATTTTCCCCGGGCATTTTTACAGCCTTCCTGCCGCTATAAGTGCCGCCCCGAGGGCGCCTGTTATCTGGGGATCAATGCCGTCTATCGGAGCCAGCTCTTTTTTAAGGGCCCCGCAAAGGGCTGAATACAGGCCGGAATTTTTGGCAACACCCCCGGTCATTACAACCTCGTCTTCAACCCCTATCCCTATGGCCATTGCGGCAACCCGCCCGGCCATTGCCCTGTGCAGGGCGGCTATGATATCAGGGACATGTTTTCCATCGTTTATAAGCGAGACAACCTCTGTTTCGGCAAATATCACGCACTGGTTTGAAATGACAAGTTCGTTGCACGACTGCTCTGAAAGGGCGCCCATGTCTTCAAGGTCCACCTCCAGCGCTTCTGCCATTACTTCGAGGAACCGGCCCGTGCCTGATGCGCACTTGTCGTTGTAAAAATACCGCACCACTTTTCCGTTCTCGTCAAGGCGTATCACCTTGGAGTCCTGCCCCCCTATGTCTATTATGGTTCTTGTCTTCGGGTTGACCCAAAAGGCACCCTTTGCGTGGCAGACTATTTCTGATTCCACGTCGCTGGCAAAAGAAACCAGATCTTTTCCGTATCCTGTTGCAATAACGTTTTTTACGCTTTCCCGGGCAATACCAGCCGCCTCTGATGCCTTGTCCATCACCGCCCGGGCGGATTCTGGCGGGCTTGTGCCCGCGGGCATCATTGCGGATGCAAGAATTCCGCCGTTTTCGAGGATAACGGCCTTTGCCGAAAGCGAGCCTATGTCGCATCCTGCTGCAATCATTTTACTCACCTGCTTTTATATGCGCGGCCGCAAACAGTGCGGCCCCTATGGCGCCCGCGGCCTGGGGGTCAGCCTTTTTTGAGCGCTTTATCCTTGCTCCCAGAAGTTTTTCAAGCTCTTTTACCACGCCCTGGTTTTTTGCCACCCCCCCTGTCATGCAGATATCGTTTTCCACCCCCACGCTGTTTGCAAGTATTGCGGCCCTTTTTGCCATGGCAGTGTTAATGCCGGCTCCGATGTCCGATAACCTGCAGCCTGAATTTATGTATCTTACAACATCTGACTGTGCCCATACGGTGCACGTGGATGCCATGGTCACCGGGGCGGCCGCCCGGGCGCTCATGCCGCCGAGTTCTTCCATGGACACCTGCAGCAGCCGGGCCATTACCTCCAAAAATCGGCCGGTGCCCGAGGCGCACTTGTCATTTGCCGTAAACTTTGCTATCTCCCCTTTCTTATCAAGCCTGAGCGCCTTGCAGTCCTGCCCGCCGATGTCGATCACAGTTCTTGCCGAGGGCACCAGCCAGCGGGCCCCCCTGCCGTGACAGGCGATTTCTGATACCGACTTGTCTGCAAAAGGGATGTTTTTTCTGCCGTAGCCGGTTGCCACGCAGAATGAAATATCACGCATTGAAAGCCCGGCCCTGCCGAGGGCGTCATTCATTACCGATTCGGCGGATACCTGCGGCCTGGTCCCGGAGCGCATGACAGAGACGCTCTTAATCCGGCCGTTTTCCATGATCACGGCCTTGGAGGTAAGAGATCCCACATCGCAGCCTGCAGCTATGCTCACAGCAGCCCCCTTATCCTGAAAAATTCTTCCAGCCTTGCAGAAGTGGACTCCCAGGATTCCACCCTTTCGTCAAATGCGTCCCCGGACATTATGTGTGCGGGGTATCCGGCCTTTTCAAGATCTCCGGCCATGAGTTTTACATTGGACCAGGTGTTTCTGCACCCCGGGGTTCCGTTGTAAATCAGGCAGTCGGCTCTATATATCTCAGCAAGCATGAGCGAGTCTTCCAGCCACATGTTGGGCCTGTCATAGGGCCCCCTGATGGAGCGAACCATCGGCATCCTGGAGTTTATCATGGCGATGCTGTCGATCATTGAATCAAGGTCCGCAGTATCTATCCTGTAAGCTACATCCTCCATTCCCTTCATGTAAGGTGCGTCATCCTTGAACGAGCGGCTGAGAATACCGCCGAGATGGCTTATTCCGTGCCTGTCAAGGAAATCCCACAGGGAAAGCCCCATGTTGTAGTGATCTATGTAGAAGAAAAAGGCCCGGATTCTTTCCTTGCCTGAAAAAAGACCTGATACGCCCTTTTCAGCGTTTTTCCGCACCACCCCGAGCATGTCTGAGACCAGTTTTGTATACTCGGGCATTCCGGCAAACATGAACCGCCCGCCGTATATTATGAAATTGTAGGCCGCGGGCATGGGGTTGGGCACAATCATCTGGAGTTCTTCCATTTCCCCGACTATTTTTTCCTGTTTTGCCGTCTCCTCGAGTACTTGTTTTAACCTGTCCTGATCCAGTCTTTTGCCGGTCTGATTTTCCAGAAACGCAACCAGCCCCCTGAAATCCTCCCTGTGATACCGGCTGCTGGCCTCGTCGGTGAGGCCCGAAGGGTAATTTAATGAATAAAAGGGCTTGTTTAGGTGTTTATGCGAGAAGGCAAACGCATTGGCGTTTGTGTCGCAGACCCCCGCGGTGTTCGTCACGATAAAGTCTATCTCAGCCCCCAGCCCTGCCAGGTAGGCCCCGAGAGAGCCCCGCTGGGCCGAACACGAGGTTTCGGTGAACCCTAGTTCCACGCAGTAGTCCATGTAGTCTGCCGTACCCCTTTTCCACAGGGCTGTTGCCAGAACCGTCATGACCTCCAGGGTTACCGGCACGATATCCATGGCGTAAAAAACAGAAGGGGAAAAACAGAAGGTTGTCATTGCGACCTTTTTCCCCTGCTTCCTGGCGCATACTATGTTTTCCAGGTACCGCGAGATCATTTTCATAAATGTGATGCCGGGTTTGCCCAGGTTGACAAAAACTTCCGCGGTGTCTCTGAAATAGGGGATGTATTCCAGCATGCGCCGGGTTTCCTTTTGCCGGCCGTCTGCAATTTTGCCCGCGGCCTCCATGCACCGCCACAGCATCCAGTCAAAATCGTATTCGTAAATTTCGGGTCTCATGGCGGGATTCTCCGGTTACGATATCTGCTCGACAAAAGCCTCTATGCGCATCTTCATTCTTCCCGTGTCTGTAAGCGGGCCGTATTCGCGCTCAAGCTTCAGGCAGGGAATGCCGTTTTTCTCAAGGTCCTTTTCCAGAAGGCTGTTTTCCGAGCCGTGAAGGTCGCAGAACCTTATGTTCTGAAGGATTATCCCTTCTGCCCCGGACCGGGTCAGCTTTTCGGCAAGCGCGTTTAGCCGCCGGTCATATTCCCCGAACATCCTGGGGCAGAGACAGCCTGCAAGATATTTTTGCCCCAGGGCGGCCACGGGATCGGTTACCGCGTCAACAGGCCGGTCCGCGCCCCGGGTCCCGAAGCATATGCTGTCTGCCACCACTGCTGCTCCTGCCTCTTCTATTAAGCGCATGAGTCCGGGATCATCGTTTATGCTGCCTGCAAGCATCAGGCGCTTTTTTGCTTTCCCGCCGCCGGTGGCCTTTTTGCTTCGCAGCTCATCCAAAAGATGCTCCATGTGTTCATTGAACTTTTCAGGCGGCACGGCAGATGATGCCAGGATCGCGCAAAACGCGTCTTCCCCGCTTATGACAGGATTCTCTGCGGCCCTGAGATCTTCGAGCTCGCAGATGAGCCGGCGGGTTTTATTGTATACGCAGATGGATTCTTTGAGTTTTTCATCCGTGATATCCGCGCCGAAAAAAGACTCCACAGCCCGAATCAGCCTGCGGATTTCACCTTCAAACCAGGCCGCGGCATGAGGCTCTGTCTTGTGCGGGGCGTCAAAATAATGGAAAAATTCCGGCAGAATTCCGGGAAAATCTCTTCCGGCCTTGCGCCAGCACTCGTCGAGCCTGCGCATGGAGTCGCAGCCGGTTGAAACAACTGCTCCTGCAAGAAAGCCGTAGTCGCCCCGGCCGGCAAGCTGGAGCAGGCACTTGGGAAACGTGCAGACGTAGGGCCCGTAATAGGCATCACCGGTTTCCATGCTTGTTGTGCCGATGCCCCGCAGGCGGAAGGGCAGCAGTCCTGCGGCGTGGAAAATCTCGGGCGGGATAAGCGAGCAGGTATAGCCGATCACCCTGCCCCCGCGTTTTATCCAGTCTTCGACGTGCGGGTTGGTGATGCCGGCCGCGGTTTTTCGGAAAAAATCCATCATTTCTGCTCCCGGCCTGGTTCAAGAAAGGATAAAAGCGCGCCTCTTGCCCGTTCTGCCAGCTCGTCATCACGGTCTTTTGCGGTTTCCAGCCACCTGCAGGCAATTATTGCAAGGTGCGGCATCAGGGCCTGCCCCAGGGGCTCAAGCGTATCTTCTGTGTCCCGCATCAGGCCTTGTGCTGCTTGCTCTAGTGAATCGGTGTCCAGGCTTCCTGCAAACCGGCAGGCAGCAGAGGGGAGAAGTTCCGGGTCGGCTTCCCGGATGCGGTTTACAAGCTCGGAGGCAAGGTTTGCGATTTCAGCCGCCTCTTCTGCATCGAGCCTGCCCAGGCTTTGTGCAAAAGCCTCCTGTACCCGGTCATCGGGATGGCCGCACAGCAGGGAAAGTTTGCCGGCGGCTGTTTTTATGGAGGAGTTCCAGGAAACATGCCTGTTTTTTGCGGACTGAACTGCAAGTTCAGGGCTGTCTTCTATTATGTCGCAGAGCGCCTGTTCAAAGGATTGCCTGCCCGAGGCCAGAGCGTTTTTGGCCTTGTAAAGTGTTTCCGGATCCAAAGAGGAAACAAATGCAGAAATTATTTGCCTGATGTCGCGGCTGAAAGCAGACGAGCCTCCTTCGCCTGCAAGAGCGCTTCCGGTTGAAATCTTGCGGGCAAGCTCGGCAAGCCCGTCTGCAATACTGCCTGCCCTGCTGCTGTTTATTTCTCTTGCACACGAAAGCATCACGTCAGCCACCAGGTCGGGGGGCAGGCGGTTGAAGCGGCTTATGGTTTCATCCGCGGTTTTAAGCACTATATTTGCAGCAGACGGAATAAGCGACAGCAGAAGTACCACTTTTGCAGGATACCGCCAGAGCTGATCGTTTATCATGGCGGCTGCCGGGCCGGCACAATCCGCGGCTGCATCAAGGAAGTCCTTTATCTCGCCGAAATCCGTCTGCTCGATCCATTTCTCAATCCCGGGTTCAAGGGCTTCTGCAAAAAACCCGGGGAAATCCTCCTGGACCCGGGCAAAAACCCTTGTCCAAGCGGCAAGGCCCCGGGCGGATCTTCCCGCTGCTGCAGCAGAAATGATTTTTGAAACCGCATCTTTTCTTTGCTCCGGGGGCAGGACTTCAACCCCTTTTCCTGCGTTTTCCAGTATTTCAAACAGGGTATCCGAGGCCCCGGCAAAGATTTCAGCCAGAGTGTCAATCCGGGCCGGATCTGCAAAAAGATCCGCCAGCTCTTTTTTCCCTTGCTCGTCTCCCTGTCTTGCAAGGTTTTTTCTGATGTTTGCCGAAACAGCCCCTGCGGCCCGCATTTTTACAGAGCTGTCCCGGGCCCACAGGGCGAGGATTTCCGGGATGAGCCCGGCAAGGGCGGTTCTTGCCTCTCTTGTGGACAGGATTTCTGATACCAGGGCCGAGACCCGGTCCTTTTCACGCGCCGGTGCGTCCTGGTTTTGGTTTTCCCGGGAGCCGGGCTTTTTTCTCATAAGAGATCCTTCTTAAAACCGCCTGTTATGAACTTATGTGATCTGCAAGTCTTTTTCCCAGGGCCACCAGGGTGAAAGTCGGGGGAAGGCCCCATTCCTCGGGGATGACCGAGCAGTCGCAAACATAGAGATTGTCAAACCGGGTTTTAAGATCCGTGTCCACGATTTCTCCTATTTTAACGGTTCCTCCCGGGTGGGCGGCCAGGTACCAGCTCTTGAAGATGTCTTTTGCGCCCGCGTTTTCAAGAATCTGCCCTGCGCGCTCATATCCCTTTAAAAGCTTTGCCCGGTCTGTTTCCGCAAGTTTTTTCCGCACGCCTTCCCTGTCTGTGAGCCTGCCTCCGAGGCTGTCTTTTGCCTTGACCATGATCTGAAGGGTTTTTTTGTGGGAAAACAGCCTGCGCAGCCTGAAGACCTCCGATGCTAAAAGCATGTAAAGGCCTTGTGGCACTGTCATGTCGGTCATGAGATATCCCTCTTCCTCCATGTGGACACCTGCTGCCATGGGAATTTCCCTGCCGCCGTTTATTCCGTCCACTGTTCCCATAACAGTGATCAGGGGGTCGAAGAAGAAATCAAAGCCGGCTTCGGGGATTCCACTGCGCCTTAAAATCGCTGGGGAGCCTATTCCGCCTGCTGAAATGATTATTTTATCCGCCAGGGCTGTCTCGGTTTTGCCGAATCTTTTATATTCCACCCCCACAGCCTTGTTGTTTTCAGTTATCACCTTCGAGACCCGGGCCCTGGTGATGATCTCTGCGCCGTTTTCACAGGCCTTTTCAATAAAATGCCTGCCATTCCATTTCGCCCCGTGCGGACACCCATAGTTGCATCGCGGGCATTCCGGCCTGCATTTGTCCTGATATATAAATTTGGGCAGCCTGTTCCATTCGTATCCCAGATCTCGTGCACTTTGCATGATGCGTTTTGCCGCGGGGCCCAGCAGTTCATCTTTTAAAGACGCACAGGGAAGTTCGTTTCTTGTTTCCTCTACCTGCCCGGCGATGTCCACGCCGTGGGAGCGAAGCATTTCAACCGGGGGTTCAAAGGCCGTGGCGTAATAAAACACCGAGCTTCCCCCGGTGGTAATACCCCTGATCATGGCAAGCATCCTGTCGGCAAAAAGAAGGCTTCTTCCTGGAACGCCCGCCATCATGGCAGCCTGCCAGTTCGCGCCTCTGACCCGCCAGTTGTCACCCCTTTCCAGTATCAGGACTTTTTTGTTTTTCTGAGCGAGCTCCTTTGCCACGGTGGAGCCTCCGGGTCCGGTCCCGGCGATTATTGCATCAAACCATCTGCCGGCTTTGTTCATGGCGGCCTCCAAAGGAAGGGTGGGAGAAGAAGTTTTGTCGATTGTCGACAATTTATAAAACCCCCAATCATGTGTCAAGATTTTTTTTTAAAACTGTTTATATGGTAAAATCGGATTTTCATCAGGCCCCTGCCTACCGGGCAACTGTACGAAAAGATTCTGAGAACATCCGGACAACCCACAGCCTTCCCGGCCTATAGCGCTATGATAAATTGATACACTTTTGCTATGATAAACTGATACATTGGATTACAATCCGGTAGATATGAGGCGGCAAACCCCGCCAGCAACAGGCCATGCCCCGCCCGCACGATAGGCAGGCCTTGAGTCATATGCATACCTGTTTTTTACGCCGTAGTAATAGCCCTACAACGCAATTTATGTTTTAACATCGTTATCAAGCAACTTTTTTTCGTGGAGCGTGGGGTCGGAGCGTGGGGTCGGCAACGTGGGGTCGGGCCATGGCAACATACTGTATTTTCAAGAGCGTGGGGTCGAGCGTGGAGCGTGGGGTCGGGCCATGGCAACATACTGTATTTTATTATATTTTATCCCCCAAAAAGCCGTTTTCAAGGCCTATTTCGACTTTTTTGCCGCCAAAAATGATCGATATAGGATGCCTGTACTTCTATCAGCTGATATGATGCTCTAGTCTCACTAACCTTCCGGCCCATTGAAGAAAAACCTATCAAGTAATGCACATTCTCAACAAAAGCCCTGCTCCACGCAACCAAACTCAAAGTCCATTCGTCATCCCGATGATTCTCCCCCCTTTTCCAGACAACCTGCAACCCATTTTTTATGCGCCGCCTGCAACTTTTCATAACTGTCAAAACCGCTTTTATGGAAACCATGGATGATTTGCCCAGATATGCCTGCCCCTTTACTCTTGCTATGACTGAAATGCCGTTTTTGACGCAAAGATGGGGAATATAGGGGCAAAAATAAGCTTGAGTTTTTGCTTATTTACCATAATTTTAATG
>JAWLEU010000017.1:0-15710 GCA_041685965.1 Desulfosalsimonas sp.
CAGGCTTAAAAACGATCCTGAATATATCGAACACACCGCCCGCCGGGAGCTGCACATGGTGGCTCCGGACGAAACCGTGTTCAAGTTCGTGGCAGACCCAAAAGACTATGCAAATGAGTGATTCGAAACTGAAATACACACACACTCTTGCCTGCCTTTATTCAGCCCAGGGCTATCCGCAGCAGGCAGAGAAAATCCTCGCCGATCTGAAGGCCGGCTACCCGAATAATTCCGTCTCCCTGCCGCAAAATGAAGGCGGTCAGTCAAAAGAGCCCGCAGACCTCTTTGCCCTGGCAGGACAATGGATAGACCTGTTGAGGCGCCGGAGGTTTCTGGAAACAAAATCAAGCCACTTGCCTTGAATTCCTGTAAACCTGATTTATATTCAAAAATTATAAATAGTGGCTGAACGAAAACCCTGTTCAGCCAAAACCCGAATATCGAATGTTTAAATGATAAAAACCAACAGCTTAAAACAGGATGTTTCTGTCATTGATGCATTTAGGGTTTTGGTCATTGGTTCGAATTTCGAGCTTCGGATTTCGGATTTCCTGAACGAAAACCTGGTTTTCGTTCAGGCACTAAATAGCCACTATATCAGATTTTACCATGATAGCTGTTTACGTTAAAACATCGAGTGAAAAATACGTAACCGGAAAGCAAACAATTTAAAAGAAAAGAGTTTCAAATATGGGCAACCGTATTAAAACAACAATACTGCTGGCGCTGCTTACAGTCATCATCATGTCAATCGGCCGCGTGCTCGGCGGCACCGGCGGAATGGCCATCGCACTTGTAATTGCAGCCGCCATGAATTTTTTTTCCTACTGGTACTCGGACAAAATCGTGCTGAAAATGCACAAGGCTCGTGAGGTGGGAAAAAATGAAGCCCCCGAGCTTTACGAAACAGTGGAGGATTTAAGCCGCAGGGCCGGGCTTCCAATGCCAAGGCTGTGCGTTATTCCCCAGGAGTCGCCTAATGCTTTTGCCACCGGCAGAAATCCGGATAATGCTGTGGTGGCTGTAACCGAGGGGCTGCTGCGCCATATGAACAAACAGGAGCTTGCCGGAGTGATCGCCCATGAACTGGGGCATGTTAAAAACAGGGATATCCTGATAGGATCCATTGCGGCCACTCTTGCAGGGGCAATCATGCTGATAGCAAGCTTTGCCAGATGGGCGGCCATTTTCGGCGGGTTTTCCAGGGACGAGGGAGAAGGCGGCGGCATTATAGGCCTGCTGGCAACCGCCATTATAGCACCCATTGCCGCGGTGCTTATTCAGTCTGCAATTTCGCGATCCAGGGAGTATCTTGCTGACGGAACATCAGCTCAGATAACAGGAAATCCGGAAGGCCTTGCAAGCGCGCTGGAAAAACTCGATGCATATTCCAGGCGGATTCCCATGCAGGCAAACCAGGCAACAGCTCACATGTACATTGCCAGTCCCGTATCAGGCCGCAGCTTGATGCAGATGTTTTCAACTCATCCCCCGATACCCGACAGGGTGGCAAGGCTTCGGGGTACCGGCAGGCCGGCTGAATCAACCGCCACCGGCGGCAGGGGAAAAAGCGGCCTGACCGAGGCAAAAGAATCCTGGCAGAAACTCAGATAGCAGGACCCCGGAGGTAATGCACGGTTTTGAAGCCTGCACGGAAAATAGACCCTGATGTGGAAAGTGCAATCCGTAATGCTGTTGAAAAAGAACCGCTGGCCCGCACCTTCCAAATGAGGCTGCTGGAACTGGGGCCGGGTTTTGCCCTCGTTGAAATGCCGTATAACCCGGAGACAATGGCAAACATATACGCAAGGGCCCACGGAGGAGCAATCTTTTCACTTATAGACGAGGCCTTTGAAACAGCAAGCCAGACAGGCGGAAGCATTGCAGTGGCATTGAACGTAAACGTAACCTATGTAAGCAGCCCCTCCGAGGCTGTCACCCTGCGTGCCGAAGCCATAGAAATAAGTTGTTCGCGCAAAACCGCCAGCTACGACATAAAGGTCACAGAAGACAGCGGCCAGCTTGTTGCCACCTGCCAGGCAGTGGCCTACAGAACCGGCAAGCCGCTTGCTTTTGCCCATTAACCGGCCTGCCGGGGAAAATAGCCTGCGTCATGCTGCGGCGGGTACTAAAAAACCATACAAGGAACGGCAGGATGAAAATCAAAGTTATTCTCGTGGATAATCAACTGGTGGTTCGCCAGGGGGTAAAGGCTCTGCTTGCCGGCCAGCCGGACATTGAGGTTGCAGATGAGTCAGCAGACGGAACGGAAGCGCTGGATAAAATCAGGAAAATCAAGCCTGATATAGCAATTGTTGAACCCGCTGTCCCGGGGTTTGACGGCGTAAAAGCCATTGAAAAATATAAAGAGGCCTGCGAGGAAACGGAAATTCTTTTGCTCACCACTGAAAAAAGAAGAAGAGATGTGCGCGGCAGCCTTCAGTCAGGGGCCAGGGGATACGTTTTAAAAACCGCCTCAATTGATGAGGTAATCGCCGCCATCCGTACCGTCCACAACAAAGGATACCACCTCAGCCCGGAAATAAGCGCCGAAATAATAAACACCTTTATGAAAAAAGCAGACACCGAAACCGAGACAAGCAGTTATGCCCGGCTGTCCAGACGTGAAAAACAGGTATTTCAGTTGATTGCTGAAGGATTAACCACAGGCGAGATCGCCGGAGTTCTGCGGATCAGCCCCAAAACCGTTGCCAAACACCGAATGAGCATCATGGAAAAACTCCCGGTGAAAAACACGGCATCCCTCGTTCGCTATGCCGCCAGAATCGGGGTTATTGATTATATTTCGCAGCCGGCATAAAACACTCAAAACACGATAATTTCCATAAACTCCTGAGAGAAAAAAATCATGGCTAAAATCAAACTAATGATTGCAGACAACCATATCCTGGTCAGGGAGGGCTTAAAAGCGATGCTGGGCAAGGAATCAGACATCAGGGTCGCTGCTGAAGCCTCGGACAGCTGGGAAATGATGAAAAAAATCAGGGAAACCAAGCCTGATGTGGTTTTAATGGAAGTTTCCATGCCTAAACTCGAGGCAATTGAAGCGATCGGCAATATCAGGGAAATCTCGGAAAACACGAAAGTCGTAATCCTTACAATGCATCAAAAACAGGAGCATATCAGAGAGGCGCTTCATGCAGGGGCAATGGGATACCTTTTAAAGACAAGCAGGTTTGAAGAAGTCCTGGCTGCAATCAGGTCCGCCTATGACAACAATTATTTCCTGAGCACAGAAATAAATGCGGACATTATTAACAATTATCTGCAGAAAGAAACCCGGCAGCCCTTTATGAACACCTATGACCAGCTCACCAGGCGCGAGCAGCAGATATTTAAAATGGTTGCAGAAGGCGCCACCGCAAATGAGATCGGCACCCGGCTCTCTATAAGCCCCAAAACAGTGGCCAAGCACCGCACCAATCTAATGGAAAAACTAAACATGAAAAACACCGCCTCCATGGTCAGATATGCCCTGCAGCTCGGGATAATTGATCCTGAGGACGATTTTGCAGACATGCAGGCCTTGTAAAACGATTCACGGCCGGCCGCCTTCTATGAACCGACTTATAAGCCCGATGATAAGTTCTTCCTGATCAGGCCTTAACCAGTTAATTTCCGGGTCCGCGCGGAACCAGGTCAACTGGCGCTTGGCGTAGCGGCGGGTGTCCCTTTTCAGGGTTTCTTTGATCGTCTGCAGATCAGCGGCCCCTTCCAGGTAATCCAGCACGTGGCGGTATCCAAGGGCCTGCATGGGCTTTACATTCCTGTCAAAGCCCATTTCAAGCAGACCTTTTACCTCTTCGATAAGCCCCTGCTCAATCATCAGCTCAACCCTCTGATCAATTCGCCTGTAAAGCTCATTTCGATCCATGTATAAAGCAAATTTCAATGCATTGTAAGGCGAATCCGAAAAACCGTGGTCCCGCCGGTAAGCTGACATTGTATGGCCGGTTATTTCATATACTTCAAGAGCCCTTACCACCCTATAGGTGTCATTGGGATGGATGCGGCCGGCTGCCTCTGGATCACAGGCCTCAAGGCGCCTGTACAGCCCGTATGCGCCGAGTTCACCTGCCTCTTTCCAGAGATTTAGCCGCACGCGCTTGTCCTCGGGTCTTGCCTCAAACAGGCCATAGAGAAGGGCCTTTATGTAAAAACCTGTACCCCCGACCACAATTGGCAGCCTTTCCCTTGCAGCGATATCGGCAATTGCAGCCCTGGCCTCGCTGAGATACCTGGCAGCGTCATAAGGCTCGTCCGGGTATGCGATATCAGTCATGTGGTGAACCGCCCTGGCGCGTTCTTCTTGCGTGGGTTTGGCAGTGCCGATATCCATGTACTTGTAAATCTGCATGGAATCCGCCCCCACTATTTCACCGCCGAATTTTTCAGCCAGGCGTATGGACAGTCCGGTCTTTCCGATGCCTGTGGGGCCGCTGATTACTATTATCCTTGTTTTACCCATATCCATCCGCATTGCACGATCATTTTAAAAGGCAGGCAACCACCGAAGCTATACGAATCTGAAGCTGCTTCTGCAGCCTGTTTTCTGTGAGATATCACCCAAAATTCTATTGACAACATAACTGTTTAAAGATATCAAGAAAATTTGGCTTTTTATTTGCCGCTTTTGATTTGGAATTTATAACTATGCAATATTATTACAGGAGTGTTTAATATGGCTTACGATAAAATCGGATCCGTAATGGTTGTCGGCGGCGGAATTGCCGGGATGCAGTCCGCGCTGGATCTCGCCGATTCGGGCTATTACGTCTATCTTGTGGAAAAAGGGTCTTCCATAGGCGGCGCAATGGCGCAGCTGGACAAGACCTTTCCCACAAACGACTGCGCAATGTGAATTATCTCGCCCAAACTGGTCGAGGTCGGCCGGCATCTTAATATAGAGATAATCACACTTTCGGAAGTTCAAGACATACAGGGACAGGCGGGCAATTTCCAGGTAGAAGTGCTCAAACACCCCCGCTACGTGGACGAGGAAAAATGCATCGCCTGCGGAGCGTGCGCGGAAAAATGCCCCAAAAAAATCCCGGATACATACAATGCAGGCCTTGCCAAGCGCAAGGCGATTTACGTTGAATATCCTCAGGCAGTACCTTTGAAGTACCGCATAGATCCCGAAACATGCATTTACCTTCAAAAGGGCAGATGCGGGGTGTGCCAGAAAAAGTGCCCTGTGGACGCCGTGGACTTTGAGCAGAAGCCGGAGACACTGAAAATAGACGTGGGCTCTGTTATCCTTTCACCCGGATTTGAGGCGTTTGAACCCGGCGGGCTTGACAATTACCAGTATGCCAGCCATCCCAATGTTATAACGTCCATGGAATTCGAAAGGATCCTGTCAGCCTCGGGACCCACCACGGGACATGTTGTCAGGCCCTCTGACAATGCCGAGCCTCAGAAAATAGCCTGGTTCCAGTGCGTTGGATCCAGGGACTTAAACAGGTGCGACAACCCCTACTGCTCTTCAGTATGCTGCATGTACGCCATCAAGGAAGCGGTAATCGCCAAGGAGCACGTGGGAGAGGACCTGGACTGCTCTATTTTCTTCATGGATATGAGGACACACGGAAAAGATTTTGAACGCTTCTACGAATCTGCAAAAGACCGCTCGGGCGTAAGATTCGTGAGAAGCAGGGTTCACACGGTCACGCCTATCCCGGACTCCGACGACCTGGAGCTTCGCTACGTAACGGAAGAAGGCGAGCTCAAGACCGAGATATTCAACATGATCGTGCTATCAGTTGGTTTACAGACCTCGCCCGAGCTCGCGGAGCTCGCACAAAAACTTGATATAGATCTCACCGAGGGCAGATTTGCTGCAACAGATACCTTTTCGCCAGTTGCTACCTCGCGGCCTGGAATTTTTGTAAGCGGCGCATTCCAGGGCCCCAAGGACATTCCGCAGTCAGTGGTGGACTCCAGCGCTGCATCTGCGGCAGCAGGTGATCTGCTCGCGGATGTACGCAACACGCAGACAAAGGAAAAAAAGATACCCCCGGAAACAGAGGTGTCAGGGGATCGCCCGAAAATCGGCGTTTTTATCTGCCAGTGCGGCACCAACATCGCGGGCGTGGTTGACGTGCCCAAGGTGGTGGAATACGCCTCGTCACTTCCCTACGTGGAGCTTTCCACTGACAAGCTGTTTGCCTGCTCGCAGGACGCACAGGAAAACATGGCTGAAATGATCCGGGAAAAAGGTTTAAACCGCATCGTGGTTGCAGCCTGCACCCCGAAGACCCACGAGCCGCTTTTCCAGGAAACTCTCACTGATGCCGGCTTAAACAAGTACTTGTTTGAAATGACCAACATCCGCAACCAGGATTCCTGGGTGCATAAAAACAACCCCGAGCTGGCAACTGAAAAAGCAAAGGACCTGGTTCGCATGGCCGTGGCCAAGGTGGCCCTGCAGGAGCCGCTCAAGGAAATCGAGCTTGGAGTCCATCAGTCCACAATGGTCGTGGGCGGGGGAATCGCCGGCATGGCCGCGGCAATGAGCTTTGCGGACCAGGGCTATGAAACCCATCTGGTGGAGCGAAGCGACGTCTTAGGAGGCCAGGCGAGAAATATCTTCCACACGGCAAAGGGAGAAAATGTATCAGAAAAGCTTGAAGAGCTTATCAGCTCGGTTGAATCAAGCAAAAACATCCACGTTCATCTCAACACCTCTTTAAAAGACGTGGACGGCTTTGTGGGCAACTTCAAGTCAGTGCTTGAATCAGGCGGAAATGAACAGGAAATCGAGCACGGGGTCGCGGTGCTTGCAACAGGTGCCGAGGCCCACAAGCCGAACGAGTATGGATACGGCGAAGATGACAGGGTTATGACCAGCCTGGAGCTTGACAGAAAACTGATGGAAGACGACCCTTCCCTGAAAAACATGGACTCTGCTGCTTTTATCCAGTGCGTAGGCTCCAGGGAGCCGGGCCGGATGTATTGCTCCAGGCTCTGCTGCACGCATTCCGTGGAAAACGCCATGGAGCTGAAAAAGCTTAACCCTGACATGAACGTATATGTGCTTTACCGCGACATCCGCACCTATGGAGAAAAGGAGTACCTCTACAGGGATGCGCGCAGGGCCGGAGTGATTTTTATCCGCTTTAGCCTGGAGGACAAGCCGAAAGTAAAAACCGGTGGCGACAAGATAACCATAACCGCAACCGATCATGTGCTGCAGATGCCTGTCGAACTCGAGGTTGACATGGTAAATCTTGCCACTGCAGTGATACCTTCTGGCGATGACAAGCTTGCAAACTTTTTCAAGGTGCCCATGAACGAAGACGGGTTTTTCATTGAAAAACACGCCAAGCTGGGTCCTTCAGAATTCTCAACTGACGGAGTATATCTTTGCGGGCTGGCCCATTACCCCAAGCCGATTGACGAGTCAATCGCCCAGGCCAAGGCCGCGGCATCAAGGGCCGTGACCCTGCTTTCACAGAAAAAAGTTTACTCCAGCGGAACAGTGGCCCAGGTGGATCAGCAGCTTTGCGCCGCATGCGGGGTTTGCGTGGCGATATGCCCGTATTCCGCACCTTCTTTTGCACAGGAAGGACGGTTTGCAGGAAAAGCCGAGGTAAACGCGGCCCTTTGCAAAGGATGCGGACTCTGCGTTGCCTCCTGCCGTTCCGGGGCAATTCATCTGAAGGGTTTTGACACCGATCAGATCCTGTACCAGATTTTTGAACTCGATGAGGCTATATAAAATAACAAAGGGATCTCTCCGCAAAAACTTATAATACCGCTGAAACGGAGCCACCCATTGATAAGGAGTTTACAAGATGGCTGAAAATGAACCCAAGATATTGAGCTTTCTCTGCAACTGGTGCAGCTACGGGGCTGCGGACCTTGCAGGTGTCAGCAGGATGGAATACCCGTCAAACATCCGCGTTATCCGCATCCCGTGTACCGGCCGGATGAGCCCGAAATTCATCCTGGCCGCTCTGCGCAGGGGGGCGGATGCAGTATGGGTCTCCGGGTGACATCCGGGTGAATGCCATTACCTGGAAGGTAATTATTACGCACGAAGAAAATTCACCCTTATGAAAAACCTGCTCGAGCACATGGGCATAGAACCCGAGCGCCTGCATTTTTCATGGATTTCCTCGGCCGAATCCACGAAATTCGTGGACGTGGCCACAAAGGTCACGGATTCCGCAAAATCCCTGGAAAACAAGGAAAAGAAATTCGTTAAAACAAAACCGAAGGTTGCATAGCCATGGAATCATATATTGATAAAATCAAGGAGATCTCAAAGCGCCTGCTCGAAGAAGGCAAGGTCGACATGGTGGTCGGCTACCGCAGGGGCTCGGTCCCCACGATGCACCAACCCTTTTTTGCCCGCAGCAAGGCAGAGGTCGACGAGCTTGTATGGGACAGCAACTGCGGGCTAAACCTTGCCAACTACATCACTGACAGCCAGGAGAATATCGGCATTCTGGCCACCGGGTGCAATTCAAGAAATATTGCGGTCCACATTGTCGAGGGCAAGGTCAAAAGAGAGCAGCTACATATAATAGGCATTCCCTGCAAGGGAATGATTGACAGGCACAAACTTTCCGCCATGGCCCCCGCCCCGATCGCCTCGATTGAAGAAGACGAGGAAAAAGGCAAGGTGACAATATCCGGGGAAGGCTTTTCAGATACGCTAAACAAGACCGAGGTCATGCAGGAAAACTGCACCCTGTGCCTGCACAGAAACCCGGTTATTTATGACGAGCTTGTGGCTCAAGAGGTTGCGGAACAGAGCAAAGACGAGGTTGACCCTCATGCCAGGGTAAAAGAAATCGAGGCAATGAGCCCCGAGGATAAATGGGCCCACTTCGATGATCTTCTCTCTGATTGTATCCGCTGCTACGCCTGCAGAAACGCCTGTCCGCTTTGCTACTGCCCGCTTTGCTTTGTTGACGAATCCCATCCCCAGTGGGTCGGCAAAAGCCTTGACCCCACGGACGTCCGTACTTTTCATTTCCTTCGGGCCTACCACTGCGCCGGCAGGTGCACTGACTGCGGCGCATGCGTGCGTTCATGCCCCGTGGGAATAAATGTCAGGGACTTTACCAAGAAACTGGAAAAGGACTGCATGGAACTCTTTGGATGGGAGGCAGGACTGACAACAGAGCAAAGACCTCCCCTGGACACCTACAAACCCGATGACCCGGAAGAGTTCATTAAATAAGCAATGCTGTGCAACCAATCATAACAGTGGACAAGGGCAATAATCATGAGAGTCATCAGAATTGACAAAAGCGACTGGGACGCCGGAGTTGAAAAGCTTCGCGACACCTACAGGCTTATAGGGCCGGTAAAGGAAAAGTTCTACCATACCTTTGCAGCCCTGGAAGCCGGGCAGATCCCGGACATGGAATACGTTAACTCAAGGATTTCACCTAAATATGCAATATATCCTCAGTCTGAAATAATCCTCAGTTGCTCCTTAAACGAGGATGACGAGGACTACAAGATTTACCACGAGCCTGAGGACAAGAACTACGAACAAAAGGCAGTCCTGGGAATACGGCCCTGTGATGCGGACTCTTTCGAACTTGTCAGGGTAAATTTCGACACTGAAGAATACAAGGATCCTTACTGGCTGCGGGCATATGAATCAACAACATTTGTCGGGCTTGCATGTGACAGTCCCTGCCCCACATGCTTTTGCACAAGTGCCGGCTCGGGGCCGTACAGCGACAAAAACCTTGATATAATGCTCGTGGACAAGCAGGATCACTATCTGGCCGAAATTATAACCGAAAAGGGAGAAAAGCTGGCAAAGGCGGCAGGCTGGCAGACAGAGGCCGAAGAGGGTGCCACAGATGCCATAGACAAAAGCAGGGCTGATGCAGAGTCAAAAATCAAATCCTCGGTCGGCACAGAAAACCTGGCGAAACAATCACTGCTCGATCTTTACGAGGCCACGGTCATATGGGAAAAACCCGCTTTTGCATGCATCAACTGCGGCACCTGCACCTACGCATGCCCCACATGCTGGTGCTTTGACATCCAGGACGAGGTCCACGGCAAAGAGAGCTTCCGCATAAGAAACTGGGATTCATGCATGTATCCGATTTTTACTACACACGCCTCGGGCCACAATCCCAGGGGGACCAAGCTGGACCGTGTGCGTCAGCGTTTCATGCACAAGCTGAAATACTATGTGGACAAATACGAAAACGGCATCCAGTGCACCGGATGCGGCAGGTGCGTTAGCCTGTGCCCTGTTAATATCGATATCCGCGGGATCTGCAACATGATGAACAGCTATGATCCCGAATCCTGCACCTGCGAAGTAACGGCGAGTTAGAACAAAGGGGGGTTAGAAGTGGAAAATCCATATATTCCATACCCGGTTCGCATTGATGAAATCAAGACCGAAACCGAGGACAAAAGCTTAAAAACATTCAAATTCGTTTTTCTAAACCCTGAAGACGAAGAAAAGTTCGCCTACAAGGCCGGCCAGTTTGCGGAACTTTCAGTGCCCGGGCTCGGGGAAATCCCCATAGGGATAGCTTCCTCGCCCACTGAAAAGGGATTTGTCAAGTTCACAATTTTTAAAACCGGCAAGGTAACCTCTTATATGCATTCCATGAAGGAAGGCGATATCATGGGTATCCGGGGCCCTCTCGGCAACTGGTACCCGTGGGAGACGCTTGAAGGCAAAAACGTGGTTATCATCGGAGGGGGATTTGCATTTACCACCCTGCGTTCCTCCATTATATACATGCTTGAGCCGGAAAACCGTAAAAAATTCAAGGACATCAACGTAATATACGGTGCGCGCTCCCCCGGCATGCTGCTTTACAAAGATGAACTCGAGGCCTGGGCGCAGCGTGATGACTTAAACATGAACATAACCGTGGATTCCTGCGACGATCCGGACTGGCCCCATCACACTGGATTCGTTCCCACGATCACCGAGCAGGAAGGGCCTTCGGGAACAGATGATACATATGCAATAGTATGCGGCCCGCCCATAATGATCAAGTTCACACAGCCTGTTTTGGACAAACTCGGCTACACTGAAGACCGCATCATCATGTCGCTTGAAAACCGCATGAAATGCGGAATAGGCATGTGCGGCCGATGCAACATCGGCAAGGAATTGGTCTGCAAAGACGGCCCGGTGTTTACGCTGCAGCAGCTCAACCAGACACCCAAGGAATATTAACCGGGCCTGCATCCGCGCTGAACGGTATTTTAATATTGACAATCCCGGGTGCACCCGTTAAATTACAAATTTTACAATCTTTTTTGCAAACAATAATTGACAGAGGCCTGTTGAATACAAACAATCAAAGGAGGGATATTAAATGCCGACTGTTGAATTTGAAGGTAACACATTTAATGTTGACGAAGACGGATTCATTGACAGCTTTGAAAACTGGAATGAAACGTGGGTTAAGTATGTCAAGCAGCAGGAAGGAATCGATGAGCTAAATGATGAGCACTGGAAGGTCATAAACGTGCTGCAGGACTACTACAAGAAAAACGGGATTGCTCCCATGGTGCGTGTGCTTTCCAAGCTCACGGGTTTCAAGCTGAAGCACATCTACGAGCTGTTTCCGTCAGGACCGGGCAAAGGAGCCTGCAAGATGGCCGGCCTTCCAAAACCCACCGGCTGCGTGTAATAGAGCTTACCATCGCAACTGTACAAACAGTCATGCACGAAACCGGTGCAAACTCTTACAAAAGCCCTGCGCAAATCGCAGGGCTTTTGTTTTTAACCGCGGCACTGCTCTTTCGATGATAAGCATTCAATGGGGCTCCTAAAATGGATTATCAATTAGATGATATCGACAAAGCCTTGTTAAACCGCATTCAATCCGATTTTCCCATTGATCCGAGGCCGTTTGCGAAAATCGGGGAAGAACTCGGGCTCACTGAAAAAGAGGTGATCGAAAGGGTAAGGCTGCTGAAGGAAAAAGACATTATCCGGAGGATAGGAGGCAACTTCTCGCCTGAAAGACTGGGGTATGTCAGCACCCTGTGCGCCGTCAGGGTGCCTGAACAGGACCTGGAGCGGTTTGCAGGAACTGTTAACAGTTACCCCGGAGTAACTCACAATTACCTGCGGGACAACAAGTTTAACGTCTGGTTTACCATGATAGCGCCATCTGTTGAGGATATTGAAAAAAGCATCAGGGAGATTTCAAAACAAACCGGCATAACCGAAATACTGAACCTGCCGGCCACCCGGGTTTACAAGATCCGGGCACATTTCAACCTCGGGTAAAATATCAGCCAATGGAAGGCGAACTTCGAATTGCACTTGCTGTGTGCCGTTCGGTGGTGGGAGACACCAAAGGAAACCTTGAGCGCATGGATCAATGGTGCGCTTCTGCAAAAGCAAATGGCACAGCCCTGGTCTGTTTTCCGGAACTGAGTGCAACCGGATACCATGTGCGCGATGAAATCCGCTGGGCTGCTGAAGCCATTGCCGGCCCATGCTCCGGTCAAATCTCGGACATGGCAGACAGACACGGCATAAGCATTCTTGCAGGAATTGCAGAAAAACACGGCAGCCGAATTTATGCCTCCCACGTGGTGGCTGAACCCGGATCCGGCATAACCGGTTTATACAGAAAACTCCACCTGGGGCACCCTGAAAAAAAGATATTCACACACGGTATTCATCCGCCCTGCCTGTTTGAAACCCGCGGCCTGAAATTCGGCATACAGCTCTGCTATGACGCACATTTTCCCGAACTCTCCACTACCATGGCCATGGACGGCGCAGACATCATATTCATTCCCCATGCGTCTCCCGGCACCAGCGGTGATGACAAGCTCGACTCCTGGATGAGGCATCTTCCCGCCCGGGCGTTTGACAACGGGGTTTACGTGGCTGCTGTCAATCCGGTGGGGGGAAACGGTTGCGGTCTGTGGTTTCCCGGAGCGGCGGTTGTAATTTCACCCGATGGAAAAATCATAAATCATTTTGCAGGAGAAGATGAAACAATGCTGATTGCGGATCTTTCCGCAAAAACCCTGGAATCCGTCCGCAGCCATCCAATGAAATACTTTCTTCCTGACAGAAGGCCGGAGGTCTACAAAATACAAAGATAACAGCAAGCCTCAGCCATTCCGGCCCCCCTCAAGCTTGACACCGAACTGGACAGATATGGTCTTTTCCAGCGGCCGGCCGAAAACAAGATCCATGAACTCCGCATTAAGGCCGGTTTTTTCCTTCAAAACCCTTCTCATTTCAGCATCATAGCGCAATGCTTCAGAGATTTTATCTGCAGCCCCCGGCTGTCTTCTGCGCCTGTTTTCAACAAGTTCTCCTATTGCCTCATAACCGCACTTTTCCTCATGAGTGCGAATAAGATCCATGATCCAGTCGACATTTCCGAAAACAGAATTCCTGTCTATCCTGTCCAATGCGTAAAATGCCTCCGCAGCAGCAGTATTCCAGCATTCCATGACCCGGCATTCAACAGGCCTGATTTCATAAATGCTGCAGGCACTTTGCTCGCGGTCATAGTATATACAGGCGCCTGAGCCTTCGGCGGATTTTATTTTGATGATCTCGGCAGCGGTTTTCATCAGGCCGCCGTTTACATTGTCATAAACAAGCTCGCCCTTTCTTATGGTATAAAGGTTTTCAGGCGCAATCTTTTTCTGCACAACCAGGTCCAGGTCATCTTCATGAAGCGCCGGCCCGCCCCTGCAGCAGCAGGTCCCGCAGCGTGTGCAGTGCGTCTGTGCGTTTTTAGCTGTGTCTTTGCTTTGTGTATCCATGGCTTGCTTTCAAAGAAAAATTTGATTTTTTATCAACGGGGCTAAAAAAGCTTTGTCAGTATTGAATAAACTGAAAAAGGGGCGGATGAACCCTGTTCCATCCCGCCCCTTTTTCGGCTCAATTAAAATTTATGCTGTCTATTTTTCCGTGTCTTTATCCCCGGACTGCTCCTGTTCCTGGTTTTCATCGCAGATGGATTTCGGATCCGCAATCAGTTTCAGGATCTGGTATTTGCGGTTTACCTCTTCTTCTATCTGCTTACGCAGCTTCTTTGATTCCTCCGGGAAGCTTTTTTCCAGGGATGCAAACCTGTTCTCACCTGCCAGAAACTCCTGGAGGGTTCCGTCCGGTGCCTTGCATTCAAGGATAAATGGATTTTTACCTTCTTTTTCCAGATCAGGGTTATAGCGGTACAACGGCCAGTAGCCGGTTTCCACAGCCCTTTTTTCCTCTTCCTGGCTTTTTCCCATTCCCACGCGGATTCCCTGGTTAATGCAAGGGGCGTAGCATATTATAACCGATGGCCCCTTGTATTTGTCAGCCTCGTTGAACGCGCGCATTACCTGCTGCTTGTTTGCGCCCATGGAAACTGATGCAACGTATACATATCCGTAGGTCATGGCGATTCTGCCAAGATCCTTCTTGGAGAGCTTCTTGCCGGATGCGGCAAACTTGGCAACCGCGCCTGTGGGAGTGGCCTTGGAAGACTGCCCCCCGGTGTTGGAATAGACCTCGGTGTCCATGACCAGCAGGTTTACGTCTTCTCCCGAGGCTATGACGTGATCAAGTCCGCCGTAGCCGATATCATAGGCCCATCCGTCTCCGCCGAAAGACCAGATTGATTTTTTGGTAAAAATGTCTGCAAAATCGTAAATTGACTGCAGCATGGGGCTTCTGTTCATATCCCCGAGTATCTGCTTCATTTGATCGCCGTATTTGCGCGAGCCCTCTGCGTCGTCTATGTTTTCAAGCCATCCGCGCATGGCGTCCTTTAGTTCGCCGGGGATATCCGCCTCGAGTGCGTCGCTGATCATGTCTCTGAGCCAGCGGCGGCGCTGATTGATCGCAAGCCCCATTCCGTAGCCGAATTCTGCTGCATCCTCGAACAGGGAGTTGCCCCAGGTGGGACCGAAGCCGTCCTTGTTGGTGCAATACGGCGCGGACGGAGCAGAAGCGCCCCAGATCGAACTGCAGCCGGTGGCATTGGCAATTATCATGCGTTCGCCAAAGAGCTGGGTGAGGACCTTGACGTAAGAGGTCTCCCCGCAGCCTGCGCATGCGCCGGAGAACTCAAGCAGCGGCTGAAAAAACTGACTTCCCTTGACAGTGGTGCGTTTTGTCAGATCGTCCCTTACAGGCAGGCTTTCGAAATACTTCTCGTTGGGTATCTGCTTTTCCGTCTGGGTGTTTATGGGCCGCATCACAAGCGCC
Organism: Desulfosalsimonas sp.; assembly: GCA_041685965.1. Lineage (GTDB taxonomy): Bacteria > Desulfobacterota > Desulfobacteria > Desulfobacterales > Desulfosalsimonadaceae > Desulfosalsimonas. Next base: position 15,212 of record JAWLEU010000017.1, read on the forward strand.
TTTTTCTTGGCCGGGCAGATGTCTGCGCAGTTACCGCAGCCCTGGCAGTCAAGAGAGTAGACCTGGATGCGGAACTTGTAGCCTTTTAACTCCTTGCCCACGGCGTCGAGGGTGTTAAAGCCCTCCGGGGCGTCCTTTAATTCATCTTCTGTAAACAGCCCCGGCCTGATGGAGGCATGGGGACAGACAAACGCGCACTGGTTGCACTGGATGCAGTTTTCAGGTATCCATTCCGGAACGTTTATCGCCACTCCCCTTTTTTCGTATTTGCTGGTGCCGACCGGAAAGATTCCGTCAGGCTCAAACGCTGAAACCGGCAGAGAGTCTCCCTTCTGGGTGAGCATGGGGGTCATGACATTTTTGATGAAATCCGGCTCGTCGGTTTCAACCACTGATTCGTGCCCTGCATTCTTCCATGATTCAGGATAATTGATCTCAACAAGGTTGGCCACGGACTGATCCACGGCGTCGATATTCATCTGAACCACTTTTTCGCCCT
>JAWLEU010000017.1:15810-19649 GCA_041685965.1 Desulfosalsimonas sp.
GCCCTGCATTCTTCCATGATTCAGGATAATTGATCTCAACAAGGTTGGCCACGGACTGATCCACGGCGTCGATATTCATCTGAACCACTTTTTCGCCCTTTTTGCCGTAGGTTTTGTGGATATCCTTTTTCAAATAGTCCACTGCTTCTTCAAAGGGCAGCACGTTTGAAACACTGAAAAACGCGGTCTGCATGATCATGTTGATCCTGCCGCCGAGCCCCACCTTTTCGGCAATAGAGATTGCATCAATGTTGTAGAACTTCAGGTTTTTCTCAGCTATTTCCCGCTTCATGGAAGCAGGCAGCTCCTCTTCGAGATCCTCCAGTGTCCACGGCGAATTGAGCAGAAAAGTTCCGCCGGGCTTGATACCTTCAAGCAAGTCGTAGACGTGGACGTAGTTGGCCTTGTGACAGGCGATGAAATCAGCCGAATGCACCTGGTAGGTGGACTGGATCGGGTGGGGGGAAAACCTGAGATGGGACACTGTCACCCCGCCTGATTTCTTGGCATCATAATCAAAATAGCCCTGGGCAAAACGGTCCGTGTGGTCGCCTATAATCTTGATGGCACTCTTGTTTGCACCCACAGTGCCGTCTGAACCGAAGCCCCAGAACTTGCATTGTATTGTTCCCTCGGGTGCGGTGTCGAATTTTTCCTCAACCGGCAATGAGGTATGTGTAACGTCATCCTTGATTCCCACGGTAAAGTGATGCTTCGGTGCAAGAGCCTTCATGTTGTCAAACACGGCCTTGGCCATGGCAGGGGTAAACTCCTTGGAGCCCAGGCCGTATCTGCCGGCGTGAATTTCCGGGGACTCGCCGTATTCCATGAATGCTGTGCAAACATCTATATAGAGCGGATCACCGATGGCCCCGGGCTCCTTGGTGCGGTCGAGCACGGTGATCTGCTCGACTGATCCGGGAAGCGAGGCCAGAAAATGCTCGACGGAAAACGGCCGGTACAGGCGAACCTTGAGAAGCCCCACCCGCTCGCCTGACTTGTTTAAACGATTTACCACTTCCTCTATGGTCTCAGTACCGGAGCCCATTGCAACTATCACCCGATCAGCGTCGGGATGGCCCACGTAATCGAACAGGTTATACCTGCGCCCGGTAATTTTTCCCACCTTTTCCATGTTTTCAATAACTATGGTGGGAATTGAAAGGTAATAGGAATTGCTGGCCTCCCTGTTTTGAAAGAAAATATCGGGATTCTGGGCCGTGCCGCGGATATGTGGATGCTCAGGATTCATGGCCCTGGAACGGAATTCCCTGATCGCGTCGTAATTAATAAGGCCGGCCATTTCTTCATAATCTATTACATCGATCTTCTGGATCTCGCTGGAGGTCCTGAACCCGTCGAAAAAGTGTATAAAGGGAATGCTTGAGTCAATTGCAGACAAATGAGATACCAGAGCAAGGTCCATTACCTCCTGGACGGAGCCCGAGGCAAGCTCGGCAAAACCCGTCTGCCTGACCGCCATCACGTCGCTGTGATCACCGAAGATCGAAAGCGCATGTGTTGCCACCGCACGGGCGGATACATGAAAAACCCCGGGAAGCAGTTCCCCTGAAATCTTGTACATGTTGGGCACCATCAGCAAAAGCCCCTGGGATGCCGTAAAGGTTGTGGTAAGCGATCCGGCTGCAAGTGCGCCGTGCACGGCCCCTGCCGCTCCTGCCTCTGATTGTAGCTCCCTTACGTGAAGCGGCTGTCCGAAAATGTTTTTCCGTCCGCCTGCCGCCCATTCATCTGCTGTTTCGCCCATGGATGTTGAAGGTGTAATCGGATAGATCGCAGCCACCTCGCTCAATGCGTAAGCAACATGAACGGCGGCTGTATTTCCGTCAATTGTCTGCATCTTCGACATAATCAGGTTTCTCCTTAAAACAGGTTAAAAAGTTTAAAACCCTCCAAACCAAGTAACGGCAAAGAGGCTTTTTAAGTCACACAAAAATTTTTTCTTAAAATAATCGAAAGTACCCTATATTGCAAATTGTGTAAAGAAAAAACTGGGCCCGCAAACACCAAATCCCGCTTAAACCAGGGATACAAAGCAGTTGGCCAGAGTCACGAATTCCGAAATCGAAAGGGTCTCGGCCCGCCTTGTGCCGTCAATTCCAGCCGTGGCCAGGGCCTCCTCCACTTCGCTGCACCCTGTGCCGAGTTCCCCTCCTGCAAGGGAGTTTCTGAGTGTTTTACGCCTCTGGCCGAATGCCGCCTTGACAACAGCTGAAAGCAGTGCTTCATCATAAGCCTTTATCTCAGGTGGCTTAAACCGGATTTCTATTACTTCGGAGTCAACATTGGGTCTGGGATAAAACTGGTTTGCTCTCACCCGGGCCAGCCTTGAAACCGAGGCGCAGTAGCCTGTCATGACAGAAAGCCTGCCGTATTCCTTTGAACCGGGATCCGCATAAATTCGCCGGGCCATTTCAGCCTGAAGCATCAAAACAGCGCGCTCCACTATCTGCCGCCTGAAAATAAGCGAGACTATCACCTGGGAGGAAATGTTATAGGGAAGGTTGCCTATTACCACAAGCCGGGTGTTTTCCTTTAAGGCTATGGATTCCACGTCCAGGTCAAAAAAATTTTTATTTATGAGCTCGACATTGTGTCTTTTCTGCTCAGCGAGCACTGATTCAAGGATCCCTGTCAGGTCGTTGTCTTTTTCCACGGCATATACCTGCCTTGCAGCAGAGGCGGCAAAGCCTGTCAGCGCCCCGACACCGGCGCCTATTTCAAGGACAACCGCATCTTCAAGTTCGGCCCGCCTGACGATCATTTCAGCAGTGGACGGGTCTGCCAGAAAATTCTGGCCCATGTGCTTTTTGGGCAAAAGGCTGCGGTTTGAAAGCAAGCTGCGCGGTCCGGGCATATCTAAAGTTTAACTCCGTGTTTTTAAACAAAGGCAACATCATATCATGGTTTCAGCCCGGCCATCCACATTTTTCAGGCTCAAATTTATGTGGATGGATACTGTTTTTTTTGCTAACAATAAAAACAGCCCAGCTCCCCGGAACATGCCGGATTTGCCGGCAGTAACAGCAATTTGCAGAAAAACGGATTCAGAGCCATGAATACACTGAAAAATATTTTTGAAAACAACAGAAATTGGGCCGGCAGGATAAGCAGTTCAGACCCGGATTTTTTTGCGGAGCTTTCAAAGCAGCAGAACCCTCAGTACCTGTGGATAGGGTGTTCTGACAGCAGGGTTCCGCCGGAGCAGATTTGTTCCATGATGCCGGGCGAAATATTCGTGCACCGAAACATTGCGAACCTGGTTTTGCATACGGATCTTAACTTTTTGTCAGTACTTGAATACGCCGTGGATGTTTTACGGGTAAAACACGTTATAGTGTGCGGACATTACGGATGCGGAGGTGTAAAGGCTGCTATAGACGGCCGCGAACACGGTCTTATAGACAACTGGCTCGCCCATATAAGGCAGTTATACCGGGATTTTCATGAACGGATGGATGCGGTCGAGGACGAAGAATCAAAGCTAAGGCTTCTCTGCGAGCTAAACGTGTCTGCCCAGGTTACAAACGTCTGCCGAACCCCTGTGGTTCAGAAAGCATGGAAATCATCGGCAGGCCCGGCTGTCCACGGCCTGATCTACGACATTGAAGACGGGCTGCTCAAAGACCTCGGCCTGAATATCACGGAAAACAGATTATAAATTCGAAATTCGAAGCACGAATATCTAAACAAATTCCAATGACCAAAATTTGACAGAATCGTAAAAAGCTATCTGTACCGCCACGGCGGTATTTTTATAGAAAGGAAACCCTGCGGTCGGGATCAGTTTTTTCGCTCCTGACCGTGAACGCTCAATG
>JAWLEU010000018.1:0-19388 GCA_041685965.1 Desulfosalsimonas sp.
GACCCATGGAACCGTTTTCACCAGAAGCCCCCAGGCGTTGAGGGCGAAAACGTTTCTCATGAAAAGCGCGTGGTTTTTGTGATTGTCAAACATCATGCCAGCCGGGTTGCCGCCAGTGAGCATGCTGATATCAGCCCTGGAGGCCATAACGGAGTTCACCTTTTCAACAAGCTCACCCATCCGGTCTTTATAGGCCTTTATGCTTTGCTGCGGTATTTCCGGCAGTTCTTCGATGCTGCACATCAGGTCTGACTGCATGGTTCCTCCGGAAAAAACACTGACTTTTAATTGATAAAATGAAATTTCATTTTAATATGATAGCATTATTTTTTGTACTTGACAGTATAAAGTTTGCCCGGAAACCAGGTAATTGAAACCCATCCCTGCCCCGAGGGATGCAGCACATGAATGAAAAAATGCCCTGCCCTGGTTTATTTTTTCCAGTGCAGCAATCCTTTCCTCCCCTGTTGCTTCTTCCAGCTCTGTGGTGTAATATTCGATACTCATGACCACGTTTCCGATCTCGTGGGATACAGAGTCTGCAAGCACTGCAGCGGTGGCACGGCGCTGTTCTTCAATCAGGCGGTTGCCGAAATTGAGCACCCTGCGCTGCTGGCGGTCGATTTTGAGAATAAGCACGTAAATTACCGTAAAAAGCAGCAGGATTATAAAAGCAATAAACAAAAACCCCCTTTGTTTTTTCAATGGATGCAAGATCCGGAACCGTGCCTGCAAAAAGGGCGGCAATGTGGCTTGAAAGCATAATATAGGCGACCCCTGCTGCAAAAAAGTACAAAGCGACCGCTTTTTCTGCCAGACTTTGATATTTAAAATAAAAATCGCAAGTTTTTTTCTGCTAACCATAGAAAAGCAGGATAAAAAATGAAAAACCGCTTGATAAAAACCCTGCCCCTCCTGGTTTTGCTGGTTCTGGCCGCCTCGGCAGTCGTGCTGGTAAAGCAACGCAAAGCAGAGCTCGACGGCATGGACACTGCACAGACACCCGCCTTTCCGGTCCGGGTGGCAGAGGCAGCCAGGGGCACAATCGAGGTCACACAGCATTACTTAGGTATAATAGAACCTGAAGTATCCGCGGCAATTGCCGCGCGCGTCACCGGTGAAATTGAATCAGTGAGATTTGACACCGGAGACCTGGTTGAAAAAAACGATCTGGTGGCAGCCATAGACGACCGGGAGATGCAGGAGGAGCTTTCAGCTCTGCAGGCCGAACTCGAGGGCGCACAGGCGGAACTCACTGACAGAAAGCAGCGCCACAAACGCCGCAAAAATCTCTACAGCCAGGGCCACATAGACGAAGAAGACCTGGATGCGTCAAAAAGCGCGCTTGTTTCCGCCGGATCAAAGGTTGACAGGCTGCGCTCGCAAATCGGGGCGGCCAAAATTTCTCTTTTATATACAAGGATAAGGGCACCGTTTGACGGGGTAGTCACCGAACGTATGAAAGATCCCGGGGATCTTGTCACTCCGGGTCAGGCAATATGCAGAATCGAGAATCAGGAAAAAGGCTACAAGGTCATTGTAAAAATCGATCCTGAAACAGCCGGCATTCTGCAGCCGGGCAGCTGGGCCAGTCTTTCCTCAGGGGGTAAAACCCTGGATGCACAGGTTTTCCGAGTTTACCCGGCGGCTGACAAAAACCGGCTGGCATCAGCTGAAATCCGCACAAAAAAACCTCCTTTCGGCCTTCCTTCAGGCGCCGCGCTGGGAGTCGACCTTGTGGTTTCCACCCCTGAGGCGCTTGTTCTTCCAAGGCGGGCTGCAGTTGAAATAGACGGAGCCTGGCATGTTTTTATCGCAGACGACGACAACCGGATAAAGCCTGCAAAAGTATCAGTGCTCGGCCGCACAAGCGACAGTATTGCCGTTAAATCCGATGATCTCAAACAAGGAGACCGGGTGGCTGTGGGAGATGAATCCATGCTAATAAGGCTCGGCCCTCACACGCGGATTCAGCCTCTTCAAGAAACCCCGGCCGGGGCGGGGCAGAGATAATGAACTGGATCGAGGCCTATCTCAGGCGCCCCCACGGGATAACCGCCCTGTTGCTGCTCGGGGTTGTATTCGGGCTTATAAGCTTCCGCACCCTTCCTTTGAACCTTTTTCCGGATGCCAATTATCCGCAGGTTTCAGTGCTGCTAATATGGCCGGGTGCGTCTGCAGAGGACATGACAGACCGGGTTTCCAGGCAGGTGGAAAAGGAACTGGCATCCATTGACAAGGCCAGGCGTGTGCAGGCCTCGGTGCGCGACGAGACTGCAGCCGTAAAGGTTGAATTCGAATACGAAAAGGGCCTGGACGCGGCTGTCCCGGATGTGAGCGCCGCGCTGGACCGGATTCTGCCCTCTCTTCCTACACAGATGCTGCCGCCGCGCATTTTCCGGGTAAGCGATGCAGTCCAGCCTGTTATGACTCTTGCAGTGTCTCCGAAACCCGGCTCCCCGCTGTCCATGGCCAAGGTACGCCAACTTGCGGACAACGAGATCCAGGAGGCTTTTTTAAGAATAGAAAACGTGGCAGACGCCGAGGTGTTCGGAGGTTTCAAACCGGAGATCCGTATATCAGTGGACCGCGATAAAATGGCGGGATACAATCTCTCAGTTGAGCAGGTGCTTGCCGCCATCGGCCAGCAGCACAGAAACACTCCCAGCGGCACGCTTTTCCGGGATCAGGACCGGGTGCTGATAAAAATAGAAGGAGAAAAAAAACACCGCAGACAACTCGGCGATATCGTTATCAGCACCGGTGCCGACGGAGAAATAAAACTGGCAGACATCGCGGAAATCAGCACCACCTACGAGGAGCCTGATTCATTTTTCCGCGGAAACGGGAAAAGCGCCATAGGCATAAACATCCTTCGCCCCGAAGGCGGGCATGTAACCCCTGCCATAGAGGCCGTGGAAAAGGCACTTCCCGGAATTGAAAAACAGTTCTCCGAGCTTTCCTTCGAGGTGGCAGACACCCAGGGCGAACTAATACGAACCTCAGTGTCCAACCTACTGGATTCTCTCCGCGATGCGGTTATTCTAACGGTCTGTGTGATATTTCTTTTCCTGGCAAGGGTCAGGATAACCCTTCTGGCTGCGTTTTCCATACCTGTTACCTTTTTTCTCACCTTTGCGGGAATGAAGATAATCGGCTACGAGCTTAACATCGTGACCATGACTGCAGTGATACTTGCAGTTGGTCTGCTGGTGGATGACGCAATCGTGGTTATAGAAAACATAGACAGCCACAGCGCGCAGGGAGACAAGTCAAGGCTGCAGGCAACCATAGACGGCACAAAGGAGATCTTTCTGGCCGATTTTGCAGGAACCGTAACCACCCTGTCGGTTCTTTTGCCGATCATGTTCGTGGGCGGCTATCCGCAGAAAATCCTGCGCCCGCTAACAGTGGTGCTGTCTCTTGCACTGCTGGCATCTTTTATCGCGTCAGTCACGGTTATACCGCTTATAGGAAGAAGGCTGCTCAAGGGCGGAGGGGTGAAAAACCGCCTTGAACATGTGGTTGAACGCATAAGAAACGCGATTCTCTCCCCGCTGCAGAGGTTTGTGGTGGCCGCGTTCCGCGCGGGGACAACCAGGTGGTTTTTCCTTGTTGCGCCCCTGCTCATTGTCATACTGATTGCCGGACTCAGGCAGATGCCCCTTGCGGGCCGCGATCTTATGCCCCCCATGGACACGGGCATTGTAAAGATTTCTTTTGAGACCTGGCCCAACATGTCTGTCTCCCGCACCAGGCAGGTGGCAGAGGAAATGGAGCAGGTAATCACGGACACCCCCGGATATATAAGAATGTCCACTGCCGTGGGGGCGGAGCCTTCTGTCATAAGTTTCGGCACGGAAAATACGCCGCAGGAAGGCATCATGACAGTGCATTTCAAAAATCGTTTTGAGCGGCCGGAATCCATATGGGAAATCGAAGAGGACTTAAGGGATGCATTTGCCGGAATAGAGGGGTTAAAAAATGTTCACGTCTATGACTACGGGGCCACGCCACTTTCCGCCATAGCCGCGCCCGTGGACGTAATGATTTCCGGGCCCGACCCCAGGATTCTGGACAGGCTTGCACATCAGGTAAAAGACCGGCTCGGAGAGGTCAAGGGGATTAAGTCCCTTTCGCGCACCTGGGATTTTACGAAAAAGGAAATCATAATCGACATTAACGAAGAAAAAATCGCGGACTACAGGATAACGCCCCGGACCGTTGCGGATACGCTGTCAGCGGCCACAGCAGGCAAACAGGCGGCACTGTTTAAAATCCCGGGCCAGGACGGCTACCCGATTCGTCTGCGTTATGACTCAGACCAGATAAATACGTTGGAGGCGGTTTCAAGCCTGCAGGTGCCCTCCGAAGGCGGCGGGGTTCCGTTAAGAGAGATCGCGGATATCGGCACGAACTGGAAACAAAGCCGTATCACCCGCGAAAACATGCAGCCCACGGTGGATGTTATAGGCTACAGGGCAAAGGCCCCGATCTCCTATCTGCAGAGCCAGACCGAGGAGGTGCTCTCTGACATGGACCTGCCGGAGGGCTACAGCATCTCCCATGAAGGAGAGATAAGCTTCATGAAGGAAAGCTTCGGCAGGCTGGGCACGAGCCTGGGGCTTGCTCTTATGTTTCTTTATTTCGTGCTGGTGCTGACATTCGGTTCATGGGCTCATCCTGTGATGATAATGTCTGCCATACCCCTGGCGTTCATAGGCGTTCCCTGGGGCATGCTGCTGGCGGGGAGGCATTTCTCCATGCCCGCTGCCATGGGCATGATCCTGCTTTCAGGCATAGTGGTAAACAACTCGATCCTGCTGATCGACTACATTGAAAAGGCAAGGGAAAAAGGAGCTGAACTCATGGAAGCGGTGGAGGCAGGCATAAGAAGAAGATCCAGGCCGATTCTCATGACGGCTCTGAGTACGATTGCGGGCATGAGCCCCATAGCCGCGGAGCTGGCCGTGGGCCTGGAGAGGCTTTCACCCCTTGCCGTGGTTGCAATCTCAGGCCTGGCAGTGTCAACGCTTCTTACCCTGATATATGTGCCCGTGATTTACGTGTGGATTGAAAGAGTGAAAATGCGGGTGAGGAGAAAATAAGAATACCGAAGAGTTTTTCTCCGCGGGTTGCCCCGCGGAGAAAAACTCTTTTTATCCCTTGATCTCCCACTCGTGCCCTGCGGTGTCTTCTACTTCCTCCCAGCCGGTAAACATGGACTTTATATGCGCAAACACGGTGGGGCCTGTGGTTGTCATGTAAATATGAACTATCAGAAAAGTCAGCATGGCGAATCCGCCCGCTGTATGCAGAATCGCAATCGGGGTCAAGGCCCATTCCAGGCCGAGCGAGGGCCAGGCGTTGTAATAATAATACAGGTATCCTGTTATAAGCTGAAAAGGCACAAGAAAAGTGACTATGCCCAGGTATGTAAGCCTCTGCAGGGGATTGTGCTTGGCACGGACGGTTTTGGGCACGGGGTGGGGTTCGCCAATGAAAATTCCGTACATGTAAAACCGCATCACTGAAAACAGTTTTTTAAATGTGGGTATGTACTGCTTCCACTCTTCTGTTACGGCCATCCAGAAAATTATAAAAACATAGAGAACCAGCCACGACCATGCACAGAAATTGTGCACTGTGAATGCGGTTTCAAAACCCAGCAGTGTCCAGGAGCCGTGGATTTCAAACCCCGTGGCAATCAGCGCAAGGATCAAAAGACCCTGGACCCAGTGCCAGAACCGCTCAAACCGGGTATAAAGGTATATTTTGCTTTCTTTTTCCATTTCTCAAATCTCCTGTCCGGACTATTTTCTGTTTCTGCCGAGTGCTTTTCGCATTACCCCGTGGATCAGTACGCCTGCCAGAGACCCCAGCACAGCCAGCCATCCAAGGCTGTCAAGAAGGCCAAGCTTATCGCGTCCGGGCATGTAGAATCCTGACAGCCCGGCCAGCCGTCCCTGCTCTGCATGGCATGCACTGCAGTCCAGGGCATTTTCCGCAGGCGCCACCATGTGGGTGATGGGAAAATGATACTCGGTTTCCACGAATTCATATTCACCCGAAAAATCCAGGTCGTGGGCCTCCATCCCGGCTTCCAGGGACATGTCCCAGTCATATGATTTCCAGTAGGACTCTTTTTCCTTGCCGAAAAGCTTCGGCGAAAGCATGGTTTTGTTTTCACTGTCAAAGGGCATCTTTCCGGTGTGGACCTTGAACGGATAAATCCTGGATTTGGGGTCATCAGGTGTTCCCTTGACCTGGTTTAACTCTATCGGTCCTGACGGCTCGAGTTCATCTGTTAAAAGAACGTATTCCAGAGACCCGTTGAACCAGAAATAATCGGGTTCAACATTTTTATCCCAGACAAATGTCCCTTTTTTCCCGTGGTAAGAGGCCTTGTCGTACTCGCCCTTTTCAACCACCGGCTTTCCCTCATCATTGAGCCTGCCTGCAGTGGACCAGTCCCAACTCATCTTTGTGGGTTTTTCCCTTGCAAATTCAGGGATATGGCAGGTCTGACAGGCAACTGTGTCAGTATGATCGTCCAGCTTTGATCCGGGTTCGTGCGGGGTCTGCGTATGACATGATGCGCAGGCGATCCGATCTGTCATGTCATCTTCAATAAGGCTTGTGGGCTCGTCATAAGCAGGGGTCTTGTAACATCGTCCTGCTATGGAGTGAGCCCTCGTTGAATGGCATCTGGTGCAGTCAAAGTCCGCGCCGTCTTCAGACATGTGCACATCGAGATCCTGTGACGGCTCAAAAAGCGAGGAATCAAGATCTCCGTGCTTGACACCATCACCCCCGCCTCCGTAAAAGTGACAGACTCCGCAGTTCTCCCGCGAAGGCATTGACACTGACTGGGCCACTTCCTGCCAGTCCGGGGGATAAAAAGTCTTTCCACCGAAATCCGTGGGTTCTTTTACAGGTCTGCCGGCGCCTTTCGGAAATTTTTTATAAGTGCCCGTCTGCTCGTGGCAGACCAGGCAGTCTATGTTTTTATGCTCTGTCAAATCAAAAGAGTCGTCTTCCCATCCGTATCCTGCATGACATGATGTGCAACGAGCCTCGTTGCCGCGGATATTGACTCAGAAGTTGTTGAGCGTAAGGCCGTCCTTGCCCATTTTTCCGGAAGGGTCTGCAGGGCATTTCCAGGTCCAGTGAATCGTTTCACTTACCTGCTCACCCGCATCGTTGTGACACGAAAGACAGGCCTCGGTAACCTCTGGACCTGACTGGAAATCCTGCTGAAGCTTTTCAAAATTTTCGTGATCCGCAGTTGTCCATTTCTCCGGCCGGTCCGAGACCTTGTGCGCTTCTGAGGCCCCGTAGCCCTTATCGGGTTCTGCTGACTCCTTTGCAGCCTGCAGGAATACGGGCCATAACAACAGGCCTGCCAGAATCAGACATGCAGTGAGTTTTCGGGTGTTTAAAAACCGCATCCGCAATCTCCTCCGTTTAAAAATTAACCCAGATTCAAATATGGTTATTTGTCAACCTCCCAAGGTTTAGCAATTTTTATGCCTACAGCCCCCGGAAATTGAAAAGCCCCATGGAACCATTGAAATGAGGGGGCCTTTTCCTGCATGCTTGATTTGGCCGGGAGGGAAGGGAAAACAGGAAAGTGTTAAACTTATTAACCACCGCCCCATTAGCAGGTGTTAACAGGTTAACACTCAGGATTTATATTGCCCGCCCATCTATCTTTATAGTAATCTTGCGGCAGAATACTGCAAACAATTAAAACTTTTAATTTTATGGGCGTCGCCATTTTATGATGATTGATACGCATGTTCATATATGTGACGGCAGCTTTGATGAGGACCGCGGCGAGGTAATCAGCAGAGCGGCTGCAGCAGGGGTCAGGCGAATGATAGCCGTGGGTGAGACACTTGAGGATGCACGGCGCAACCTCGAACTGGCTGAAATACACCCTGAACTGGCTGCGGCAGCCGGGCTCTACCCTGTTGATGCAGACAGGTATGCGGCTGAAAAAATGCATGAATTCATAAAAAAAAACAGCAGCCGCCTTGCGGCCATCGGCGAGGTGGGCCTTGATTTCCGCATGGCCCGCGATAACGAGGACAAGCAGAGGCAGAGGGAAATCCTTGAAGGTTTTGCATTCCTTTCCCTGGAGCTGGATCTGCCTTTAAATGTCCATTCCAGGTCTGCCGGCAGACACGCGGTGGAACTTCTTCTGGCAGCCGGGGCCAAAAGGGTTCAGCTCCACGCGTTTGACGGAAAGGCCGGAGCTGCAATGCCTGCCGCGGATGCCGGGTATTTTTTCTCTGTTCCGCCATCTGTTGTCCGATCCCGGCAGAAACAAAAGCTGGTGCGCAGGCTGCCTTTGTCCTGCCTGCTTCTGGAAACCGACAGCCCGGTGCTCGGCCCTGACCCGGAAAAAAGAAACGAGCCTGCCAACTGTACAGTCGCCCTGGAGGCTGTGGCGGAGCTTAAAAACATCAGCTCTGACCATGCGGCCGAAGCGGTATATGAAAACACCCTGAGCCTCTACGGAGATATCTGAGGCGTTTTTCAGGCGAGACCGTATTTTTCGCGCAGTTTTTCAGAAAGGCGCTTTACAGTGGCAAATCCTTTTTCCACTGTTTTTTCTATATCCGGATTGATAAGGCAGCACGTGGCCGGCGAAAGCAGGCTATGCGCCAAAAGCTGCTGCCTGTCCACGCCTTTTGCATAAAGCTTTTCCCACAGGTCCTCGAGCATGCTTTCCAGGGAATCTTCGGATTCCTTTTCAAAAGGCTCGAAATTCGTGGGAACCAGGCCCCATGAAAGCACGCCTCCCCGGTCAAGAAACCGCTTGATTGCAGGCGCATATGAGGCAAACACCTCCGCGTTGGTATAGACGTCCAGAGACAGAATGTCTATATCCAGGTTCAGCAAAAAATCCCAGTCAGGATTTCCGCAAAGATGCACACCCCTGGGGCGGTCTATGAGCGAGAAAAACATTTCCATGTCAGCCTTTGCCTGAACATCCCCATATCCTGACATGGCTGAAAACAGAAACTGCAGGCCGGGTTCGTCTACGTACATGAAAGCGTTTTCGTTTTTTGCCTTAAGCCGATGAAGCTGTACATTTACGCGCCTGGCCATGAACTCGAACATAAAGGGCCGCACAGAATCGTCAAACAAAATGGGCCGGTCGTTTTCGTCGGCCACGTTGAACCCGAAGCTCACGGGCCCTTCCAGCTGCCCCCGAATGGCCGGCTTATCCGAAAGATCCTTTTCCAGAAACCTGTGATAAACCACTGAATAGTCCGGGCTCACGTCAAACACCGAAGGGTCGTCAAAAGCAGACATCACTTCTTCAACTTCTTCCATGAACCGGGCCATGGAAAATGAAAGCTTTCTGGCTTCAACATCCAGCACAATGCCCGGGAAGTGTTCCGCCGCCTGGACATACATGTCTTCATAGTAATTGAGCCTCGGCAGCTGGGGCCAGAAAGGAATGTCTAACAACAGGGCCGCATCAAGGGCCCTGTCCGCATCCGTGTGCGGCATAACCGCCATTGCAGTGGTCAGAAGATTTCCTGGTATCGGCATTTTTAACATCCTTTCGGGTTTTTATCCATGTAATCTGCAAGCCATTTGCCGAGTTCATCAGGCATTTCCGCGCACAACTGCGCAAATCGCTTTCCGCCCGTACTGTGCTTCTTGTAAAAATCAGCACACCTGTTGACAATGTCAATAACTTCGCCGGAATCATAGAACCCGGAAATCGGCTCCGCCAGCCTGGGATGGCGGCCCAGCTTGCCGCCCAGCATGATTCTGTATGCGCGCCTTGCGATCCGGATGGTGCGGGTTGGACAGGCACCTGCGCACTGGCCGCAGTCCAGGCATTTCGACCTGTCGATTTCAGGCACGCCGGTATTTTCATTGAGGTTCACCGCCCCTTCACGACAGATTTGCACGCATGCACCGCACATGGTGCAAGCTTCGTCAGTTATTTCGACAACAGCTACTCCTGTTATTCCGATGTCTCTTATCTGCGGCCTGGAGCAGGCATTGGGGCAGTCAGCGATGGTGACTGAAAACTCGTGGTGGAATTTTAAAGGCCCGTTTACGGTTGCCTTCAAAAATTCAAACAACCCCTTGCCCGCAAGAAGTTTTTCGATACGGGGGGCAATATCCTCGTCCGGCCCGGCCCGGTTGTCACAGCCCTGAGGCCCGAAGCAGGACTCTGCACGGTAGCCCCTGACCTCTTTTTCCATGTTTTCCAGATAACCCTTTTTCACTGAATAAACGTCATCGAGTGTCACGTTATTGCGGCCCTTGTCCGCGACATGCTCCTCCACCCTTTTCCTGACCCGCTTTCTCACAAAAAACGGAACCTTCCGTATGGCAGCATCCGCATCATCATCCCACTTCATACCTCCCCCCTTTCCACCTTTAACCTTTAACCTTTAACCTTGCACCTTGCACCTTTCTCCTTACTGATTCCTTGATTTATGTCAAAAATAATTATATTGCCGGTATAAATACCATTGCAGGAGCCGTTCATGAGCGATGCAAAAAACATACTGTCACAGTCCGTGCTTTTTTCCGGGCTCCCGGCAGAAGATATCAGCGCACTGACAAACATTGCGGTTGAAAAGCCGGTTGCAGCAGGAGCGCTCATCTTTTCCGAGGGCGACCCGGGCGACGGCTTTTACGTGATACTCGAGGGCCTGATCAAGATCTACAAGCTTTCCACAGAGGGAAAAGAGCAGATCCTGCACATGTTCGGCCCGGGCGAACCCTTTGGAGAGGTGCCGGTTTTTTCCGGGCAGGCCTTTCCCGCCACCGCGGAAGGTGTAAAAAAAAGCAGGATCCTTTTTTTCCCCCGCCGGGCCTTTAGAGACCTTATAACGCAGAAACCCTCGGTGGCAATGAACATGCTGGCAGTGCTCTCACAGCGACTCCGCCATTTTACGGTTCAGGTGGAAAACCTTTCATTAAAAGAGGTACCTGCAAGACTTGCCGGCTATCTCCTTCTCCAGTCAGAGGAACAAAACAGCAGGGACACAATTACTCTCAACATATCCAAGGGGCACCTGGCAAGCTTTCTCGGCACAATCCCGGAAACGCTTTCACGCATGCTTCGGAAAATGAACGAGCAGGGCCTCATAGAAGTCGAGGGCAGGAAAATCCTGCTCATGGACAGAGAGGGCCTGCATGATCTTGCAGAATTCGGAAAAATTGAATCCGGATAAGGAAAAACAATGACCAGGCATCAGATAAAAATACTTGCCATAAATATAATCGGAATGCAGATAATTGCATTGCCGGTTTGCTAAGCGTTTATGCCGTACTTTTTTAACTTCAGCTGCAGCGCG
This sequence comes from Desulfosalsimonas sp., assembly GCA_041685965.1. Classification (GTDB taxonomy): domain Bacteria; phylum Desulfobacterota; class Desulfobacteria; order Desulfobacterales; family Desulfosalsimonadaceae; genus Desulfosalsimonas. The sequence goes on from JAWLEU010000018.1 coordinate 11,343, forward strand.
CGCCTGCTTATGCCCAGAATATCGGCTGTCTTCGTCCGGTTGCCGCCCATCTGCTCCAGGGTCCGCAGGATCATGTCTTTTTCCACATCCTTTAACGCCCTTCCTGCAACAGCCCCGGCTGCCGCATCCCCGGGTTCAGACCCGGCATCCGCATTCCGGACGGGCTCAGGAAGCTCATCATGGGTTATCATATCGCCTCTGGCAAGTATCACAGCTCGCTCCACGGCGTTTTCAAGCTCCCGGACATTGCCGGGCCAGTTGTAACGCATCATAAGATCAGCCGCCCTGGGGGAAAACCCCTTTATCATCCTCCTGTTCTTTTCATTATAAATCTTCAAAAAATGCTCAGCCAGCAAAACAATGTCATCACGGCGCTCGCGCAGCGGGGCAATGGGCAGGGACACAACGTTTAACCGGTAATACAGGTCCTGCCTGAACCTGCCCTTTTCTATCTCATCTTCGAGCACCCGGTTGGTGGCGGCAACCACCCTGATATCTACCTGCACTGTGCTGCTGTCTCCAAGGGGCTCAAACGACTGCTCCTGCAGAACCCGAAGGATTTTGGCCTGCGTGGCATGGCTCATCTCGGCTATTTCGTCGAGAAAAATGGTGCCGGTGTGTGCCTGGCGGAACCTGCCCTGCTTGCGGCTCAGCGCCCCGGTAAAAGCCCCTTTTTCATGTCCGAAAAGTTCGCTTTCCAGAAGCGTCTCCGGAAGAGCGGCGCAGTTGACCTTGATAAAGGGGCTTTCCTTCCTGGGACTGTTTTGATGAATTGCATTTGCCACAAGTTCTTTTCCCGTACCGCTTTCACCGAGAATAAGTGCAGTGGCATCAGACGGGGCCACCAGCGAAAGAGTCTCAAACAGCTTTTTCATGGCGGGACTCTGCCCTATGATATTGGCGTAATCAAACCTGTCGCTGATACGCTCTTTTAAAAAGCGGTTTTCGGTTTCAAGCTTAAAATGACGCAGCGTCTTTTTAACAAGAATCCTTAGCTCGTCAATGTCAAGCGGCTTGGTCAGGTAATCATAAGCACCGGATTTCAGGGCCTCCACTGCTGTCCCCACGGAAGCGTAGGCTGTCATGATAATAATGGCAATGCCGGGACTGATCTCCCTGATCCGCTTTAAGGCCTCAATACCGCCCATCGGCGTCATTCGTATATCCAGGAGCACCAGGTCATAGAACTGCTTTTCAACCGCGGCAACCGCCTCTGCGCCGTCTGAGGCATGTGATACCTCATAACCCTCTTCATTGAGCACCGCATCCAGCATCTGCCTGTGAGAGGCATCATCATCAACAACTAAAATCTGGGGCTTCATATGCTGCTCTCCGTGCCGGGCTCATCTTCCGGCTGCGGTATATGCACCTCTATGCGGCAGCCTGTTTTACCTGCCACAGGAGGGCTCTTTACGCGAATCGTGCCCTGATGGTTTTCCACGATTTTCTGCACTATTGCCAGGCCCAGGCCGGTTCCCTTTTCCCGGGTCGTAAAAAAAGGATCAAAAATTTTCTCCCGGTCCTGCGGCGCAATTCCGGGGCCGTTGTCCTCCACCCAGAACCTGACATCTCCGGTTTCTGCACTACGGCCCACGCCTATCTCTACAAAACAACCCGGGCCCGCCGCCTCCATGGAATTTAATACCAGGTTCAGCATAACCTGGGTTATCAGGTTGGCATCAAGATTCGCTGATCCGGGCGAATCAGCAATATCAGTCCTTATTTCCACATTACGGGAATGAGCGTCTGCTGAAACCAGGCGGATCGTGTGGTCCACCAGCTCTGCGGGATCCACATCCGAGGTTTCAAGCTCAAGCGGCCGGGCAAAGTTGAGCAGGTCCGTAACAACCCGGTTTATCCTGTCAACCTCCCTGACCATCACATCTGCATACTCTGCATCCGTGGGACGATCTTTCAGGGCGTGGCTCAAAAACCTGGCAAATCCCCTAATGGAGCTCAACGGGTTTCTTATTTCATGGGCAACTGCAGCAGACAGTTTGCCGAGTGCCGCGAGCTTTTCCGAGCGCCGGACCTTTTCCTCCAGCCGCTTTATCTGCCGCAGGTCCCGCAGAATAATAACCGCGCCTTCACAGTTGCTCTGCCCGCTTTGGATGGGAGTGACGCTTACCGCCAGGGGCATCGAGTCTTCAAACCTTCCGGAAACCCATATTTCCCGGTCCATGACCGGCCTGCACTCATTGAGAGTTTCCGATATGCCGCTTTGCTCAAAATCGAGCACTCTTTCGAGACTCAAATTCTGAGCATCCGGTTCGCTCAAGCCCAGCAGCTCAAGGCCGAGGGAGTTCCAGGAGAGCACCCTGCCGTCAGCTCCAATGCTGAGCAAGCCGTTTGCCATGCTGTCCACAACCTGGCTCGTATATTCCTGTGTCCTTCTAAGCGCCTGGTTCATCATGTGATACCGGCGTATTATGAAAATAAAAAACACCGCGCCCGCGCCCAATGCGCCAAGGATTGAGACCATTATAATGGCATGATGAAAATCCTCCTGCCTGGCGTTTTCAAATGTTGACATCTTAAGCCCGATAACAAGCATTCCCGCGTTGCGACCGTCCACGATCATCCGCCTGGCAAGCTCATATACCGGGGTCTCGTCTGCAAGCCTCCTGAAACGGCTTGCTACGTCCTTGATTTCTTCAGGGTCAGGGCGCCAAAACCCGTGACGGGCCCGGGAATATCCGGATGAACTGATTTCATCCCCTCTTTGTCCTGATGCCAGGTAAATATAAGCAACAGACTCATTGCCCGCGGCCTGATTGATCAATTCCTCAAAAGCCCTGGACTCGTCTTGCGTCTCACGGGACACGGCCTGCATTCCGGCTTCAACAGCCTCTATCATGGTCACTCCCTGCTGGTGGACAAACTCCAGTGCATTGCTCCTTGCCCGGTCCAGGTTCCAATAAGTCGAAAACCCTATGAACACGAGCAGGATAAGGATCACTGCCACAATGGCCAGAGCCGGCAGGTATAATTTTGAGGGCTGAAACATTTAAGAAAGTCTGCCTTTTACCTTAAGACTGATTTGCTTGCCGGGGCTTGTGAAAGAATAATCACAATGCAGGGCTTTGCAAAAACCAGGGAATAAATTCGAAATTCGAAGCACGAATATCGAAACAAATCCCAATGACCAAAATTCAAAATCCGAAACAGATCGGGATACTAACGCTTCAATTTTGATATGCGAATTTTTTGCGCGCCTAGCAGCCGCCACCGCGGCGGTGGTCATGATTGTCCCTGTGGTCACGGTGATCTCCGTGGCCCTGACGGTTGCTGGTGTCATTGTGATTATGGTCCCTGTAATCATGATCGCCGTATGCAGTCATTGAACCCGCAAGGCTTGTTTGATTATCTCTGCCGCCCTGTCCGTTAAAGCCGCTGCCCGAAGCCGATCCTGCAGCGATTGCAAAAGCAGCAAGAACCATGAGGCCGATAATTGTCCGTTTCATGTAAAACCTCCTGTATTTCGTTTAATGTTGTTTTCTTACCGTATGAGTAGCAGTTGTCACAGGTTTCATATTCCACCGGAATCTGCGTTCACCGGCAAATGAGAATGTTTCGGGCATTATAGAAGCAATTGCTGTGCCAGACGATCTCGCTTGCTGTATCCAACTGAAATAAATAAAAATAAATATTCAACCCGACACTACGGCCTCTGTGAAAACCGCGCAAAAATTAACCGCTCACATCTGACCGCGCAATATTTTTACACCCGGAAACGATTTATTGCACAATCAGATCAGGGAATTATTCTTAAAAAAACAAACCAAGCTGCTCCGGAGCGGAATCTGTTTTAGCCGCTATACCTCAAAGTTATGAAACAAATCCTGCAGTAGTCTTTGCCGAAAACACGCCTGCCTGAAAAAATGGCATGGATCTTGATATATGAGTTGTGACGACTGTGCAGGTGCTCAGTTAAACAAAGGATTTTCACCATGGATATGGATATGACAAACCTGTTTCTCGCAATTTATCGTGCCGTGCTGTCTGCAGCGGTCTTTACGTTTTTCCTGGCAGCCTTTTCCAGCACCGGACTTGCGGCAGATTCCATATGGGCGCCGCCTGAACTGGAAAAACTCATAGAAGAGGCGCTTGCAAACAATCAATCCATAACCAGCAGGGAAGCCCGGGTGAAAGGACTGGAAAACCGCATCCCTGCCGCGGGCGCCCTGCCTGACCCGAAACTCGGGTTCGCAGTGCAGAACCTGCCCACGGACAGCTTTTCATTTGAGCAGGAACCCATGACCCAGAAGCAGATATTTTTGGAACAGGCAGTGCCATGGCTGTCCAAACTGGATCTCAGATCCGAAACCGCTGCGGAAAGCGCCAGGGAGGAAAAAGCCGGGCTTGCGGCAGCCCGCCTCGAACTTGCCAGGGATGTGGCAGACGCCTGGTATGAACTGGGCTACGTGGAAGAAAGCCAGCGCATAAATAGCGAGTTGATTGAATTGCTTGAACGCATACTCCGGGATGCAGAAAGCGGATATGCAGTGGGCGAGGGTCTTCAGCAGGACATCTTCCAGGCCGAGGTTGAAATATCAAGACTTGAAGACGAGGCTGTAAGGCTTGAAAGCCGCAGAAAAACCATAGAAGACCGGCTTCACGAACTCACCAACAGGCAGGACTACGAGTCCATTGATCCGCCTTCGGATCTGCCCGAACCGGATTTCTCGTTTTCATCAGAGGCGCTGGCTAAAAGCGCGCTTGCCAGAAATCCGGATTTAAAGGGAATGCAGGCTGCAATCAAGGGCGCGGAGGCCGAAACCCGGCTGGCGGAAAAAGATTATTACCCTGACTTTAATATCCGCCTGACCTACGGACAGCGCGACCAAGACCGCACCGGAAGGGATCTGCCTGATTTTTTCTCTGCCGCAGTGGCAATGGACATCCCCCTCTGGCACAAGAGCAAACAATCCGGGGAGGTTGCGGCAGCATCTGAAAATCAGCGTTCCGCCCGCAACCGGTATCATGATCTCAGGACCCGCCTGCCCTACCGCATCAACTCACTGACCTCGGAGATCAAAGACAGCCGCCGCAGATACGATCTTTATAAAAATGACCTGATACCCCATGCCGGCAAGTGGGCAAGGTCCGCACTTGATGCATACGAGGTGGACAGGGTGGAATTCGATACCATGATCGAGGCCCGAATAAAGGTGCTTAATTACAGGAGGGAAGCCAGCAGGCTTTTCTACAATATATACCAGAAACGCGCGGAACTTGAGGCGTGGATTGGCGGAGCCGCGCAAACAGGACGGCAGGAAACTTTTCATGAATTCAAAGGACAATCCAATGATAAGCAATAAAGCGCATACACAATCAGGACGGATCCCGATTCTGGCCATTTTTCTCACGGCAGTCCTGACCCTGGCGGTTGCCGGATCCGCAGCTTGGTATGCAGGCCTGATTTCCCCTGCAGGCCAGCAGCAGCAAGGGGCTGAGCAAGACGAGGACGTCCAGTATACCTGCAGCATGCACCCCCAGGTGGTACAGGATGAACCGGGCGACTGCCCTATTTGCGGCATGGAGCTTGTCCCCAAAGACGAGGTGGAAGAAGAAGACGCCTCAGAAGAAGGCGAAAGGGAGGTGGCCTACTGGCGCGCGCCCATGAATCCGGAAGAAATCTATGACGAACCCGGAGAAAGCGCCATGGGAATGGAATTGGAGCCGGTCTACGAAGACGAACTCGTGGGCGGAGTCAATATTTCCATTGACCCGGTCATGGAACAAAACATGGGCATCCGGACGGCAACTGTTGAAAAGGGGTCCCTTGAACACACCATCCGCACGTACGGGCACGTGACATATGACGAAACAAAGATGACCCGGATCAACCTCAAGTTCAGCGGCTGGATCGAAAAGCTTTACGTGGATTTCACAGGCGCACGGGTAAAAAAAGGCGAACCCATGTTTGAATTTTACTCCCCAGAGCTTATAACAGCCCAGCAGGATCTGATAGAGGCGCACCGCAACTACAGCCGAAGACCGGATGATACTAATAAAAGGGTTCTCGAGTCAGTTAAAAGCAGGCTTCAGTATTACGAGATCGCGGAATCGGAAATAGAAGAAATCATTGAACAGGGCCAGGTAAGGCATGCCCTGACCATCCGTTCTCCGTACACCGGCGTGGTGACAGAAAAAGACGCACAGGAAGGCGATTTTGTCAAATCAGGAGTCACGATTTATCAAATCGCGGATCTTTCCAGCGTATGGGTGGAGGCCCACATTTACGAATATGAACTCGCCCGGGTTAAAAAAGGCCAAAAGGCGGAAATGACCCTGCCCTACCTGCCGGGAGAAAAATACACCGGCCAGGTGGCCTACATCTATCCCTATCTCCAGCGCAAAACCAGGGACGTGGTGGTTCTGCTGGAATTTGCCAATCCGGATATGTTTTTGAAACCCGACATGTACGGAGATGTCAGAATCGGCACAGGCGAGGGTGAAAAGGGTATCCATGTGCCCAGGTCCGCCGTGCTTCGAACCGGAGAGCGCAACATCGTTTTTGTGCGGCGCGATGCCGGAAAGTATACGCCTCGTGAAGTAAAACTCGGCATGCCGCTGGACAATGACAGGATGCAGATTCTGGAAGGCCTCGCACCCGGAGAACAGGTGGTAACATCCGGACAGTTCATGCTCGATTCGGAATCCAAGCTCAGGGAGGCCTCGCAGAAAATGACCGAACGCGAAGACCTCTCGGAAAAAGACGATACTTCCGAAGAAAACGGCCAGGAAGATGACTTCTTCGACGACATTGAAGACGATCAGGACGATGATGCATTTTTCGAGGATATTGAGTAAAGGGGCCTCCTGATGATCGAAAAAATAATTGAATGGTCAATAAAAAACAAGTTCATGGTGGTGCTTGCAACGCTTTTCGTGATTGCAGGGGGCATACTGGCGGTCAGAGCCATACCGCTGGATGCCATTCCGGATCTTTCCGACGTGCAGGTAATCGTCATGACCGAATACCCGGGCCAGGGACCCGAGGTTGTAGAGGACCAGGTCACCTACCCGCTGACCTCCACCATGCTCAGTGTTCCCTACGCCAAAAACGTGCGGGGGTATTCCTTTTTCGGGCTTTCCTTTGTCTACATAATTTTCGAGGACGGAACAGACCTTTACTGGGCTCGCTCGCGGGTTCTTGAATACTTAAACGGCGCGGCCTCAGACCTGCCCGACGGCGTAACTCCGGAACTGGGACCCGATGCCTCGGGCGTAGGGTGGGTCTACGAATACGTACTCAAAGACGAAACAGGCGAACACAACCTGGCCGAACTCAGAAGCATCCAGGACTGGTTTTTGAGATACGAGCTCATGTCAGTCGACGGGGTGGCTGAAGTGGCCGGCATAGGCGGCTATGTCAACCAGTACCAGGTGGAGGTGGACCCGAACAAGCTGCTGGCCTACGATCTTCCACTGTCCAAGGTAAAGCGCGCCATACAGCGCTCCAACGACGATGTGGGCGGCCGGCTCATAGAAATGGCTGAAACCGAATATATGGTCAGGGGCAAGGGATATATTGAATCCAAAGAGGACATGGAGGAAATCTCGGTAGGGGTGGATGACAAGGGCACTCCGATTCTACTGAAAAACATTGCAGAAATCCACAGGGGACCCGAGCTCCGGCGCGGGGTGCTCGAATGGAACGGCGAAGGAGAAACCGCAGGCGGAATCGTGGTCATGCGCTACGGTGAAAACGCCCTGGACACAATCAACCGGGTAAAAGAAAAACTTGCATCCCTTGAAAAATCTCTTCCCGAGGGTGTTTCCATCGAAATGGGCTATGACCGCTCCGGGCTCATAGAAAGGGCGGTGCACGCGCTGCAGAAAAAGCTCATAGAAGAAATCACGGTGGTTGCAGTCATCTGCGTGCTGTTTCTCCTGCATTTCCGATCGGCGTTTGTGGCGCTTTTTACCCTGCCCGTGGGGGTGCTCATGTCGTTTCTGGTCATGTATCCCCTGGGCATCAACGCCAACATCATGAGCCTGGGAGGCATTGCAATCGCCATCGGCGTCATGGTGGATGCC
>JAWLEU010000019.1:0-19064 GCA_041685965.1 Desulfosalsimonas sp.
CGGAAAAACGCCCGCCAAAGGGCGGCGGCCTGGCTGCCCATTGCCTGCGGCATGGCACTTCTGGGCTTTCTCGGCACCGGTGCTCACGTGGATCTCACTGCACATCTATTCGGATTTCTGTTTGGTATTGTTGCCGGAATCGGATATGCCATGGTAAACAGAACCATTGATCCACGCGGGCAGCAGATCTGCCTCGTTGCGTCAGCCGTTGTTGTTCTGTGTGCATGGGCGGCCGGGATGTGGATACATTGAAGGTTCAATTCCCTATAAGGAGTAAAAATGAAGGCTATTGCGGATCTTTTGTTTGAAGCCAAGATTTTAAAGGATATCCCCAGGGCGGGATTTGCGTTTCTGGGTGCCGGCCGCGAGTCCGTGGCTGAGCACTGTTTTGCGGCCACTTTTATAGCATACGTGATGTCTCAAATGGATCCGGATGCTGATTCCGGACGGCTGGTTAACATGTGTCTTGTCCATGACCTGCCTGAAGCCAGGATAGGTGATCTCAATTACGTGCAGAAGAAATACGTGCAGGCTGACGAAAAGCAGGCAGTCGAGGATGCCACGAAAGACCTGCCTTTCGGCGGCGCTGTGCGTGACCTCGTCGATGAGTTCAACCGCCAGGAAACCAGGGAGGCAAATCTTGCCCATGATGCTGATCAGCTTGCATTTATCCTGGATCTGAAAACCATCTCGGATTTGGGCTGCAGCAGCCCTGAAAACTGGCTTCCTGTTGTCAGAAGCAGGCTTAAAACAGAACTCGGCAGAAACCTTGCGACAGAGATCTGCGGGCGAAGCTGGGATGCCTGGTGGAGGGAGGATTACTCCGAGTAAGACAAATGGCGAGTAAATAAAATACTTGATTTCATAAGATTTTTTTATTACATTAATCCATTTATGTTATTTGGAGGCCTGCAGGGCTGAACAAAGGGTGTTTTTAAATGGAATTAAAACTCGAGGAATTTTCCAGGTGCCTGGATATGCCGGCCACCACCATAGAGCGCTGGATTCGGCAGGGGCGTATCCCGGTAAAACGGCTTGGAAACACTTGTATTTTCAGTGATACAGCCATCAGGAAATGGGCAGAGGACCACAATCTGCATTACCATTCCCCCGGAGAGAAGCAGTGTGAAGATCGGTCGGAAAAACTTGAAACCTTAACCGAGGCTATGGACCGGGGGGGCGTATACTATGATATCCCGGGCTCTTCGGTTGAAGAAGTCCTCGATGCCGCGGTCAGCAGGATGCAAAACATCGAAACCCATGAGGACCGCCAGGTTCTCTACGACAGCCTGGTGGCCCGCGAGCAGATGATGTCAACAGGCATAGGCAACGGAGTAGCGATTCCTCATCCCCGCACGCCGCTGAGCCGCAAGGGAATCCCGGCCCAGATCGCAGCCTGCTTTCCGGAAAAACCGGTGGACTACAATGCAGTGGACAAAAAACCTGTACACGCATTGTTTATCCTGGTGGCCAAAACTTCAAATGAGCATTTGCACCTGCTTTCACGGATATCCTACTGTCTGCGCGATCACGAGTTTCTCGGGCTGCTTTCAGAGATTCCCCGGCCTGAAACTCTCAGGAATAAAATAGCAGAGTTTGATGAACACTTAAACGGCAGGTGCTGATAAGACGGTTTCCGCTCAACCCAAGTGAGTCTGGCTAAAAAACATTGGCAATGTTTTCAGGTTGGAAAATATGGCGAAACCCGGGCAGGACCGTATGGTTCCGCCTGGACGACAGGCTGCTGCTGATTTTCCTCGGCGCGGTTGTCGGGATCTGCGCCGGCGTTGCCGCAGTGTGCCTGAACCGCGGTTTGATCGCCATGTTCGAAACCCTGTCGGGTCTTAAAAATTACTGGTGGGTATTTGTTGTGCCCGGGGCAGGGGCCGCGCTTTCCTCTGTTTTTCTGGAAAAATTAATGAAGGAGGGTGCGGGCCACGGCGTTCCGGAAGTTGTATACAGCGTGTCCCGGCACGGCGGATTGCTGCGTCTTCGCTCCGCGTTTTCAAGGCTCATATCAAGCTGCCTGACCATAGGCACCGGCGGATCCGCCGGCCCAGAAGCTCCGGTGGTCATAAGCGGAGCCTCCATAGGATCCAATATAGCACAGGCTTTTTCGCTAAACGAGCGCCAGAGGATCGCACTTGTAGGGTGCGGTTCTGCGGGCGCCCTGGCTGCAATATTTAACGCCCCCATCACCGGGATGGTTTTTACCATAGAAATTATCCTGGGAGAATGGTCCGCGCTCACCATTGTACCCGTTGCAGTGGCATCCGTGGCAGGCGCCCAGATAAGCCGCCTGCTTCAGGGCAACCAGATCGCATTCACTCACCTGCGATTTGACGTGGATGTCACCACCACGCTTGCTGCAGTGGGCCTTGCTCTTGTTACTGCAGCAGTGTCCATTGCACTTACCCATACTCTCCGCTATTCGCATCATGTTTCAGACAAGGTCGCACTTCCGGTCTGGATGCGCGCTTTTATAGGCGGGTGCATGGTGGGGGGCATAGGCCTGATGCTGCCGCAGGTGCTGGGCGAGGGGTATCACTCAATCCAGGAAATGGTGGAAGGGGCCTTTGCAGAGGGCCTTGGACTGGTGGTCCTGCTGGTGATTGCCAAGATTGTTGCCACCTCGTTTACCCTCGGATGGGGGGGCTCCGGGGGGATATTTGCGCCTTGCCTTGTAATCGGCAGTTTTGCCGGGCTTACCTATCACAGGTTTGTGGAGTTTTTGTGGCCCGGGGTTTCGTGGGTAAACGAGGGCTGTTTTGCGCTTCTGGGCATGGCCGGCCTTGTAAGCGGCATTCTGCAGGCGCCTCTTACCGGAATTTTTCTCATTGTAGAGGTCACAGGCGGCTATGAAACCATATTGCCGCTTATCCTGGTATCTGCGCTTTCCACAACGGTCTGTCACGCCTGGGAGCCGGCTTCCTTTTATTTAAAGGATCTAATGGAAAGGGGCCATTACCTGCGGCCCAGAACTGATGCGAAGGTTCTGGCGGATCTGAGCATCGGAGAACTGGTTGAAAAGGACTGCATAACCGTGCAGCCTGACATGAAGCTGGGCGATTTCATAAAGGTGATACAGCAGTCGCACAGGAATTATTTCCCTGTGCTCGATCCTGAAACAGGGGGACTCGAAGGCATGATACACCTTGACGACATCCGTCCCTACCTGTTTGATCCGCTTTTGTATGAAACAGTTTTTCTTGAGCAGATAATGCAAAGAGACGTGGAAACTGTGGATATCCACGAAGAACTTGCCGATGTGCTCGATAAAATGGATGCCAGGGGGCTTTTCAGCATGCCGGTGGTTTCCAACAGGCGGTTTGTCGGCATGATATCCAAGGCGACTCTTTTGGACAGATACCGCCATGAACTCATAGTACAGACTTGATGGCACTGTAAAAAGTCCAATATCTGAGTTACGCGCAATTTCTCAGAATTTAACGTACGGCTAAGTACACTGCATTCTTTGAAATTGCGCAAGCCTTGATCTTGAACTTTTTACGGCGCCATCTAAAAACTTACTTTTTACGATTCTGTCAATTTTGGTCATTGGAATTTGTTTCGATATTCGTGCTTCGAATTTCGAATTTATTTCCTGTATTTTTTTCTGCATCTTTTAAAGAAGCCGCCTGCTAAGCGGGTTAAGACTCACTCTTTTACTATCAGTTGTATGCGGCCTGTCAAGGGCCGGAGGAGGTTTGCAATGGAAATGCAGATGCTGCATATTTTCAGAAATACGCCGCTGGGCCGGGAAATGCTGCTGCAAAGCACATATTTCAGCAGGCAGTTAGACATCCTGCCCGTAATATACGCTCCATCCTATGTCAAGTTCCTGATGTATTTCGAAAATGACGTGGTCCAGGTGGACCTGGACAGCTCCTATCTCAGGGCCCCTGACACCGCAAGAAAGCACGCAGCAGAGATATGCGAAGACATGGGCCTTGCCGAGCCCAAGTTCCTTGAGCCCAGGAATTTCACTGCATCCACTCTGCCTGATATTCCTGTGAATTTTGACTTCATGTGCTGCCCCAGAAGTATTTCCGATCTTTCCTCCAAGATTGGGCTCGGCTACATAGGACCGCGCGTGCGCAGGATAGTGCAGTCAGCCCGTTTCCCGGTTCTGATTCCAAGCGCGGTGTATAAGCCCTGGCAGAGCCTCACGGTTATGTTCGGAGGTTCGGCAAATGCCCTGAAGGCTTTGAGGCTCGGGATAAGGCTCAGCCGGGTATCAGGGCTTCCTCTGGACGTGTTTACCCAGGAGGGCAGGCGCAAGCGCGCGGATTACGAGCAAATCATCAGCGAGGCCGGCCTGAGCGAAGATATGGACAAGAATGTCAGGAACTGGAAGATCTTTGAAAAGGGCCGGTTTGAGGAAAATCTCTACGAGGTTGCCCACGATTCCCTTGTCGTAATAGGCGCATACGGTCACGGACTCATCAGGGAGCTTTTATTCGGCAGCACCATGGAAACCGTGCAGTCAGTATGTCCCAACTCAATGCTGATTGTGGGCCCCAATTACAGGGCAACGATTTGATGAAAATTGCAGCCGCCTAAAGACGATAAGCCTGTAAAAAGCTATTCATATTCACATAGCCCTATGTTTTTGCGGGAAGGAAGTCCTTTTTTTGCACTCTAACGAAATTGCACTTCGTTGCCCTGACGGCGGTGCGGAAAAGGGGGTTTCCGAGCGGAAATCGAGCCTCCGGGAGGCTCCTGGAGCGAGGAAACTCCTTTTTCGCGCCGCCGATCAGCCAGGATGCTTATGGATTTCCTTTCTGCAAAAATACCGCCGGGACGGTGTAGATTGCTTTTTACGGCGCCGTCAAAGGTCCACGGGTGTAAGCTCGATATTTTTCCTGAGCACGTTTCTGGCGGTTTTTTCAAACTGCGGGGTCAGGTCTGACACGTAGAATCTGGTTTTGCCGTTTTTGCTCAGCCCCGCGTCCGTATCCGGAAAATTCGCCAGAAACTGCCTTATCTGTCCTGCAAGCGCCACTGAAGAATCTATGATTCCCACCCTTTTTCCAACTTTACTTGCTATTACGTCCTTTAAAACCGGGTAATGGGTGCATCCCAGTATCAGGGTGTCGATCTGCCTCACCTTCAGGGGATGGAGGTATTTTTTCGCGATCATCCGGGTTTCGGGCTTGTTAACCCAGCCTTCTTCAACCAGGGGGACCAGAAGAGGGCAGGGGGCGGAATAAATTTTTGCGTCAGGCCGCAGCTGCCTGATCTTCTGTTCGTATATGCCGCTTTCGACTGTGGCCCGGGTGCCTATAACGCCTATCCTGTTTTTCCGGGTCCTGTCCAGTGCCATGTCAACCGCGGGGCTTATCACCTCGTAGACGGGCATGTCAAATCTTTCGCGCACAGCCTCAGTGGCCACGCTGGATGCGGTATTGCATGCCATTACAATGATTTTTGCGCCCTTGTCCGCCAAAAATTCGGTGTTTTGAAGCGAGTACTCCACCACGGTCCTGCTGCTTTTGTTGCCGTAGGGAGTCCTGGCAGTGTCTCCGAAATATACTATGTCATATTCCGGCAGCGCGTCCATGACCGCGCGAACAACTGTCAGGCCGCCGATGCCGGAGTCGAATATGCCGATCATGAGATGACGCCGGTTTTGATGTAAGAAGTTGAGTCGTTTCTGTACCTGTAAAGTTCCCGGAGTTTTTCTTTCACGCACCGGACCACGTCTTTTTTCTCAAATCCCGTGCGCATGCCCGGACAGGACTCTGCCATGGACTCCCAGTTGGAAGGCTCGGAAAGAAGATTTTCTATGAACGGCCATGCCATGCACATTCGAGGCTTCACCGGGTGTATGGTGCACGCTCCGTCCCAGAATACGCAGTATCCGTCGTCTTTCTGGCGCAGCACGTATCTTTTTCCAGAAGCAATGCAGTACTTTTCTATCAAGTCACGGCGCGGTATGCCCGTATATGCGGAAATTTTTTCAATGTCTGCCTCCGTAAGATAGGTGCCGCCGTAGCCCCGGCAGCACTCCCCGCACTGCCGGCATTCAAACAGGTCTTCAGGCTCCGGGTGTTTACACGGCACGGCGGGCCTCCATGGCTTTTTTAAGCGTTACCTGATCGATGTATTTGAGCTCCCCGCCCATGGGAACCCCTGAGGCGATCCTGGTTATTTTCACCGGGTAGGATTTAAGCGAGCGGGTGATGTAATCAGCAGTTGCCTCGCCCTCGACGCTTGTGCCGGTGGCGATTATCACTTCCTTTGCTTCGCCCGAGGCCACCCTTTTGACCAGTTCCCGGATGCGGATTTCATCCGGGCCTATGCCGTCCATGGGGGATAAAAGCCCTTGCAGTACATGATATACCCCGGGATAGGAGCCTGATTTTTCAATTGCAGCCATGTCAGCAGGGCTTTCGACAATGCAGACCAGGCTGCGGTCGCGTGCCGGGTCACTGCATATCCGGCATGTTTCGGAATCGCTTAAGCAGAAGCAGGTGTTGCAGATCCTTACTTTCTTCTTCAGGTCAGAGATGCTTGCTGCAAGCGCGTTTACCTCCTGGTCGGGTGCCGCAAGCAGGTACATGGCAAAGCGTTCCGCGGTTTTCTCGCCTATGCCCGGAAGCTTACGAAGATGCCTGATAAGCTTGACAATGGCGTCAGGGTAATGGTTCATTATCAGGTCATTCCCGGGATGTTCATTCCGCCGGTGAGTTTGTTCATCTCTTCGGAAACCATTGACTGGGCGCGTGTAAGGGCCTCGTTTACCGCAGCCACGATAAGGTCCTGGAGCATTTCCACGTCCTCAGGGTCAACTACTTCCTTTTCAATGCTAATTGATACAATCTGCTGTTTCCCGTTGGCCACGGCCTTTACCATGCCGCCTCCCGCAGTGGCCTCCACGGTTTTGTCAGCCATTTCCTCCTGCAGCTTGTTCATTTTGTCCTGCAGCTGCTGGGCCTGTTTCATGAGTTTGCCCATGTTTTTCATTGTTCTTTGCCTCCTGTTGGTAGGATCTTTATATCAACGATCTTGCCGTTAAAGGTTTTTACGGCGGCCCCCACGAGGGGGTGGTGTAAAGCCTCTTCCCTGAGATGTTTTTCTTCTTTTTTCCGGTTGATGAGATTGTTTTCAGCCTCCCTGATATCAAGGCTGACTTTTACGGATTTTCCGAGATACTGCCCGCATAGGTTTTCCAGGGCTGCGATGTTTTTTTCTCCCTTGAGCAGGTTGACGTTCGTGTCTGCGGAGCGGACCTCGATATTCAGGTTTTTCCCGTTTAACTCCGCAAGACAGCTGTCTGCAAGGCATGCCCCGAGTGCGGGGGATTTCTCCGAGATTTTCTCCTTTAGCGAATCCCAGATCTCCTGGTTTGACATGGAGGAAATATCGGGTTTTTCTTCTTTTTGCTCAGCCGGATTTTCATGTTCGGCTGGCGGCTGCAGAGCCGGCTGCTCAGGGGCGGCCTCTTTTACCGCCTCCGGGGTCGGGGAAGTCGGCGGCGCGGTATCCTCCTGCTGTAAACCTGCGGCATCTGCTGACTGCGGGGCCGGCCCCTCAGGCTCTTTTCTTATTTGCCCTGATCCGGTATTCTGCCTGAGAAGATCTATTTTTTCAATAAGCTCGTCTATGGACATCGCAGGTTTTATCTGGAAAAGCCTGAAAAAGGTCATCTCCATTGCATGCCTGGGGGATATGGACTGGCGTATCCTCCATTCGTCTTCAAACAGGGTGTTTAGGATCTGGGTAATCCATGGTTCGGAAACATCTTGCACCTGTTCGGCCATCATCTTTTTTTCGTGTGCGGGCACGCCTGACAGGGCCTTTTGGCTTCCTCCCATTTTGGTCACGAGAAGATTTCTGAAATGCTCGATGAGTTCTGCATAAAACCGCATTAGATTGCGGCCCTGGCGGTAGAGGTTGTCGCAGATTGAAAGAAGCGTTTCCATGTCCCTTGTAAAAAGGGCACCTGCGGAATCAAAGATTATTTTTCTGTCTATGATTCCAAGGATGTCGGTGATCTGTTCTTCCGTGATTTGCCCCTCAGCGCAGGTAACGATCTGGTCGAGCAGGCTGAGGGCGTCTCTTACGCTGCCGTCTGCCTCCCTGCCGATTACTCCCAGGGCGTTTTTTGTTATGTCTATTTCTTCTTTGCCGCAAATTTGCGCCATATGATCCACTATGTCATCTATCTGAACCCGCCTTAGGTCATGGCGCTGGCACCTGGAAAGAATGGTGATGGGAATTTTGTTGGGTTCCGTGGTTGCAAAGAAAAACAGGACGTGTGCCGGCGGCTCTTCCAGAATTTTCAAAAGTGCGTTAAAGGCGGCATCGCTTAGCATGTGCACTTCGTCTATTATGTAGATCTTGTAAGGAGCGGCCGCAGGCATGTACCTTGCGTTTTCCCGCAACTCCCTTACGTTTTCCACCCGGTTGTTAGACGCCCCGTCTATTTCAAATACGTCCGCCGCGCTGCCCGTGGTGATTTCCCGGCACGAGCGGCATTCTCCGCAAGGCGTTGTTGCCGGACCGGATTCGCAGTTCACGCATTTTGCCAGTATCCTTGCAACCGTGGTCTTGCCTGTGCCCCTGGGACCGGAAAACAGTATGGCATGTGCCAGGCGGCCGGAGGCCACTGCATTGGCAAGAGTCCGGGTGACGTGGGACTGGCCGATCACCTCGTCGAACTGCTGGGGCCTGTATTTGCGTGCAAAAACCAGGTACGCCATGGAAAGCCTGTATTATTCCTTCCTGTTTATCCGGGCCGTGGGGATACGCTCCGATTGTTGGCCGCATTGCAAACCCGCAGGCAGGCGGTGTTTGCGGAAGCACGGACGGCAAGGAAGGGTTCGGGTTAGTTTGTGCAGGTGCCCTTGCATAGATGGCGGAGAGAGAGGGATTCGAACCCTCGGTGCCCTTTCAGACACACACGCTTTCCAGGCGTGCACCTTCAGCCACTCGGTCATCTCTCCGCGGGCACGTCTTGCTTGCAAAACCTTTCAAATAAAAGATCCGCCGGTTATTGTCAACCTTATTCTTCTGGCAGTAAAAGTCAAGATTCTTTAAACCGGCCTTCATTTACAGATCCATGGCTTGACCCTCAGATCACCTCAAAGGTGGAAAACCCGGTACATGCAGTTTCATGCACCGGGCGGAACTGATGAGTTTTTTTGAGCCTGGTTCTTTCCGGAGCCTGAACCTGAAAAAAGTAACGCTACGCCGGGCGCAACGTAGCGTTAAGGTAACTTTCAGGGAAACCCAAGATCGGGATCGGTTTTTGAAGCGACATTGAGCGCTTGCGGCCAGGAACAAAAAAACTGATCCCGACCGCAGGGTTTCCTTCCTGCAAAAACATCGGGTTATGTGAGAAGCTTTTTACGGCAGCATTTCATGCAGTTTTGCCGATTTTTTGCAGGGCTTGTTCTGCTGCAATGGTAATTGGTTCTGCACTGGGCTCCGAGGAGCAGTCCGGGTTGCCTGCGCACATGAAAGTGGTCAGATCAGGGATGGTTTTTTGTCCCACGATCAGGGCATTTACAGCATCTATTTCCTTTACCGGCTCTCCGCTTCTGCTTATTATCTGCCCGCCGAGGAGCCTTTGGGTTTCTTTGTCAAAGACCAGCTTGAGGGTCCAGGGCTTTACCCCGGGAATCATGCCGTGTTTGCTGCGTGATTCCACTGTGGCGCAGACAGTGTCAAAGCCTTCCCTGCCGGCTTCGGTTTCCGTGAGGCCGGTGGCCGCGGCATGCATGTCAAAAACCTTGACGGCACTGCTGCCCAGCAGGCCGGGAAAAGAAATGTCATAGCCAGCAAGCCGCTTTGCCAGAAGCCGGCCCTGGATTACGGCCGGACCCCGGAGCTGCGTTGCAGCAGGCTTTCGGGTTATAAAATGCCAGTTGTCAATGCAGTCGCCTGCAGCAAGCACGTCCGGGTTGGAGGTTTCCAGGAACTCGTTGACCCTGATCCCGAATTGTCCCATTTCAAGACCCATGCTTTTTGCAAGATCAAGATTGGGGCGGGCGCCCACGTTTAAAAATACCATGTCCGCCTGCACGGTTTCTCCGGAATCGAGTTGAACGCCGGATACATGGCCGTTTTCAGTGATTATCCTCTCGACTTTTCGCCCCGTGTGCATCCTTACCCCGTTTTCTTTCATGTGGGTCCCTATGCTTTCGCCCATTTCAGGGTCCAGCATTAACGGAAGCGGCTGCTCCATGAGTTCGATAACATCGATTTCGTGGTATTTCTCTTTCATGTTTTTGACAAGGGCTGCAACCTCAAGGCTTATGAACCCGGCCCCCACGAATGCAAGCCTGACCGGCTTGCGTTTTTCCATATAATCATGGATTTTTTCGGCATCACCGAGCGAGCGCATTGTAAACACCCCGTCTGATTCAGCACCCTCGATGGGGGGGACAACCGGGGTTGCGCCTGTGCCGAGGATCAGCTTGTCATAGTCTACAGTCCTTCCGTCCGTGAGCAGCACCTGTTTTTTCCCTGCATCAATATTTTCAACGCTGCTGATAATCATTTCAATTCCGTTGTCCGAAAACATTTTGTCAGGATTGACAATCGCTTCTTTTTTGGCCAGACCGGCCACCACGTGGGGAAGCGCTCACCTGACAATAAATCGGTTTTCTTCACGGATAACGGTGATGTTGATATCCGGCATGAGCTTTCTGGAAAGCATTGCCGCAGGGCCTCCGACTCCGCCGCAGCCTACAATAACGAGATTTTCTCCCTTTTCCATGGTTTTCCTCCTTGATTGACTTGACCGTTTTAATTGCTTTGCCTGGCATTTCGCATTTTGATTTAAAGTTACCTGATGCAAAAATAGGGCCAGTTATGCAGAAAGGTCTGAGTGGTGCAGGCCGGCCCGGGAGGTTCGCCTTTTGCAAAATCATATCTGAAATGGTAAAAAGAAACCAGTTATCTTTTTATCTTTTACCCAACGGGAGGAAAAATTATGGCGCGCTTTATTTTTATTCTCGGCAAAGACGACAATGAGGCAGCAACCCGTTGTTTTCAGTTTGCAAAGGTGGCATTCGACAAAAACCACCAGGTGGATCTGTTCCTGATTGACGGGGGAGTGCAATGGGCGGACTCGGGCCGGGACCTGAGCCGCAAAACAGAGACCGGCGACTGCCCGGGTGACTACCTGCCCTATCTAGTGGAAAATGAAGTGCCAACAGGGGTCTGAATCCCGTGTGCAAAGTCTCGTCAGGTTGACGAGAGCCGGTTTTATTCAAACATGTATCTCGGCGGCGCCCCTGCAATAATAGACATATCAGCAGAGGCGAAGGTGTTTAATTTCTAGCAGGAAAAGCGATTCCTTTAAATCAAGCTTTTTGCAAAGTGAATTGGGACAAAGCTAATGAGCTTCACCCATTGCCTTTAAAACTAGCTGACTGGTTCCAGCGGCACTTCAGGGTAGATCTGGCCGGGCACAGGCGGCATGGAGTTGTAAACCCAGTTGATGTCCATGGTGGCCAGGGATACGCCGCGGCTGCGGGTAAAGCCGTTGAAGGTGCCCCGGACAAGGACGTCTTCCATCCGGAGGGTCAGGGCAAACACAGCCACTTCGGCTTTAAGGGGGATGTTTTTAAGTTCTTCCCCGTAGGGCCCGGGTGAAAAGGCAAGGCGCGTTGAATCGGCTGCCTGGCATTGGGGAACAGGCACCAGGGCAGGGTAGCCGTCTTCGGTCATCCAGGCAATGAACTTGAGGGCTCCGGGCATGTTAAATATTTTTTCTGCCATGGGATTGAGCACTGCCTGCCTGCCGGATGATTTTGCTGCCGGTTTTGCCAGCCTGGTGGCAAGGGCCGAGCGGATAATAGCGGGCATGGGCAGATGCTGTTTTTCCAGCAGGGCTTGCAGCTCGAAGTAATACACTGTGTTTATTCCCAGGTAGGCATTGTAGCGGAACATGGGCTTTTCGTTTAACATCCTGTATTCCGGGCCCTCTGTTCGCAAATGGGTGTATTCTGCCCGGCCCCGCCACACGGCACGGTCCAGTGTCATGAGCAAAAAGGCGGTCTTCGGGTTTTGCTGCACGTGTTTTTTTGAAAGCCCTTTTACGAACTCGCCGAAAACCATCCTGGTATGGTCTGCTGGCTGAAGCGAGGTGATAAGAGTGATATGGGGTTTTCCGCTGCTGTTTACGGTGGCGAGCAGGCCGATTTTTTCAGTGGGCTGAAGCCGGCTTATGTCATCTTCACTGAAATGTCTTTTTGGATTCACCTTTCCGCCTCCTTTGACTGCCCGCTTAAATCAAAACGATGCTCGGGTTTTTCGTCTGCAGCGGATGTGTCACGGGCGGAGCCGGTCCACGACACTATTGCGGGATCAACGCCCGAGGCTCGCGCGATTTCTGCAAGGTGTTCCATGGTTTCTTCGGAAACCAGGGGTGTTGCCTCAAAATCCCAGTTTCTGTCGAGTCGCGCGTACTTGTCCGCGCACAGGTTGTTAAAGGCGCACAGCTCCCAGCGGGTGACCACGCCTTGACAAAGACCTGCCAGGAATCGCCCGATTCCCCGGATATTATCTGCCGAGTCCGTAGCTCCTGGGATTATGGGCGTTCGGATCCAGAGGGCCTCTGGATGAAGGTGGCGGCCAACAAGTTCTGCGGCATGGGCCAGGTTTTCAAGGATTTGTTCGTTGCCGCTGCCGGTGTATTTCCGGTGGAGTGCGGAATCCATGAGTTTTATGTCGAAAAGGACCAGGTTTGCATGAGGAAGTATGGCGTCCAGGACTTTTTTTGAACAGACCCCGCAGGTGTCTATTGCAGTGTTGATGCCGCGGCTGTTGAGAATTTTCAAAAGCTCGGTCACAAATTCCTTCTGCATGGTGGATTCGCCGCCTGAGATTGTGATCCCGCCGCCGGAGTTTTCAAAAAAGGCCCGGTCCTTTACAAGTTCTTGTGCCAGTTTATCCGCCCTCCATTTTTTACCCAGAAGCTCCATGGCTGTTGACGGGCATGCGTCTGCGCACCGGCCGCAGCCCCTGCACAGCTTCCGGTTTATTCGTATGCCTGATTCAGCAAAAGACAGTGCGCCTTCGGGGCAGGTGTCAACGCATATCCCGCAGCCGATGCAGCGGGTTTCCATCCAGTGTACCTGGGGCTTGGGGGATATGCTTTCCGGGTTATGGCACCAGGTGCAGGACAGGGGACATCCCTTCATGAAAACCGTGGTACGGATGCCGGGGCCGTCTTCCGTGGACATCCGCTGAATCTCAAGTACGGTTCCTGCACAAGGTTGTTCGTTTCTGTTTTCTTTCATTCAAACATCTCCCTGCAGAATAGAGCAGGTTAGAATTTTCCATGGCTCACCCTTGAGATAACTTCATCCTGCAGTTCCCTGCCTATGGCTGTGAAGTAGGCGTTGTAACCGGTTACACGTACCAGGAGGTGGCGGTAGCTGTCAGGATTTTCCCGGGCATCTCGGAGCATTTCAGGGTCGACCATGTTGATTTGAAGCGCTGTGCCTCCGTTTTCACAGTATCCGCGCAGGAAGGCTTTGAACTTGTCCTTGTGTTCGCCGTCTTTGATTATTGACGGGTTGAATGTAATAGTGTGGCTGGCGCCGTTTGCCACCATGTTGTTGTACCCGTCCCAGTCGCCGAAATTATCCTTTGTGCGTCCTCCAAGTACCTTTCCAACGGAATTGGTGTTTGCTGTGGGCCCGTTGATGTCCGCGCCGTTGGAAGGACAGATTGCGTTGGATAGAAACTGTCCTTTTTTCCTGCCGTCCGCGCTTGCAGCCATGATAAAACCGTCACCCACCCAGTAGTTCCAGCTGAGCATGCCCGGGCGGAATTGCCTGTTGGTGGACCGGGTGCGGTGTTTCCAGGTCTCATCTGTCCACAGCTCCATTACTTTTCTGCCCATGTCATCCGCCGCGTCGCTGTCGCGCCCGTACTTGGGAGCCTTGTTTTGTGCGCGGGCCCGCAGGATTTCGTGTCCCACCCAGTTGTCTTTGAGCGCCTTGACCAGCTCGTCCATGGTGCAGATTTTTTCATCAAAAACCAGGTATTTCACCGCAAGAAGTGAATCAACTGTGGTTGCGTATGTTACAGCCTCGATAGTGGTAAACGATATTTGCGCTGCTCCCTGGGTAATGTCTTTTGCGCTTTCTGCGCACCCCTTGACCAGGCAGGAAAGGTAGGGCGTGGGGTTGAACATGGCACGTATCTCCTCTGATGTTTCGTAGAGATCCGTGATTCTCCGGATAATGTGCCGGGTTTGAACGGCATATGCTTCCCAGAACTGCTCCCAGTGCGTGAATTTGTGAGGGTCTGCGGTGCGCGGTCCGTCCTGCCGGATTTTTTCGGTTTTCCCGGTTACCGGGTCGGTAAAGGCAAGCATGTCCTTTCCGCCTGTAAGCGCAAGTTCAACAGCCTTTAGAAGGTTGATGTTGTTGTCCACCGTTCCGGAGCGGTCGTTTCCCTGCATGGTGTTTTCAAGGCACCCCACCGGCGCGTAGTCCCAGACGGTGTCCTCGTTTATGAGGTGTTCCAGTCCCGCCATCCTTGCCTCGCGCATCATGCCGGCCATGGAGCGCTCGTCGAAATTGAGAATGAAAGGAGCGCCCTGGCTTTCTCCGATCATGGAAACCAGTTTGTCGAAAAGCCCGTCCGGCGTATTCCGGTGGAGGCGTACGTTGGGCTTGGGTTCAAGTATGGGAGACATTTCGTCTATTACTTCAAGAATGGCGTAGGTAAGATCGTTTGTCAGATCCTCGCCGTTTTTGCCCCGGCCTGAAAGCGTGATAAGCTGCCCGAAACCGGATGAGATTCCCTGGTTTCCGGTTCGGATCATGGCGTCGTAGGCGGTGTTGGCATGTATCCAGAAGCATTTCAGGATCTCCTTGCCAAACTCCCTTTCCATGCCCATGTCCAGTGAATGCTTCCAATAGGGGTAGAGATACTGGTCCATGCGGCCAAACGATACTCCCGGCCCCGGGTAATTCTCGTCAGCCATTATGAGCATGTGATTGAGCCACAGGGCCTGCACTGCCTCCCAGAAGGTTTTGGGGGGATTCCAGGGGACCCGGTCGAGGTTTTTTGCCATTAGGCGCAACTCTTGGCAGCGCGCGGCGGAAGACTCCTTTTGCGCCAGGCTGCGGCACGTGGATGCGTATTTCGCGGACAGCTGTTTCGGCATTGATGCGGCAGTCATCATGGCGTTTAGCTGGCAGCCCGGAAAATCTTTTTTCGCATCCGGGGCAAGTTCATTGAACCGGCTTTCCAGGTCCCTGTAAATGCCTTTCCAGCCGAGGTTCAAGGCATTTTCGTGGCCCGGCACGAGATGGCCGCATGTTGCGCCCGCGTTGCCGTAGCCGTGGTCGTGAAACCATTTCATTTGAGCTCTGGCGCCTTTTTTGCCGGCTATCATTCTGCTGCGCTTTCGGGCTTCGCTTTCATTAAGGCACATTGAGGTCTGTATGTTGAACCTGGCCCCGGCTATCAGATCGCCCGGAAGTATTTCGCAAGGCAGGCAATTGACCATAACCTCACGGTTAAACCAGGCCCGGCGCTCGGAAATTGACCAGGTCCAGAAGTCCTCGTGGAGTTCTACTTTCCTGGCCGTCATCCGGTAGGAGGCCTGAATGGTCTGCATTAGTGCGTAGGTCTCCGGAACGATGTAATAGGTGATTTCATCGTACTGCTCATCCCAGGGCGTACCAGTGGTCCAGGAGGTGTTCTCATTCGTCCAGTTTCTTTGAGCACCCTTAAAGTAATAGTCACGCAGCCACTGGATGCGGCCGGAAAGCCCTTTGGGCTGTTTTATGGGATGGCCGGCGCTTTTTGCGGTGGATGTCATTGAAGCCTCACCATCTTAACCGAGTATTTCCGGTTTTACGAGTGTATCAATGCTGACTGATTCCTTCAGGCGTTCGTCAAGGCGGCGTGCTTCACTGTTGCATTTCATCAATCGTTTGGGCCACTTCTGTAAAAAAAGGCTGAGTGAAGCGGGTTTTAATTGTAAGCATTGACTTGATAACGTCTTTTTCAAGCCTGCGGGTGGCCAGGATATATTCGAATTTACCCGCGGCATTGAGCTTTTCTTTAAATTTTTGTTCTCCTCCCGCCGGTTCCATGAGAAACATTGCAAAATTATTAACGGTTTTTACCACTTCATCCATGTTCAGATACAGTATATTGCGGTTACTCATGATGATGTCTTTTAACTGATCATCTGCAAGGTTTGCAGCAAAGCCCGTATCTTTATCCCCGTTGATGGCTTTTTCAAAAATCGGCTTTCCGGAGGCTATAAGAAATTTATTATCATCAACACCGACGTATATCTGTGCCATGCCTGCATTGACAACATATGCATCTTTTCCGCCTAC
Source organism: Desulfosalsimonas sp. (assembly GCA_041685965.1). GTDB lineage: Bacteria > Desulfobacterota > Desulfobacteria > Desulfobacterales > Desulfosalsimonadaceae > Desulfosalsimonas. Next base: position 16,332 of record JAWLEU010000019.1, read on the forward strand.
CTTCTGGCGGGTGATCATGGCCTGTTTGTCAGGTGGAAGAGAATTGATTGTTCTTTCAATTACATTTTTCATCATTTTATCATCTTTGACTCCGGCAGTAAAAAGCGCATTTTGATTAAGCAGGGTTATGCTGCCTCCGTCGTAGAATGCCAGGTTCATGCTCCCGTTCAGGTTGCCCATCAGCTCTGCCTCAAGGTCAATGCCGCTGTTTTGTTCAAAATCGTTCATAGGGGCTTTTACGGTTTCGGACTGCTCGGCGGGAAGCGAGTCGGTGATCATTTTGTAGTACTGCGTCATATCCACGCCAAAGGAAAGCAGCAGGGCTGCGGGGTCTGCAATGCTTAAGATCTTATCCCGGTTTACGAGGTCAGGGCTCTCAAATTTTTTGATATCAGAGTCAGGAGCCAGCGAGACGATTGTGTTTAGGTTTAAATCCGTGCTGCCCAGGTCTGCGGTCGCGGAGGCAGAAGAAAATTGTTCCAGGGACTTTATCATTTGAGCTGTGTCCGTCGCTGACTGAGACTGATCGGCTGTGGCCTGTTTGATCTGATCGGCATTGTTTTTAACCAGGTCTGCGATATTGAAATAAGCCACCAGGTCGCGGGTAAAATCCGTATCGGGCACGATTTTGCGGAAAGCTTCAGCACTGGTTAAAGAGGACTTGCCTTCTAAAACCGATTCAAGGAATGTCTGCGGGTCATTTTGTGAATTAACCGTCATATAAAGGTATTGGTCTTTAACCGCCATGCAGCCTTCTGCTTCCTGATTGCGCCATTTAAGATATGACACGGCGTCTTTTTTTTCCTCTATGACAATGTTATTTTTTTTCTCAAGGCTGGCACGAATTGTCTTAATTGCTGCGTCGCCGTCAGATACCGGCAGCAGGCCCAAAACATCAAAATCGGTTTCCTTTTTTTCATCAGGATCTATTCTTATGTTGGTAACCGCCAGGCAAAAGTCTTCTTCAGAGTTAAAACCGGCCTGTCTCACTTGTTGCAGGTCAAGGGGGTTGAACCCCAGGTTGGTTTTCATCTGTTCAATATCTTTTTGTTCCAGGGAAAGCCCCAGTATTGAGTCTTGAGAAACTGCAATATTTTCATATACGGTTTCCAGTCCTTCAAACTTCAATAAAACCTGAGTGTCCTCAGGCACCAGGTCGAGCATCGGCATTTCTTGCTCAGCGACGGAGACTTCCGCTGATTGATTATCCTGCAGATCATCGGAGCAACCGGCCAACGCCAGAGACGAAACGATTAGAATAAAACTCAACACTACCCTTGTCTTTCCCATGATTTTACTCCCTGAATTGTTTTTTAAGCATGAATTCCACCTCCGTTATTGCCGCCGATCCATCCGATAACCAATTTTGATGACTTTTCACATGCCTATAACCGATGTTTGAAGATGCACTGATTTGTTCCGGCCATCCGGTATCATCGCAGATATATCGGATTTTCCGGTTCTTGGCATCAGTTTTTTCAACCAGGCTGCCGTTTGGGTCACAGGCGGGTGATGTCTCTTCTTCCACGTGCAGGATTCCTTCAATAAGGCAGTTGCTCGTGTCATATTCAAATTCTGCGGTGTTGCCCCCCGGCATCGGTTAAGAAAACATAATTAACAAACAGCAAGCCCCGTTGGAACAACTCTTACGATATATAGGAAAAATGCACTCATGGTTCAAAAGAACGACAAAAAGATTAAAGCCCGTGCAAAAAAGACCGATAAAACAATTAAAGCGAGTGCAAAAAAATGGGGTGCATCGAAATGCCCGGGCAAAAACTGACAGTATGCGCAGTTTGGCCCCCTGACTGGCCGATCAGTGCGAGTCGGGCCAAACAAGCGCCCGGGCTAGTCAGGTGGGAAGCGTTCTGGTATGCCAGAAGGGCGGGGCAGGAAAAAATCGGTTTGATGGTTGAATCTTTATCGCATACATTCCGGAGAACTCGAACCCATAGGTGGATTATGTTTTAAAAGAGCAATTATTGAGAAAACTTCTGCCCATAACCGCTTTGGTCAGGCTTTCGCTGGCTACCCATGGGAGCATAAAATGTCATTACGATGGCTCACCCGGCAACAATATTTAAGAAAGCGGTATTTTTCAACTAGGTTCCATTAAATTTTACCGATTCAGGACGATATAATATTACATAAAAGCAACCAGACAAATAAACTCAAAAACAAGGAGGCAGTCTATGGCATTTGCAAAAACCCCAGGGAAATCATTTTTTATAGCACTTTCGGCTTGTATTTTACTTGCCGCACCCGCATCTGCCGCAAACACCTTTTTTGCCACTCCAAGGGCAATGGGTATGGGCGGCGCAGGTGTGGCCTCAGTTGACGACACTTCTGCCCAGTATTATAACCCCGCAGTCTTCGGGGCCTTCAACAAGCGCACTGAGGAAGGCGAGCGGATCGGGGTGGACAACAACGATCTCGGCAGGAAGGGCTGGGGTGCGGACCTGGGGATTTCTGCCGGATACAGGCTTTTAAATGATTTCGGGTTTTATGCCCAAACCCTGGAAGACATCGAGCCTGACGTATTAAAAGATGGTCTTGATACCGAGTCGGACATAGAGAACCTTATCAATCTAAGCGCGGGCTTAGAAGGGATCGCCTCCTCGGACAGTGCCGTTCAAGCCAATGCGACCACCGGTTTCGGGGCTCGTGTCAGCAATTATGCCCTCGGGGGCCGGGGCTTTTTTTCGGCAGTCGGCAGGGTGGATAATATAGACA
>JAWLEU010000020.1:0-18640 GCA_041685965.1 Desulfosalsimonas sp.
TATTGCACCAAATCAGGAAAACCCCATGGCCTGGCCGGATTGTACAGGGATTTCTTTGCATGGACCGACAGCATCAGCCTCAGGATTATCAAGGTAAGCGGGCATCGCCCCGCCAATATGAAAAACAAAACAGACAGGATTTTTTCACTGGTTGACAAGGCCTCCAGGACCGCGCTCAGGGCCGGATTATGACTTTTCGCGCAGTTCCTTTCTAAGTATCTTTCCCACCAGGCTCTTTGGCAAAGAATCCATGAACACCACCTGCTTTGGCGACTTAAAGCTTTTAAGGCTCGCGCGGCAGTGCTCTATTATTTCTTCTTCCGTGGCGCTTTTGCCGGGCAGAAGCACAACAAAAGCCTTGATGTCCTCTCCGTAAACCTCGTCTTCCATGCCCACCACAGCCGCCTCTGACACTGCCGGATGGCTGCAGACGACTTCTTCGACCTCCCGCGGGGCGATATTTTCCCCTGCCTTTATTATAAGGTCCTTTTTGCGCTCTGTTATGAAAAAATATCCCTCCTCGTCATAATAGCCGACGTCGCCAGTATAAAGCCACCCGTTTTGAAGGACCCTGGCAGTTTCCTCGGGCAGCTTCCAGTAGCCCTTCATAAGCATGGGACCCGATATTATTATCTCGCCTTCCCGGTTTGCAGGCAGTTCCCGATCCATGTCATCCACCACCTTCATGTCAGTGCCCTTCATGGGAAGCCCGATGGAGCCGATCTTTTTTTTGCCATCCAGGGGATTTACGGCGTTGTTCGCCCCTGCCTCGGTCAGTCCCCAGCCTTCTATTATTTCCGCGCCGAAGGTATCTTTGAACCGCTCCCAGGTATCGCGGGCCAGGGGAGCTGAACCGCAGATCCAGTATTTCATGGAGCTCAAATCGTATTTTCCCGGATCAGGATGAAGAAGCATGAAAACATACATGGTGGGCACGGCACCCATGATGTTTGCGCGGTATTTTTCTATGGCGGAAAACACCGTGTCTATGTCAAAGGTATCAAGTACCACGGTTTTTCCTCCGCCCACGTACATGCCGAAGTTCATGCTTGCAATGCCGTAGGAATGGCAAAGGGGCAGCACGCTGATGCTTGTCATCCCCTCGGCAAAGTTGAGTGTATCCTGCTGCATCTTTGCATTGCTGTAAAGGCTGGAATGCGTATGCATAACTCCTTTCGGCCAGCCGGTTGTGCCGGCTGTGTAGATAAGTGCCGCAAGATCGTTATCATCAGTTGGCTCCATGGAGATGTCGCCTGACTGCTTTTCTATCAATTGCTGATAGGAGTAATATCCGTCCGGCACTTCCGGATCGGCAAGAATCACGTGTTGTATTTCAGGCGCCTTGCTTTTGCATGCCTCTATCTTTGACAGAAAATCGCTGCTGCTGATAATCACCTTTGCCCCGGTATCCTTGTAAATGTAGGCTGTCTCGGGTTCTCCCACCATGAAGTTTATGGGAACCACCACCGCCCCTATCATGTATACCGCAAGGAAACTCTGCAGCACCTCCGGGCAGTTGGGCATCTGGATTATTACCCGGTCGCCCTTTTCCACGCCCAGGTCTTTCAATGCACCTGCAAGTCGCCTGGAGGCGCTTCGCATTTCGAAATTTGTCCACTGGCGGTCCCGGAATATCACATAAACATGTTCGCCAAACCTTTCGTTTTCCCTTTCAGGCAATTCGGCAAGATTCATGGCTCCCCTTCCTTATGACGTGTTAAAAAAAGGCATGAAAATATTTTTTATCTGTCAACAGGGCATGTGTTATTATTTTTATCAATAAAGACTTAAGAAATCAAAACTTCATCCGATAAGATATGGATAGACAGGAATACTTGCATTTTGCCGGATATGTTTTACAAACCGACAGATCAATACAGATTATGCCCTCATACTGCAGGAGTTAAATGGTGAACTGAACACATAAAAGGAACCGCACATAATTGCCTGGATTCAACTTTATACCTAAAAACGACCATGCCCAGGCCCTGAGAATCAGGCGAAGCCTGCTTGCCTTTTACGGCTATCTCCTGATAACCGCACTGGTAATCATGAGCTATGCCGGCGGATTCTTAATATTAATAACTCCCGCCGGAATTGCGGCAATTCTTCTTTTGCTGCTGGCAGCCAACCTTTTTATCTTCACCCTATTTTTTACCGGGGTAAACAAGCGCTTCAAAGACCCCAGCATGACAGTGTTTCAGTTGATGATAGGCATTGCCTTCTCCACCCTGCTTACCTGTTTTACAGCAAGTCCATTGCGGGGCATGGTTATCCTGCTCTACATCCTGGTGCTAATGTTCGGTGTCTTCAGGCTCAAACTGCTCGACTTCTTCGGCATTTCACTGGTTGCCACCCTACTGTATGCAGGGGCAGTTAGCATGCTGCACATAATACACCCCGAACACACAGACATGCGCCTGGAGGCAATACGCATCATCAGCCTGCTGGTTGCCCTGATGTGGGTATCTTACCTGTCAACCTACATCGCAAACCTGAGAAGAAAAATAAAGCTGATTGCCAGCCATGACGAACTCACAGGAATATATAACAGAAGGGAGATCTTTAATATTCTTGAAAGGGAAAAGGCCCTTGCCATTCGCTCAGACTCCCCTTTTGCCCTGTGCATAATCGATATAGATGATTTCAAGCCTGTAAACGACACTCTCGGCCACCTGGCGGGAGACGAGGTGCTGAAAATATTTGCGCAGACTCTGAGGGAAAACATCCGTTCCGAGGATTACATAGGCCGCTACGGTGGAGAAGAATTCATTGTTATACTGGTAAATTACAAGCCTGAAGAAAATGCCTGCTCCTATGAGTGCAGACTTCTGCAGGCAATCCGGGAAATGCGGTTTAACGGGATTGCAGAGGATCTTTTCCTCACGGCTTCCATGGGAATGGCAGTATACAAACCGGGCGACTCCATTGACTCCCTGCTTGCAAGGGCAGATGAAGCCTTATACAGGGCAAAAGTCAAGGGCAAAGACAGGGTCGAATTCGCAGACGGGCCGCAGGCCTGACAAGAAAGCCGGAATCCGCAGCAGACTTTTCCCGGGCCTTTTTTATTTGAGGCCTATGTCCCAGTTCCATTTGCCGGGCCGCTTTTTCATTTTAATGCCTTGCGGAACCGGCTCATTCATGCGGACAAACATCCTGTAGCCCATGTTTTTAAGAGTGTCCACATGATCGGTGAGATCAACCACCCAGTCCGGATAAACCCAGTAATTGCCGCCCATCCTGCTCACCCACGCGTATTCTCCCCTGGGGCTTTTGAAAAGGCTGTCCGCTTTCAGCGAATCAGCCACAGTGCGCGATATGCAAAGCGGCCAGTTTCCGTGCACAACCGCGCCCAGGGCCAGAGGGCTTCTGGCGGGAAGGCGGGTATAGTCCTTTTTCCCCAGCTCGGGGCTTACAATTACGCCGGAAAATCCGATTGCGGCCAGATTTTCCATTGCAAGTTCATTGGAGATATTGCAAAAAGGCCCCGCCCATGCTGTCGCCTTTTTGCCCGGAGGAAAAAAAATCATCTGCCACGGTGCGTTTAAAACAAAACGCTTGAATCCCTTGTCCAGGGCAAGGCCGACCGCACGCTTTATCCCTGCTTCTTCATCCGGCCATATCACCGGAGGCAGCCACCACCAGATCCGGTTTGAAAGAGGCATTGAATCAGGGGTCATGCCGGCTGTCAGCCAGACGCCGATATCGTTTCCGGACGGATTCGCATCAGGCAGATCCCGCCTTACCTCCATTTCCACGGAGGGCTGCTGGTGAATCTTTCGCTGGGGCAGGGCAACCCTGAACCCTGATGTTTTTTTCTGCCCTAAATCCGGTTTTTCAAGCTCTCCCGCGAGTTTTTCTATATCAGCTGCCAGTTCCGGCTCCCTTCTGTCTATGAGAAAAACCGGCGTGCCGTTTGCGGGCCGCTCCTTTTCAGAAAGGTTCAGGTAAAACCTGCCCTTTTTCGGAACAAACTTGGGCATCCTCATAACCCTGTGCCAGGATTCATCCTCGTATCCTATCCTGAGAAGATCTCCTGCAAGAAGATTCTCCCTGGGCTCAAGGTATGGCTTTAACCTGGGCCCCTGGACCCTGCCGGTCATCTTTCCTGAGCCTGTATGTGTGTCCGTGTCAAGCGGATTCCAGGGCCGCTGCGGCAGAAACCTGTAATGCGTTGCCTTTCGGCCAAGGGCGTTTTCCAGAAGGGAAAGAGCGTTTTTTTTCGCGCTGTTGTCATCGGGGTTGTCCCGCAGCATCCTGTATGCGGAGGTGGTATAGTAGACATAATGAGGTCCCTTTTTGCGTCCCTCGATTTTGAACCCGGAAACCGCGGGAACTTCCAGCAGGACTTTTGCCAGCACGTCTATCCACAGGTCCTGGCAGGAAAAAAACCTGGCCCTTTGTTTTTCCTGGGTGTAGATGCGTCTGCAGGGCTGCACACAGGCGCCCCGCAGCCCGCTTTTTCCTCCGAGAAAGCTGCTCCAGTAGCATCTGCCCGAAACCCCGTAGCAAAGCGCCCCGTGCACGAACACTTCAAGGGAAATCCCTTTGGGGCAGGCCTCTGCCACTGCCTTTATCTCATCTATTGAAAACTCCCTGGGAAGCACCACCCGGGTGATGTTCGGAAAAGACCCTGCCAGCCTTACTGCGGACGGAAAACTAACATTTGCAAGGGTGGAAAGATGGATTTCACCCTTGAATCCCGCCTGCGAGGCCAGAGACAGCACTGCCAGGTCCTGTATGATAAGAGCGTCTGGCTTGACCTCCCGTTTTAAACGGAAAACAAGATTTCCCGCATCCTCGAGCTCATCGGGTTTTATCAGGGAGTTTAAGGCCACATATACCCTGACTCCCCTGTCATGGGCCAGCCGGGTCAGTGCTGCGAGTTCTTCTATCGTGAAATTGTCAGCCGCCATTCTCGCGGAAAACTGCTTCAGGCCGCAGTACACCGCATCCGCACCCGCTGCAATTGCTGCCAGGAAGCAATCCCTGTCTCCTGCGGGAGCCAGGATTTCAGGTTTCTTATTTTTCAATGTTTTTTTCGGCATTGGGATTTCAGGTTTGTTAGAATTTAGGATTTATCCAGCCGGCAATTATAGACTTGTCTGCAAAAATGTTTAATGATATTAAAAAATTTGGAAAATATCAAACAATAATAACAAAGGAATGACAATATGAAACTTGCTGTGAGCGGAAAAGGCGGAGTCGGAAAAACAACGTTTTCAGCCCTTTTGATACGGGCACTGAGCGCCTCAAACAAAACGGTGCTTGCAATAGATGCAGACCCTGATGCCAACCTGGCGGGCGCGGTCGGAATTGCGGATGCGGAAAAAATCGTTCCCATCTCCGAGATGAAGGATCTTGTATATGAGCGCACCGAGGCAAAACCCGGAAGCGTAGGCGGATTTTTCAAGATGAATCCCAAGGTTGATGATCTGCCTGATTCGCTTTCCGCAAAGCTCGAAAACATAAAGCTCATGCGCCTTGGCGGGGTTAAAAAAGGCGGGGCGGGCTGCATCTGCCCTGAAAGTACCCTGCTCAAGGCCCTGATCACCCACATTGTGCTGGCACGCGACGAAGTGGTGGTAATGGACATGGAAGCCGGCATAGAACACCTCGGCCGGGCCACTGCCGGGGCTGTGGACCGCCTGATAGTTGTGGTGGAACCCGGCAGAAGAAGCATTGACACTGCCATGCACATAAAGCAGCTTGCCTCTGAAATCGGGCTTAGCAAAATCTTCCTTGTAGGCAACAAGATACGAGGACAAAAAGACCGCGAGTTTCTGCAGAATCATCTGCCGGAGTTCGAATTTCTGGGGTTTCTGCCTTATGACGAGGCGCTCATAGAGGCTGACCTAAACGGCCTGTCCCCTTTTGACGCAGACTCTGAAGCCAAATCAGAAATAATGAAAATGATAGAAGCGCTTTGATGACAGAGAAAAACCGCTACCCCGCCCGCAGGCGCAAACCCGCACAAAAACGGGGCCGAAAGTTAAAACCCGGTTCTGATGCAAGCCTGAAAAAGGTTTTTGCAGAAATCGGAAAACCCGAGCAGCGACCGTTTGAACCTGATCCTTTCCAGCTCGAGGCCCTGGAGGCAATCGAGAAAAGTGACTGCCTGGTCACTGCGCCCACCGGTGCGGGCAAGACCTGGATTGCAGTAGAAGCCATCCGCAAAGTATTCGATGCCGGAGGAAAGGCCTGGTACGCCTCGCCGCTAAAGGCCCTTACAAATTCTAAGTACGGCGAGTTTTCCGAAATCTTCGGTGAAAAAAACCTTGGCATTCTAACAGGTGACAGGAAGGAAAACCCTGATGCACCTATAGTCGTGGGCACAACAGAGATACTGAGAAACCAGCTCTATGACGCCATGCACCGCGGCGAGGACCTGGGCACGGATTTTGTTGTGCTCGACGAGGCCCACTTTCTCGGAGACGAGGACCGCGGGGTAGTTTGGGAAGAAACAATGATTTACCTGCCGTCGCGGATCCCGATGCTAATGCTTTCGGCCACAGTGGGCAACGCGGACCAGATAGCGTCATGGCTGGAGTCCATACGGGCCAGGACCTGCATTGTGGTGGAGGAAAAAAAGCGGCCAGTGCCCTTGTATCCCCTTCTTCTGCATCCTTCAGGCACACTTTTTCCCCTGATGGGCAAAAACAAGAAAAAGGGCGGGGGCCAGCTTAATAAAAAGGTGCTCAATTTTTTAAAAAACAAGACAGAAAGCGGATTCGGTGCCACTCTTCCCAGGATGGACGAAATCCTGGCGGTTTTTAAAAAATACAACCTGCTGCCCGCAATTTTTTTCTTAAAATCCAGGGCTGACTGCGACAATTCCCTGCTTTTGTGCTCGAAGCACAAGGTGGAAGAAGACCCGGACCGTAAGGCCGGAAGGCGGCAGAGAGCCAGGGAGCTAATAGAAAAAGCCCCCCACCTCTCGGATCACAAGCAGCTTCAGTACCTGACTGAAAAGGCGGTTGCCGCCCATCACAGCGGCCAGCTTCCGGCCTGGAAGCTGGTGATTGAAACACTTATGACAGAAGGCTTCCTGGATGCAGTGTTTGCAACCTCCACGGTTGCCGCAGGCGTGAATTTCCCTGCCAGGACCATAGCCTTTTTAAACTCGGACCGGTTCAACGGCCGCGAATTCGTGCCCTTAAACCCCACGGAATTCCACCAGATGACCGGAAGGGCCGGCCGCAGGGGAATGGACAAAATAGGCTTCGCAGTAGTTATTCCCGGCAGGTTCATGGACACCCGCTATGTTGCAAGGCTGATCAACATGCAGCCTACTGATGTTGACAGCCAGATAAAGATCAACTTTTCCATGACCCTGAACCTGCTGCTTTCCCACACACCAGACCAGGTGCGCAAGCTTCTGGAAAAATCGTTTGCAAACTTCCAGGAGCACTCCAGGCGGAAAAGGAAAAAGCCCAGATACGGCGAACACGCCAACACCGAGCACCTGTGGAGCGAGTTCATCCGCCATCTTGATTTTTTAAAAGAAAAAGAATATGTTACAAGACAGAATCAGCTCACCGAAGCAGGCATCTGGGCATCCCAGCTCCGCATAGATCACCCCGTAATGGTGGCCGAAGGCTTCAGGCGCGGACTTTTCCCGCAGTCAGAGCCTGCGCTTCTTGCGGCAATCATGGCCTCTTTCGTAAACGAGCGTGAAACCGATGAAGACAGCATCCATCCCAAAGACGTGCCCGAGGAGCTTGAAAAGGCATACCTTACCATACGCGAGGGACTGCGGCCTTTTGCAAAGGAGATGATTGCAAAGGGTTTTGCCGCTCCGTTTTTATTCATGCGCCCGGCCATGACTCTTTATCACTGGACCGCAGGCCGGGACTGGGAATCTGTGCTTGCCATGTGGGACAGCGCCGAAGGCGACCTTGCCATGCTCATCATGCGCACCGCAGACAACCTGCGGCATATACGCAACCTTGAGAAAGTGTTTCCGGAGGCTGCAAAAAGCGCAAGGGACGCCATGGAGAGAATCCTGCGAGATCCGGTTGTACCGCCCCTTCAAACCGAATAACAGGCGGGAACATGGAGTTTATCCACTGGACGCTTCTGATATTAAACATTGCTTTGTCCCTGCTCGCAGCAGGACACGCACTGTTTTTCAAGCGCATCCCGCAATCAGCCCTGGGCTGGGTGACAGTCTGCCTGGTATTTCCCTTTGTGGGGCCGGTAATCTATTTCATCTTCGGCATAAACCGGATCCGCCAGAGGGCCCGCAAGCTGGAAACCAAGCGGCCTCCCCAGCGAATCGAACCGGGTGGGGGACGCTCCATTGAAACAGTCACGTACAGCCCGGCAACTCTTGATGTCTTCAGCACGGCAGCAGGCATAGCCCGCATATCAGACAAGGTCACCCACCTGCCCCTGGTGGGGGGCAACAAAATCGAGCATCTCCACAACGGCGAAAGAGCCTATCCCGCAATGCTTGAAACAATTGAACAAGCAAAAGACAGTATCTTTCTGTGCACCTATATTTTCGAGACTGACAAGACGGGCAGGAAGTTCATAGACGCACTTGCTGCCGCAAAAGAGCGCGGAGTAAGGGTGCGGGTGATCGTGGACGGATTCGGGGAACTCTATTCAAGCCCCAGGGCCACCGCCATGCTTGAAAAGGCGGGAATATCATGCAGCCGTTTTCTGCCTCCCAGGATGCTTCCGTTTCCAATGCTGCACATCAACCTTAGCACCCACAGAAAGACCCTGGTTGCAGACGGGGAAACAGGCTATACCGGGGGCATGAATATCGGCGGCCGGCACATGGTGTACCCTCCGGAAAAACGCAGGCCGACAGCCGACACCCATTTCCGGTTCGAGGGGCCGGTGGCTCGGCAGCTCGAACAGTCATTTCTCGAGGACTGGTACTTTTGCACAGGCGAATATATCGAACCCACAGGCTCGCCCATCGTTTCAAAGGGCATTGCAGTGTGCCGCACAATAGCAGACGGGCCAAACGAGGCCGTGGACAAGCTGTCCACCATACTGGTGGGCGCCGTGGCTACTGCAACAAGGAGGGTGATGATAATGACCCCTTATTTTTTGCCCTCTGCCGAGATGGTCTCTGCCATCCAGACAAGCGTGCTGCGCGGCACGCGAGTGGATATCGTGCTGCCCGCGTTAAACAACCTGCCGTTTATCCAGTGGGCCTGCAACAACATACTGTGGGAACTTCTTTACTGGGGGGCGAACGTGTATTTCCAGCCGCCTCCGTTTGTTCACTCAAAGCTGTTTGTGGCAGACGGTGAATACGCACAGATAGGATCCGCAAACATAGACCCGCGGAGCCTGAAGCTCAACTTTGAACTAAACGTGGAGATTTTCGACAGGGACACTGTGGACGGAATATCAGCCCATATTGACGACAGGATTGAGCATTCCAGGCAGCTTTATTTCGATGAAATAGACTCCCGTTCTTTTCCGGCCAAAACACGGGATGCACTCATGTGGCTGTTTTCACCCTACCTGTAAAAACCGGAGAGATTTATTTCTGAAGGTTCTGCCCAATTCGCTCCTTGAGCCTTTTGGAGCGCGAATTGATAACCGCATAGCCGTAGCGCATGTTCTTGCCGATAAGATCCTGGGAATTGCGCAGATTGGAGCGTATCTTCATGCCGCTGGATGCCACCTTGCGAAGGATATTTATCTCCTTGCCCACCACCAGGGTCTGCGCGTTTCTTACATTTTCCAGAAAGGATTCCGCGTTTTTTCCGCAGGGAGCACAGGTTACCGCGCGGCCCAGCTGAAAAAGGCTGTGCCCGTCGGATCCGCCGGTCAGGCCGGCGTCTTTGTCAAGGCCGAGAAAGGCGCTTTTAATATTCCATCTGTGAATGTTTCCAGCGTTTATAACCTCGATGCCGTCTGCCGCGGAAAGCAGAAAATCCTGGCGGGACCTGGAAAAAAGCGGATTGCACACCCCTGTAAACATGGCGCAGTATGGATGCGGAAAAACGATCAGGGACCTGTACTGCCTGGCAGAAGCCACGATAGCCTCCATGGACAGCCAGGACGAAGACATCACCTCCTTGCCCAGGTAAGGGGTGAGCTCTTTTTCAAAAAACCGGACCAGGTCTTCGGTTGTGTGGAAATAAACAAGCAGGTGGGCGCCTTCCCTGGAGGTGACCTCGATTCCGGGAATGCTGAAAACATCTTTGTGTTCAGCCATTCGCACGGCGCCTTCAACTGCGTTGTGGTCTGTTATGGCAACGCCTATGCCAAGACTGCGGGCGCGATCAGCAATGGCTGCTATATCGTCCTGCCCGTCCGAATATTTGCTGTGGAAATGCATATCCACAACTGTGCTGCTTTCTGAAAGCCTGTTGATCTCCGGGCGTGAAAAACAGATACGGTTATAATTGCGGGTTTCCTCAAAATCCGGCAAAACCGCTGCCGACGGCTTAAACATTGTTTATTACTCCTTTAATTTATCTAATAATACTAACGCCGTGCGCCAAAAATTTCAACAACTGTTTTACACGGGCCATTGGTTTCAAATCCGTAAGGTTTGTGATACATAAAAAAAAGTATTAACCTATATTACCAGAGACCTTCATGACAAAAAACTGGCGGATAAAAGACATAATTGATTTCCAGTATTTCCTGGACAGAGACGAAAAAGGGACTGAACCCGCTCTGGACCGCAGGATATACCTGGAATACGCGGAAAATCATCCCGGGCCCGGAAACCGGCGCGAGGTTTTCAAATACTGGCTCGGCCGCCGCAGACAGAAAGCCGCAGAATCCGGCAGCCAGGATGCCCTGCCCGGGGATGTATACACAGAGGCCGCGGCAACAGCCCGGCTGATACTGTGCGCTCTTGCGCTTGTTTCAGGAGCGGGGCTTTCATGGTCAGTGCTTTCCTACGGCGGAACCACGCCGGTAAACGTTTTTACCTGCCTGTGGGTACTGCTGGCCCCGCAGATTCTTCTGCTGATTCTTCTTGGGGTATCCTTTCCCGCCCGCAGACTCATTCGGCAGCCGGGGGGGATAAAAGGCATTTATTCATTGATTGCCGCGCTTGTGCTTCGCATTTCCAGGCGGGCTTTGAACTATGCGGAATCAAAAGCCCCGCAGAGCAGGCAAAACAGCCTTCGCTCAGCACTGGGAACCGCAGGCCAGGCCCGGGGCATTTACGGAAACCTGTTTTTCTGGCCTGTTTTCAACACGGCACAGGCAGCAGGCGTGGCATTCAACACAGGAATCCTGGCTGCACTGCTTCTTCGCATCACCATAACAGACGTGGCTTTCGGCTGGCAGTCCACTCTGCAGCCGGATCCGGAGACCGTTCACATGATCATTAAAATCATTGCCTCGCCCTGGGCCTGGCTTGCGGACCCTCCGGCAGCATACCCCACAGCAGACCAGATAGCAGGCAGCAGGATGGTTTTAAAAGAAGGCATCTACAAACTTAACACCAGTGACATGGCTTCCTGGTGGCCTTTTCTGTTCCTGTCAGTGGCATTCTACGGACTGCTGCCCCGGTTGCTGCTCCTGGCCTTCGGCCTGTGGCGCCGGAAAAGAGCCCTTGCCGGCCTGAGCTTCACCCATGCAGCATGCGAGCGCCTGTGGCGGCAAATGACCTCACCGCAGGTCAAAACCGCAAGCCGGCCTTACCGTGAAAAAACAGAGGCAAAACCGCTTGAAACATGGCCTGAAAACGGCACCTCAGGCGTTACACAGGAGCCCGGGCTAATGTCTGCCGTTGTGGCAGTACCTGAAGACATCGAACTCAACGGATCTTCGCTGGCAGAGCTTCTTAAAACACGTCTGGGGCTTGTCGCTTCAGATCTTGTGGCAGTTTCCGGTGACCCTGAAACAGATGCGCAAAAACTCCTTGACCGGCTGGACAAACACGGCAGCGAACCAAATCGCATTGTTTTCATCCAGGAGTCCTGGCAGCCGCCCATAAAGGAAAACCTGGCGTGGTTAAGCCATTTAAAACAGGCATCAGGTCCGGATACTCCGGCAGTGGTGTGTCTTGTGGGAAAACCTTCCGGATTCGGAGGCGCTGCAGAGCCTGTACCCAGGGACGAACAGGTCCTCTGGCAGCAGGCTGTAAACAGCCTGGGCGATCCATACATAAGGGTTGAAACCATAGGGGAGCAGAGCGGCAATGAAGGATAACACACCGGTATTCGCGGTTCTGGGCCATCCAAACGAGGGCAAGTCGTCAGTGGTTGCAACGCTGGCAGAAGACGACAGCGTGCCCATCAGCCCCACGCCCGGAGAAACACGTCAGTGCCGCGAGTACCCCGTTACAATTGACGGAACGGAAGTGATCCGCTTTGTTGATACCCCGGGATTTCAGAATCCAAGGGCCGCGCACAAATGGATTGAAAACGCCGCAGGGCAGGATGAAAAATGGCTGTCAGAATTTATCGCAGCCCACCGGGACAATCCCGAGTTTTCAGACGAATGCGAGCTTTTCTCCCCCCTGGCACACGGGGCGGGCGTCATTTTCGTGGTGGACGGCTCCAGGCCGGTGCGCAACACTGACAGGATCGAAATGGATATCCTTCGCATGACTGGTGTGCCGCGCATGGCAGTTATCAATACAAGGGACAGAAGGAGTGGAGAATACATTGAGGACTGGAAAAACTCCGCCAGAAGGCACTTCAACACAATACGCATTTTTGACGCACACAGGGCAAGCTTTGCAGAGCGAATGTCCCTTCTTGAAAGCCTTAAGTTCATAGACCCTGACTGGCAGGAAGACCTTGAAACAGTAATCGAGGCCTTTTCAGCAAACTGGGAAAGCCGTATTGAACACTCAGCGGCGATTATCACGGAACTGATAGAAAACGCCCTTTCACACAGGGCTGAAAAAACCGTCGGGAAATCATCAGATACATCAGGGGCAGCGGACAAGCTCGCCGCAGAGTATCAAAAACAGATAGCTCAAATGGAGGCAGATGCACACAACCGCATCAAGAAACTGTTCAAGCACAACATTTTTTCATGGGAGCTTCCCGCTCACTCCATGGTCAACCAGGACCTTTTTTCAAAAAAAACATGGAAGGCCCTTGGCCTCACCCGCAACCAGATGGCATGGGCGGGTGCTGGCATAGGTGCGGGCGTAGGCGCAAAGGCGGACCTGGCAGCCGGCGGCCTGACATTCGGGGTTTTCACTGCACTGGGCGGTGCAGCCGGCGCAGGATCAGCTGCATGGGGCACCCGTAAAATCGCGGGTACCCGCATCAAGGGAATGCCGTTGGGCGGCGTTATGATAAGAGTGGGACCTGTTAAAAACCAACAGCTTCTCTACGTCATGATCGACAGGAGCCTGATTTATTTCAGGCACGTAATAAACTGGGCTCACAGCAGAAGAGACGTGCCGGTAAGTGATAAAAAACAGGACCCTGCGGTTTCAGAGTTTCTAACCGCCGAATGGAGCGATGAGCAAAAAAAGACCGCCAGGCGCTTTTTCAGGGCGGTGCGCAAAAACGGTCCCGAGAACGCGGGAACTGCTGCAGAGGATTTCACCAAAATGACAGCGCAGATACTAGGGCAGATATCACGCAAATGAGCCGGCAAACCGATACACAAAAAGACAGGATAAAATACCGGGTCATGGAACATGTACGCAAAAGCGGGCAGCATTTAACCCCGCTTGACCTGGAGCGCATGGTTTCAACGGATCTCGGCATTTCAGGGAAAACCGCAAGAAAAATAGTCAAAACCCTGGTATCTGAAAACCGGCTTTCCTATACCCAGAACCTGGGCCGCAGCTTTGTGGAGATTTCAAGAAACCGTCCCGTCAATGTGGGACAGGACTTTGTCCTTGCCCCGCCCGGGGTTTCCTGCCCCCGGGAAAGAGGAAGGGTCATTGTAAGGATAGCGCCCGGCGCCTCCTTCGGCATCGGGGATCATGCAACCACCAGGATCGCACTGAAGCTCATGTCTCGGGTGTTCCGGGAAAGCGCCCTGCCCTGCCCGCCTGAAGAAACCCTTGTTCTCGATATCGGCACAGGCACCGGAGTGCTTGCCATTGCTGCATGCCTAATGGGCGCGGGCAGGGCCATCGGCACCGACACTGATCCGTGCGCCAGGAGCGAGGCCGCGCACAACGTTTGTTTAAACGATCTGGAAGAAAAAATTCACATAGATTATACAAAGGACGGATCAGAAATCAGTCCCCGCGACCCAACGCCCGGCTTCTCCATGATTCTGGCGAACCTTCGCTACCCCACACTTGCAGGGCTGTGTGGAGAAATCACCAGGATTGCATCCCCGGGTGCAATAGTTATCTTTTCCGGTTTCAGGGATCATGAAATGGAGGATTTGGTGCGGATTTATGCTTCATGCGGTTTCCGTCGGATTTGCGGGCTTACGGAAAACGCCTGGTGCGGAATTACTCTGAAAAAAGAGGCAGAGTAAAAATGGAAAACTACTACAAGGAAAGATTCGAGGCCCAGCGCATGCTGGCAAGAAAAGTCGCCCCTTACATGGAGGCAAACGAGATCCTGGAAAAAATGCGCTCGGAACTGAGAAAAATCATACCTCAGTCAATGGAGGCCTGCATACTCCTTCTCGATCCCGAGGCGGGCAAGTACACCAGACCGCTTCAGTGCGCCCTGCATGACCGTCCGGTCAACTGCCTGCAATGCAAGCGCCACCGCCCGGCCATCCGTCAGGCTGTTTCCAGGCGAAAGGCGGTTATGGCAACGGGAAGTGAACCGGTTAAAAGGCATGACGGAACACAGGTCCCGATAGGCCCGGAAGCCGCAGTGCCGGTTTTTGAACAGGACAACCTGCTCGCGGTGGTAAGCGTGGTGGCAACGCCGGGCGCTGAATTTTCCAGCAGGGATTTTCTCCTTCTCCAGGACTTTGCAGAAACCGTGGGCCACCTGATTACGAGCGCGAAAAAACACTGGTCCATGACACAGGAGAAAATACGCATCAACCAGATGCTTGCACACCTGTCACCCTTTGTGCCACAGTCCGTGCGCACCATGGCTGAAAAAAACCCTGAAATGCTCGGCAGGGAAAAGGAAAAAAAGGATGTAAGCATACTGTTTCTGGACCTTGAGGGATATACAAAGCTCAGCATAGACAGGCCGGAAGACGAGGTAAACACCCTTGTGGAAAAAATCTTTTCCAGTTTTGTCGACCCCATCCACCGGTCCCACGGGGAAATCAACGAAACCGCCGGAGACGGCCTGATGATAATATTCAAGGACGACGATCCCGAAAAAAACGCGGTAAACGCGATCAGGGCCGCAGTAGACATCAGGCAGAGAAACCGGGAGGTAAACAGAAGCCTTGCCGCAGACCTTGAACCGGTAAATGTGAACATGGGCATAAACACCGGAGAGGCACTGCTTGGCATGACCCGGCTGAAAGGCACACTCAGCACCCGCATGACCTACACTGCAAGCGGCACTGTCACCAATCTTGCAGCAAGACTTGCAGAACACGCGGAAGGCGGAGATATCCTGTTCGGAGAACGCACCAGAGAGATGATAGAAAAACTATGGCCGGTCTACGACCGCGGCAAAATCCACCTCAAGGGCATGGATGAACCGGTGCAGATCTATTCGCTTTTCAAGCAGGAAAGTCTTTAAAAATACAGTAATAGCTGTTTTTTACAGCAATTGACCTTTTTTACGTATTGGCGTATCCTTGCATCAAATTAACTCAATAAAATCGGAAAAATAATAATGTGTGCCATCTCTTCATCTGATATGGAAATTTACCGAAGGACTGCCAGGCGCAACAAGGAAACCCTGGAACAAAAACGGCGCCTTCGGGAAAAACACGGCTGGGCAGTGGCCGAAAAAGCCGCATCCCTGCTGAAACAAAAATTTTCAGCAGACAGGGTCGTTGTTTTCGGCTCCCTGGTCAGGCCGGGGCATTTTGATGAACGCTCGGATGTGGACATCGCAGTCCTCGGGGTTGCAGACAGCGATTTTCTGCAGGCCGTTGCAGCAGTGACCTCCCTGGACAGGGAAATCACCGTGGACCTGATACAGATAGAACAGGCATCACCTTCGCTTTGCAACCAGGTGGAGGAAGGATTGGAGATATGACTTCAGCAAGAGGCCCCTATCAGGCTCTGGCCGGCCGGCTGGAACAGATCCTTAAAGACGTAGACCGGGTTGTCCAACGGATGGGCCAACTGCTCGTCAAGTCCCGGAAAACAGGCGACGACGGATATCTGGACGGGGTCGCACTGAACCTGCACAGTTTTTATGCCGGCATCGAATCCTGTTTCGAAGACATTGCCCGTACAATGGACGGAGGACTGCCCGCAGGTGCGAATTGGCATCAGGAGTCGCTTCAACAGATGGCAGCTGACATGAAAGAGTTGCGCCCACCGGTCATAAGGCGCGAAACCCGTGACTGCCTGGACGAATACAGAGCTTTTCGCCACTTAGTCAGAAATATATACGCTTTCAACCTGAAACCTGACCGACTGGAAACTTTGGCTGACAATGCGGTTGATTGCTTTTCCTCAACCAGGCAGGACATAAACGACTTTATCCATTTTCTGCGCGAGATAGATTCTGATTAAACAGGAATTAAACCACAGCCATAAAGGCTTAAACAGTCAAACGATCCCTTCTTTTACAGAATAGTAAAAAGTAAATTTTCAGATGGCGCCGTAAAAAGTTTGGCAACTGTTCAGCTATGGCTTACGGCGCACATCTCACATCCACATAAGCCAAGAGCCGAGATATCTCCCGCTTCGGCCCTGGCCCTGTCTTCCCGGTTCTGATACTGAGGCATGTCATAGCGGGGCAGACGCTGATCCTCACTCTCTGCCAATTCCTTCTTCCATGCCCCGTCATCATCCCACTGAAAAGGCAGTGTCTTGATGGAACCGGGTTCGGACATCGTATTGAAACAATCCAGTGCCGAGCGAAGGATTTCGCGTTGGAGCTCCGGCTGACCAGGCTTGCCGGTAGTGTGGCCCAAAGGGAAATCGACAAACACACCCCTGGGAGGATTAACAGAGCGCATGATGTCATAAGCTGAACCCATACACAAAGTGGAAACCCCCGCAGCTTCGACATGACGGGCGATCAGTCCCACGGACTGATGACAGACCGGTCAGCAGGGCACAAGCAGCGCAAGATCTGCCCGATCCTCCAGCAGCCGTTCCGTAAGGCTCGGAGCAAGCTCTTCCTTAACCCGCCGGGAGGAGTAAATCCCGCCCATAAAGGTATAGGCATGCTCGCACAGCTCCCCGATTACACCCTCGCTTACCATTTGATGCAGAGTGTCGAGCGGGAACACGGAATTAGGGTCGTTTCGTGCTGCTGTTAGATCGTAGGCGAAGTGGGTGGCACGAAGATCCTCAGTCCTGATGTTTTTGGGGATAGCTCTATAGGAGGTATCATCCTTAAAATGAAAAGCAGTCTGCCCGGTTGCGTAGATGCCGCCTGATGCAAGCAGAGCCAGACGGCATTGGGAAAGCGGCTTCCCAGGAGATTGCCAGGGAGGAGGATCATCGTTTTTCACCCATCGGTAGGCCGAGTAGCCTTTGGTTGTATAAAGCTGATTCATCAATTTCATATATTCAATAGACATTATTCCCCCTCCATATTTTCAGTGCTTGCCGTGATGCAAACATCCACCTCCGGATAAAGCCGCTTTATGTGATATCCCTGACAACCCCTCTTATGAGCCGCCGGCAAAACGTAAGCTTTAAAGATCCCTTAAGATCTCGAGTGCGACCAGGATATTGACTTCCTTGCCCACGACTCCCATCTTTGCAAACTTGCCGTTGCCTACATTGTAATCCAGCCGGTTTATGGTAAACTCTGCTTCGAACCCGGCAACTTCCTGGCCTTCTTCCAGGGGATTGTCTCCCATGCCCAGGAACCTGAACGGGACCTCGACTTCTTTGGTAACCGACTTGATGGTTAACTCGCCTTTTACTTTGTATTGATCATCTTTCACATGACTGATCTCGGTGCTGGAAAAACTCATCTCCGGATACTTCCGGGCATCGAAAAAATCATCTGAACGCAGGTGGTTGTCGCGCTTGGTAATGTTGGTATCGATGCTGTCGACCTTAACCGTGAAATCAATGCTGCCGGCATCCTTGTCGTCCGGATCAAAGACCACACTGCCGGAATAATCATCAAAAAGGCCGCGGACAGTTACAAACGTATGATCCACGTCAAAATAGATGCTGGAATGGTTCTCGTCGATTTTCCACTCCTCGGCCTGTGCGTAAGAAAGACCGGTAATGCATAAAACCAGACAAAAAATCACTGCTGTTATACCTGATAATTTTTTCATGATACCCCCTTTTTGTAAATAAATCCAGGCCACATGCCTGAAGGTTGCTTTTATTGTCAAAACATAACGGGCAGGGTATTAAATTTCAAATTTTGATGTCACCATAAAAAGCTTCTCACATAGCCCGGTGTTTTTACGGGAAGGAAGCCCTGCGGTCTGCGTTACGCGCGATTCCTCAGAATTTCACGTACGGCTAAGTACGCTGTATTCTTCGGAATCGCGCAAGCCTTGACCTTAAACTTCTAAATAGCTTCGTTCAAGGCTCAACGTTAAAGGTTCAAGGTTCAAAAAAATGAAATCAAAGATTTTAAGCATGCCGAAAAAAGTTATTTGTAGTGCTCGGTCCCGGACTGCGGGCCGGGGAAAA
>JAWLEU010000021.1:0-18627 GCA_041685965.1 Desulfosalsimonas sp.
AATTCCGGTGGCTGAGGCCAGATCCAGGGCTTCGGCAACCATTTTGCTGCATGCTTCAGAGTTGTTGCCTAAAAAATGGTAAAAGGCCTGCAGGTTCTTTAAGGCGAGCAGCAAATAAGGGGGAATATTCGGAGATTGGACCAGTTCCCGATACATTTCAATAAAATGACCGGCCTCTGCCAGATTGCCCGAGAAAAGCCGATGCCAGGTCCGTGTGGCAATCACACGAAGTTTGATGTCTCCCGGAATATTTTCTTGAAGTATTGCCTGGCCTCGCTTTTCCCAGGTTTTGAATTCGGGGTGATCCGGCTGTCTGAAAGTCAGGGAAAAAAGCGCGATGGCAGAGAGCCTTCCCTGGACCTCCAGGGAAGGCAGTGCTTCATATTTCCGGGAAAGCTGGGTTAATTTCGGAATCCACTGATCCAGGGGCTTAAAGCTGTTCCAGGCAAATGTTATCGAATCCAGAATCCCGCACAAGGAAAGACATATCCCGGCGGTATCCCCCTGCTCCCCAAAAAGGGAGAATGCTTTTTCAAAAAGCTCCCGGCCCTCGTCCGGATCAAGGCGATGGCGGCAAACACTCAGCCAGTAGACTGCATAGGGATGTTCATAAAAGACTTCTTCCGGTAGGCGCCGCAGCCATAGTTCCAAGGTCTGGCTCCGACCCTGGATTACCAGCATTTGCGCCTGGCTGAGGATTAACAGGACCACCTCATGCGGATGGCCGGATTCAAAAAACAGCTCAATGGCAGGCTCTATCTGTCCTTCGGCTTCCAGCAGCCGCGCAGCCGCTTCCTTGAGCCTTTTCATGTGCCCGCCGGTAAAGGTCTGCGCCGCCCGGTTCTGCAAATATTGCCTGAACAAGGGATGATATTGATATCTTATTTCCCTGCCGGGATATCTTTCAGTGAACCAGTGGTTTTGCCTGATTCTGTCCAGAATCTGCTCTGCGTTCTCCGAACCGGTAAGCTTTTGCGCCATTGTGGCGCTAATGGTTGGCAAAACCGACGTGCTGAGCAAAAACACCTGCGTTTCTTTGTCTGCTTTGTCAAATATCTCGCTGGTAAAATAATCAAATACCTCGCGGGCTGTGAACCTGGTAAAGGACGCGGTATCCATGGCTTCGGTTTCCGCCCTCTTTAAAACAAGGAGCAGACCGGCCAGCCAGCCGTCAACCTTTTTGTGCAGTGAATTGATAACTGCCTCAGATGGCGGGGTGCGGCTCAATAACCGGACCAGGTCCCTTGTCTCCTGTGGCTGCAGCCGAAGCGCCGGCCATCCGATCTCGGCGAGGAGATTGCTTGCCATGGCCCTTGCCAGGATCGGGGGCGGTTCAGTTCGGCTTAAAAGAAAAAGATTTATGCCCTCGGGGATCACTTGCAGGGCGTTGCGAACCACCTCATGCAGCAGACATTCAGTCGGGGCGTCCTGGTAGTTGTCCAGTACAACAACACCCGGTTTCTCCAGCCGGTCAAACAGTTCCTCGAAAAATCGCCGGGTGAAAGTGGAAATCCCAAGTGCGTATTCCGGGGTCAGAAGGGGGAGATCTTTTTTCTCACGGGCAAGCTCTTTGCCTGCCACTCCCAGGTAATAGAAAAATGCGGCGATGTCCGAGTCGCCTTCATCAACTTGATACCAAAGGCAGGGAAGCTGGTTTTCCTCTATGTAGCCGGCGATAAAGGTTGTCTTGCCTGACCCGCCCGGCCCGCATACCCACGTGGCCTGACAGGCACGTGTTTCATCCAGCAGACGGAATAGTCTCTTACGCTGCAGAACTTTCCGGACACGTGGTCTGCTTATCTTTGCCAAAGACATGGGGCCTGCTCCATAAAAAGTCTTTTTCAGGGAGCTGCCTGGGGGTATCCGGAAGCAGTAAGAGTTAAACTTAGTGGAAGGGCTGGTGATTCAGTTTGCGCTGGCACTATAATAAAAATGCCACGTATGGATTCAGGCGTCAATATATGACTGACAATCTTTTTTTCAATCTTGAAAGTATAGTATACTTTCATCCCGGAAAACAGTGGGATACAGGGGCAAAAAATTGCATGCCGGGAAACAGCCCTGCCTGCATAAATGGTATTTGACAAAGTTCGGGGCTGCCCGTATTTCTTTTAAAAAAGCGACCTGACCACAAAAACAAAAAGATCGTTTACCGGCAGGGAGAGCAAAGCGAGTTTCCGCCCTAGTGGCGTTTGGCATCAGGTAGCCTCCTTAAAGGACGCAGGAAAAAACACAGGGAATATAAATTCGAAATTCGAAGCACGAATATCTAAACAAATTCAAATGACCAAAATTCAAAGTCCGAAACATATTCAGAATAAAACCTGCCTTATATGGAGCTGTTTTGTTTTGCCATTGATAGAGGATTTAAATCTTAATTCAATTTGATATAAAAGGAGGAAAGGTTATGCCGATTGTAAAAATTGACATGATAGAAGGCCGTACTGATGAACAAAAAAAGAATCTGGCCAGGGAAGTGACCGAGGCAATAGCAAAAACAGCAGATGCCAAGCCTGAAACCATTACCATCATTATCAGTGAACATCCAAAGATCAATATCGCCAATGCGGGCAAGTCTATGGCAGAAACAGCGAAGTAATCCGTCTTTCGGAGGCATACGTACCGCTGCTGGGCAAAAACCAGGCACGGCAATGCAGATCTTTCTGCCTGAAAAAACATGCAGTTTGTTAAGCGTTTTCGTAAATCTCAGGGTTTATACAGTTGGGCGGCTGATTATTCCTGATTAGCAGGTCTATCAAATTTTCCGCCGCAACCATGCCCATTTTAGTACGGGTTTCGGTTGACGCGCTGCCGATATGGGGTAACAATACAACATTTTCCATGCTCATAAGTTTGGGGTCAATGGCCGGCTCGAACTCAAAAACATCCAGGCCGGCCCCTGCTATCTTATTATTATTCAATGCGTCAACAAGAGCCTTCTCATTCACCAATTCTCCGCGGGAAGTGTTTATAAGATACGCCGACGGCTTCATCGAAGCAAGGGCATGATCATCTATGATGTGTCGGGTTTCAGGGGTTAACGGCGCATGCAGTGATACAAAATCAGATTCCGACAAAAGGACAGATTTGCTCACATATTCGGCATTTACCTGCTTTTCTGAGTCCGGATCGGCCCTTTGCACGTCGCTATATAAAATGCGCATGCCGAAGCCGGCGGCCCTCCTGGCCATGGCGAATCCTATACGTCCAAATCCTATCAAGCCCAGTGTTTTGTGGTGTACATCAGTGCCCAGAAACAAAAGCGGCCCCCAACCTTCATATCTGCCTGCACGGGCAAAACGCTCGGCCGGAACTATTCTTCTGGCAACTGCCATCAGCAAAGCCATCGCCAAATCGGCGGTAGTGTCAGTCAAGACTCCGGGTGTGTTTGTCACCGAAATTTTTCGCTCAGTGCACGCCTGAACATCGATATTGTTGTATCCCACAGCATAATTAGCCACTATTTTCAATTTCTGTCCGGCAGCATCCAGTACTTCCGCGTCAATAGAATCAGTCAACAAACACAGAATGCCGTCTTTCTCAGCCACTGCCCCCAGAAGTTCGTTTTTGTCGAGCATACGGTCTTCCGGGTTGCATGTTAACTCAAAATTTTCTTCAAGAAGCCTCATCGCCTCATGCGGCAGCCGTCGGGTCACAAAAATTTCCGGTTTCATTTCCCGCACCTTGTTTTCTACTTACCCGAATTTCGGGATCTATACCTCGCAAATTTCAAAATTACAGCATTATTGACTGTAGCACATAATATGTCCGTTTAATACAGTAGTCCGGGAGGCGGCTTATCAGGGCGCCGGAGGTGTTACACAAGGCCCTGGAAGACTCCGCATTGGAGCAGTCTGCCTGTCTGCCTGTTGTTGACCGGTTTTATGTAATTTACGCCGGCCCGATATTTCCCGCCCGGTCAGGCTGGTTCAAAAAACCGGCTGCCTGCTGCAGGGAACCGGCCGTGCACGGGCCGAGTTCTTTTATTTTCCCCGTGAAATTGTTCACCTTTTCAGCAAAAAGTGGGGCTTCTGCGGAAGAAACCCATTGGACATCAAAACGCCGCGGATCAATTCCGGAGTCTTCCAGCACCATTTTCACGGCTCCTTTCCTTGCCCGGGCTTTTTCATTACCCTCCAGGTAATGGCATTCCCCGGGATGTCACCCCATCACAAGGATGCCGTCAGCCCCGCGGGAAAAACCGTCTATCACCAGCTCAGGGTGGACCATGCCGGTGCACATAACCCGGATAGCCCTGAGGTTGGGCGGATACTGGATGCGCATGACCCCGGCCAGATCCCCGCCGGCATAAGCACACCAGTTGCACAAAAACCCAATGATTGTCGGTTCAAAATTTTCGCTCATGGCCTTGCCCTCCGGTTTTCAGGTTTTACTCCGCCCCCTGCAGGGCGGCGTGCATCTGGGACCTGATCTGATCCATCGTAAAGCTGTGCACCACAATGCCCTGCTTGGGACAGGTTGCAGCGCACGCACCGCAACCCTTGCACAGGGCCGCTTCAGTTCGGGCCTTTTTGGCCACGTAGCCGTTTACCCGCTCTTCAACTATGGAAATCGCATCATAAGGACACACATCCACGCATAACGCGCACCCGTCGCATTGCTCGGTGACAAAAGACTTTACCGCATCCAGATACATCCGGTCTTTTGACAGGATAACTCCCGCCCGGGAAGCCGCGGCACAGCCCTGGGAGATCGCCTCTTCGATCATGTCCGGGTAATTGCAGAGACCTGCTATAAACAGCCCGTCCACAGACATGTCCACAGGGCGCAGTTTGGGATGGGCCTCATTCAAGAACCCGTCCTGGTTGGTGGCGCACCGGAAAATGCGGACCAGATCAGAAACATCATTGGGCTCGATTGCAGAAGCCAGTACCAGGTAATCGGTTTCAATTACCACCTGCCGACCCAGGATCGGAGCATCTGCCTGCACCATGAGCCTTTCGTCTTCCCGGTATACCACTGGCTTGTTGTCCGGCTCGTAGCGGAGAAACAGCACGCCGAGTTCCCTGGCCCTTGTATAGAACTCCTCTTTAGTGCCGAAGGTGCGTATATCGCGATACAGGACATATACATTGATATCAGGGTTGCGCTCCTTGAGCTCGATTGCGGATTTCATGGTATGCGTACAGCAGATCCGGCTGCAGTAATTGCGTTTTTCGTCCCTGGAGCCCACGCACTGGATAAAAACCGCGCTTCTGGCCCGGGCCGGGTCACCGTCCGGATCAGCAAGCTTTTTGTCAAACTCGAGATGGGTCATCACCCGCTCGTCCTCTCCGTAAAGGTACTCCTCAGGCACAGATTCCCTGCCGCCTGTGGCAAGGACTGCGGCGCCGTAGTCGATGTTTTTGATCTCACCGTCTACATCCACCTCGCTTGAAAAGCTGCCCACTGCGCCGTTGGCCGAAACCAGGCCCGCGTTCTTGAGAACCTCGATTCTGTCGTGGCTTTCCACCTGACCTATCAGTTCCTCAACTCCGGCTGCCGCGTCCTCTCCCTTTGCGGTTCTCCTGATATTCAGGGCATTTCCCCCTAGCCTGCCGCTTTTTTCCACCAATACGGTTTCACATCCCTGATCCGCCAGGTTCAAAGCCGCGCTCAGGCCTGCCGGGCCGCCGCCCACCACAAGGGCTTTTTGTATGACATCCACCGGCAGGTCCTGCAGGGGATAGGCCTTGCGCACCTTAGCGACGGCCATACTGACCTGGTCTTTTGCCTTATCCAGGGCTCTTTCAGGCTCCTGCTTGTGCACCCATGCATTGTGGTTGCGTATATTGGCCATTTCAAGCAAATATCCGTTGAGGCCAACCTCTTTTAAGGTGTCCTGGAACAGCGGTTCATGTGTGCGGGGGGAGCAGGCAGCCACAACGATCCGGTTGAGGCTGTTTTCCTCAACCGCCCTGGCGATCATGTTCTGGGTGTCTGTTGAGCAGGTGAACATGTTGTTTTCCGCGAACACAACATTGGGAAGGGACCTTGAGTGTTCCACCAGGGCTGTTACGTCAATTGTATCCGCAATATTCACGCCGCAGGAGCATACAAACACCCCTATACGGGGCTCTTGTGCGGCAATGTCTTTTTCCGGCGGGTATTTTTTCTCCCTGGCAAGGGTGTTTCTGGCAGAAGCAAGGGACTTTGATGCAGCAGCCGCAGCAGATGAGGCCTGGGCCACTGATGTGGGGATATTCATGGGACCGGCAAAGCTGCCGCTGATGTAGATGCCGTCCCTGGTGCTGAGGCCCGGGCTGAAGCTGCCGGTCTTTGCAAAATTGTAGTCTGTCAGTTCAATACCTGCTCGTTGCGCTATTTCCTCTGCGTCAGCAGGAGCCTCCATGCCGATTGAAAGCACTGCCATGTCGAAATTTTCCACCAGCCGGCTGCCGTCTTCTGTGACGTATGCCATGGAAACCCCGGACTTGTCAGGACCCGGCTCTATTGTGTGCGGCCTTGCCCTTATAAAACGGACATTTTGCTCTGTTGCATACTGGTAGTATTGTTCGAATTCCTTGCCGTGGCTGCGGATGTCCATGTAGAAAACAGTCTGTTCACCGCCTTCCGGCAGGTGGCCGGCGGTTATCAGGGCCTGCTTAATGGCATACATGCAGCAGACATCCGAACAATAGCCATTGTCGCATCCGCCTGTGCTGCGCGAGCCCACGCACTGGATCCAGGCCACGGAACGCGGCTCCGTGCCGCTGGAAGGCTGTTTCAAATGGCCCTGAAAAGGCCCGCCCGCAGAAAGCATACGCTCATATTCCAGGCTGGTGACCACATCGGGAATCTTCTTGTAGCCGTAAAAATCGATTCCTGAAGGATCAAACGGCTTAAACCCGGGGTTCAGAATCACAGCCCCCGCCTCCAGGGTAAATGTTTCGGGCTGCTGGCTGTGTGTTTCAAAATTTACGGCCCCTGCCTTGCAGGCGTACACGCACTGGTAGCATTCGCAGCATCCGCCGCACTGCAGGCAGCGGGTTGTTTCGGCATGCACTGCATCTTTATCAAGGCCGAGCCTTACTTCCTGGAAACTGTTTTTCCGGATTTCAGGATCAAGCAGGGGCATGGGGCTGCGTTCTCTCGTTTCTGCATCCCGGGCTTCCACGTCCCCCACTGCGGTCCACTGCCTGTCCCTGCCCGCGTAAAGGTCCTCGCCCCTTACAAAACGGTCGATTGAAACCGCAGCCTTTCTTCCGGCACCGATTGCCTCCACCACCGTGGACGGCCCGGAAACCGCGTCCCCGCCTGCGAAAATGTCCGGATCACCGGTTTGCAGGGTGGTCCTGTCCACCTGCATGGTGCCCCACTCGGAAAGCCTGCATGCGCATTCATCAGTCAGGCAGGACCATTCGATTTCCTGGCCGACCGCCGGAATCACCGAGTCCACTTCGATTGTAAACCCGGAGCCTTCAACCGGCACTGGCCGCTGACGGCCGGTTTCGTCAGGAGGGCCCAGTTCCATGCGCATGCATTCAATGGCGCAGACCCGGCCGTTTTCAGAAATTATACGGGTGGGGCTCACCTGTGTCATAACCTCTATGCCCTCATCCATACACTCCTGTATTTCCTCTGCATGGGTGGGCATCTGCTCCATTGATCTTCGGTAAATTATGAAGGGGTTTTTCGATCCGGTCCGAAGTGCTGTTCTCACAGCGTCCATGGCGACATTGCCGCCGCCGATAACCGCCACCCGGTCGCCCAGGGACAGGTGGCTGCCCAGGTTGATATCCCGCAGGTACTCGACTCCCGGATATACCCCCTCACTGTATTCTCCCTCTATGTTTAGCCGCCTGCACTCATGTGCTCCTATTCCCATAAAGAAAGCTTTGTAGCCCTGCTCCCGCAGCTGGCCGATTGTAAAATCCCTGCCGATTTCAACCCCGGTTTTAAACTCGACTCCAAGCTGCCTGATAACTTCGATTTCAGCCTCTGTAACCTCGCGCGGCAGACGATAGGAGGGAATGCCCACAGTAAGCATACCGCCGAGCACGTTGAGCTTTTCAAAAACAGTTACCCGGTAGCCTTCAATGGCCAGGAAATAAGCACAGGTCAGGCCGGCAGGTCCGGCGCCGACAATTGCAATTTTTTCTTCGCGTTCATCCTTTTTGGCGGGAACGTAAGGACGGCCGTCTGCCATGTCCCTGTCTGCAAGGAACCTGTGAAGGTCCATGATCCTGAGCGGCGAGTCAACCGAATTCCTGCTGCATCCTTCTTCGCACGGGTGATCGCAGACCCGGCCGCATACGCCCGGAAACGGATGATCCCGTTTAAAAAGTTCCAGGGCCTCCTGGTAGCGGCCGTCCCGGGTCAGGGCGATAAATCCCTGAACACTTGCATGGGATGCGCATGTCGCCCTGCACGGTGCAGTGCCTTTTTTGGTGATTGAAAAAGCCCCCGGAATGGTCTGCGAATATGGGATATGGATAGCCTTGCGGGTGGCAAGTCCCGCGTCATGCTCACTGGGCAGTTCAATCGGGCAGACTTCGGTACATTCCCCGCAGCCGGTGCACTTCGAGGCGTCAATAAAACGCGGTGTTTTGCTGACTTCGACCCTGAAATTGCCTTTCTCGCCTTCTATTGATTCAATTTCTGCCAGGGTGATAAGTTCTATGTTTATGTGCCGGCCGACCTCGACCAGCTTGGGCGAAATGATTCACATCGCACAGTCATTGGTGGGAAATGTCTTGTCCAGCTGTGCCATGGCCCCGCCTATGCCGGGGCTTTTTTCCAGCAGGTAGACATAATAGCCGGATTCTGCCAGCTCAACAGATGACTGGATACCGGCAATCCCCCCGCCGACTATCACGACTGATCCGACAGGCTTGTCTGACATGGGATCCTCCTTTTCAAAGAATTGGTGATTTGTTTACGGTTTGCGCCTTCAATTCTTTTGAAACCATTTGCAGGAAAATTCTGTCAGGATGAAATCCGGGGCAATTGCCTGTTCAGGGCTGAATCCGCAGTGAACCGGGGTTGAGCTGGTCTGGCTTAAGGAACTGAAAATCAGGTACTGCTTGAAACTGGAATAAACAAAAATCATTATTCGTTTTAATCGTAACAGAAAATCAAAAGATTTGGGTATATGCTTGCAATAAAGTTGCCCGTTTGTCAAGAACAATGTTTATAAAAGTAATTCAGGTTATGCTAAAAGAACATGGCAAAGGCGGGAAAAGCCGGCAAACGCCTGCTGAAAACCCCGACGGGATCCCGGGGGGAATAAATCCGAAACAGATGCACAACGGAACAACTTAAGGGAAAAAGACTTGCCTGGGGCAGGGCAGTTTTTTAATGGAATGCGGAGTTACTAGCAGATCCTCGGAAGCTGCTCGCCTGTGAGCATATCCACTATCCGCTCGCCTCCGATGGAGGTTTCCATGACAAGCATACCTGGATTGTCAGTGACTGCCTCGCCTATAATGCAGGCGTCTGAACCCAGGGCGTTTTTTTTTATTGCAGAAAGAACTGTGTCTGCATGGTCGGGGGCCACTGCGGCTATAAGCTTGCCCTCATTTGCCACATAAAGAGGATCAAGGCCCAGCAGTTCGCACAATCCGGCCACATCCGCGCGTACGGGCAGATCTTTTTCCCGGATCCTGATACCGGTATCAGACTGCTGTGCAATTTCATTCAGTGCCGTTGCAACACCGCCCCTTGTGGGATCGCGCAAAACCCTTACACCCGGGCAAGCCGCGAGCATATCAGATACCATGCGGTTTAGCGGGGCGGTGTCAGAGCGGATATCAGCCTTAAAGGACAACCCTTCGCGCTGGTTTAGTATGGTTATGCCATGGTCCGCCATGGTGCCGCTGAGCAGTATCCTGTCGCCGGGGCGGACATTGGCGCCGGAAATGTTTACCCCTTCAGGGATCACGCCTATTCCCGAGGTGTTTATAAAAAGCTTGTCAGCCGAGCCCCGGGGAACAACCTTGGTGTCACCTGTGACTATTTTGACGCCGGCCAGCCGGGCCGCCTCGGCCATGGACCCGATTATGGCTTCGAGATCCGGGATCAAAAAGCCTTCTTCAATAATGAGCCCTGCGCTCAGATACAAAGGCTTTGCCCCGCTCATGGCTATATCGTTGACAGTACCGTTTACAGCCAGATCCCCGATGTTTCCGCCGGGGAAAAAAAGCGGGTCGACCACGTAGGAATCAGTTGAAAAGGCCAGCCTGCCTTCCGCAGAATCCAGCACCGCGCTGTCATCGAGCCTGGACAGCACGGTGCTGTCAAATGCCGGAAGCATAATATCGGCCACCAGATCCCGGCTGAGAACACCTCCGCTGCCGTGGTCCAGCAAAACACGTTTATTTTTCATGCATACGGTAAATTCAGTTTTTCAGGGTTTTTACTATGTTGTTGTCAGCGTCTTTTACTGTAATCTCCATTGCTACACCGCCGTCCAGGCTGTGCGTGGCACAGGAGACTCACGGGTCGTAGGCGCGCACCGCCATCTCCACCCTGTTCAGGATGCCCTCATCCACGTGGCCGTCCTTGATAAGCGCGCGTGCCGCCTGCTCAACGCTCATGTTTATGGGACCCAGGTTGTGCGTGGTTCCCACTATCAGGTTCGCCCTGGTGATCATTCCGTTTTCGTCCGTGGAATAGTCATGGATCAGGGTTCCCCTCGGCGCTTCCACGCAGCCGACGCCTCTTCCTGCCCTGGGCTCCGCCGGGGTGCGAACATCCGGATCCGTGATATCCGGGTCTTCGAGCATTTCGATTGCATGCTCGCAGGCATAGACCTCCTCGATGAGCCGGGCGTAATGATAAAGAAGCGTGGCCTGGGCGGGCCTGCCGAACAACTCCCTGAACTCCTCGAGTTCCTCCTGGGCCGCAGGCGTTGCCATCCGGTCTGCAATGTTGACCCTGGCCAGGGTGTTTGACCTGTATATACCCTTTGGATTGTCAAGGTCCAGGGAAAAGCCTTCATCCCAGGATTTTGCATAGGGGAATTTTCCGTAAGACCAGGAAGGAACATGCTCTCCTAAGTAGTCTGCATAATCTTTGGGCGCAAAGTCGGTGTAAGATCCGTCGGGCTTCATGAGCCTGAGGTTTCCGTCATACAGGTTAAGAGCCCCCTCGTCATCCACAGTGCCTATAAACCCGGTGTTTATAACCCCCAGGCTCTGGATGGCGTCCATGTATTTCGGGAAGACCTCCTTTTTGGCAAAGTCAATTGTAAATCTTGCAAAATCGTAGATCTCGCGCATGTCAGCAAGCATCCACTTGCGGTCTTCTTCTGTCATTGACTTTGCAAATCCGCCGGTGACGCCTGCCACGGGATGAATGCTTTTACCGGCAAAATTCTCAATTATCATCTTGGCCTTGTAGCGCATCTGGACCACTTTTTTTGCAAGGTCAGGGTTGGCCCTGGCCACTCCGATGACGTTTCTCACTGAATAATCGGCATCCGGGCCGATAACAAAGTCTGCTGCAGCCAAAAAGAAAAAGTGTAAAAGCTTGTCTTCCGCCTGGGCAATGCTGTGAATCAGTTCACGCAGCTTTTGCCCGGCAGGCGGGGGGGTGACCCCGAAACAGCTGTCCACCGCCTTGTTGGATGCAAGATGATGGTGCCAGGGGCATATGCCGCAGATCCGGTTGACAATCCTGGGCAGCTCTTCTGCCGGCTTGCCCTCGACAAATTTTTCAAAGCCCCTTATCGACTGGAAATGCACCTTGGTATCAGAGACGTTGCCGGTATCGTCGAGCTGTACGGCGATTGTGGCATGCCCCTCGATCCGGGTGACCGGAGAAATCTTTATGGTGCGTGTTTCGGTCATTGTACCTCCTCGGATGAATTGCAGAGTGCGAACCATTTATTTTTAAGCACTTCGGGCATCCGGTTTCAGGATTTTTTAAACACGGGTTTAAGCGCTCCGTGCGCCCCGGAAAACCTGAGCATGGATGAGGTTTCCGGAAGCGAGCCGATGTCGATTCCGTTCGAGGCAAGCGCATTTAACATATCCAGCCTCTGGTTTCCCTGGTGCTGCACAGGGCCGTAGCACCCGCGGCACGGAACCCTGGCGGAAATGCATCGGGGCAGAACGTTTTCGCCGCCGCAGCCGGCCCTTGTCACAGGACCCATGCACAAAAATCCCTGCTCCAGCAGGCAGCGCATCTTATCCATGGGCTCATCCGCTCCGCCGTATTCAGGGGCCTCCAGAAACCTTCTCAGCTGCTTTACCTTGCCCTTGCCCTCCCGGACAGTGGGACAGGTGTCGCACACGCTTTTGCCTGCAAGCTCCGGGGTTTGACCTTCAAGAAATGCAGCCAGGACTGAAAAAACCTGATCCGAATGCGGGGGGCAGCCCGGAAGATAGATGTCCACGTCAATTTTCTGATCCAGGGCATAAACCGAATCAAGAAGGGGAGGCACGCCGTCTGAGGGCAGGGCATCAGAGGAGTCCGTGGTCTCGGTGGAATAGTAGCGACCAAGAACATCCTCGTTTTTCCAGCAATTTGCCAGGGCGGGGATCCCCCCGTGGGTGGCGCAGGTGCCAAGGGCTATGATTGCCCCGCATTTCTTGCGCATCTCCCTGGCAACCTCGAGGTGCTCCTCGTTTTTTACTCCACCGCTGATAATCCCCAGGTCCGCTTCGGGAAATTCGACATGCGAGCCTCCGCCTGTCTGCCCGTAGTACTTGTGATCCATGAGCGCAGGGATGTGCACGAACTCCACGAGATCCAGCACGGTCAGAAGGCGCTCGCCAAGGTCCACAACCGCGATCTCGCAGCCGGAACACGAGTTTAACCAGTCGCTTGCAACTTTTGCCGCCATAGGCTTTTCCTCTTTAATCCTTGATATTTACGGACTTTTTCCCCAGTTCCCTGCGATTGTGGCGGGCCGCCTTTTTCTTTTTTGCCGCGGCCGTCCGCATTACTGACAGGGCATCTGAGGCATAATTCGATTTTTCATCCCTGGAAAATTCCTCCACTGCATCTCCCCTGGCGTCCGCAAAAACAGCCCGCCCGAGCGGCGTGCGCGTAATCACGGTTGTCCAGCCCTCTGGAGCGCCGATGCCGCCAAAGGAAATATCTGCAAACTCTGCGGAATAATCCGGGCAGTACCTGCATGCCACACGTTTCATGAAATCGAGGTCTTCGAGCGTAATTGACCGTATCTCACCGTCATCCAGATGGACAAGAAAATTTTCCTTGATGTTGATCTTTTTCACGTCATCCCAGTCAAACTCGTGAGATTCTGCAAGTTTTTTGCGCTGCTCCTTTTCAAACGTGAAATTGCCGGAGCAGAAAAGCCCCAGGCAGTATTGAATGGAATCCGACGGCACAATTCCCAGTGTCTCCATGCGCCTGTATGCCTTGATCTGGCACGGTGTCCCCACAAGCGCCACCCTCCGCAGGCCTTTTTTCATCACGGGTTCAAACTCCTCAATTGAGGAGTAGGTGACGTATTTTTCGCTCATGTAATGCATCCCGTGGGATGTATCAAAATAAAATCCTGCGGCGTCCTCAATTTCATCACGGGTGACCGCAAGATACGGGCGCCGCTGGAAAGGACCTGACTGCTTGGTGACAATTGCTCCGTCAATGCGGCCGCTGTCAAAAAGGTGAAGCAGCAGTGACGTGACTACTCCTCCGTCTGTGGCCTTCTCCCTGACCCGCTGCTCCGAGGCCCTTGCCACCGTGGTTTCAATTATCCGGCCGTTTGGCGAACTCCAGCCGACCTTGCGCTTTGTCTCCTCCTCGAACTCTTCGATTTCCGGGCAGATGCAGTAGCAAAGGCCGCATTCGATGCATTTTTCCATGTCCCCGTAGCGAGGCCTGCCGTCTTCGTCGAGTTCCAGGGCGCCGAAGTTCACGGCGGTGCAGAATGTAACGCAGCCGCCGCACCTGTGGCACAATCCCGGTTTCTGTACCTGCTGCACCAGGTCGAAAAAAGTCTCCATACCCCCTCCTGTCGGCTATAGACCCGCTTCTGCAAGGTCAGGGCCCAGATAGGCCCGCTCGTTTTCGCCAAGCATTCCCATGGACAGACAGATCAGGGTCCACAGGTGCACGGTGTGGTAGCCGCCCCCGTAGTGTTCGTTTAAATCATGTATCTGGGCATGACAGTTATGGCAGGGAGTAATGCAGTATGCCGCATCAGTGGCCCTGATCTGGTTGAACTTGAATTTGCCGAATGCCCGCCGCTCCTCGGGATAACCCCCCTGCAGAAACCCGCCGCCACCGCCGCAGCAGTAATTATTGGAGCGGTTGGGGAACATGTCTATAAAGTTTTCCTCGCCCACCACGGACCTGACCACATACCTGAGGTCCTCGGCCACCGGGTCTCCGAGGCTTTTGCGCACTAGCTGGCACGGGTCCTGTACTGTGAACTTGATCTTTAAGTCGCTGTTCCAATCAGGACTTACCTTGAGCCTGCCCTCCCGGATCCATTTTGCGTAATACTCGATGATGCTGCGGATTTCGAAATTATGCGGAATGTTGAATTTTTTCAGTCCGGCCCGGACTGCAAACATTTCATGCCCTCATTCCGTGTTTAACCAGACCCGACAGCCGAGGTCGTCGACCGCCTTTGCCTTGGTTCGCACGATATTTTCCCATCCCTCGTCATCTGCCATGAACATGCAGTAATTCTCAGCACCCCATCCCTTGGAACCGTAGGTCCAGTCCGCGCCTGCGGCATCTAGTATCTTCCAGAGCGGAACCATTTCATCGGGTTCAGTTACTGGTTCGCGGGAATTCTGGTTGAGAAAGAACTCCGCTCCTTTTTTGTCCATGGGGGCCTGCAGGTCTTCAAATCCCTTCTGCGTGTCACGAACCTCGTCGAGCACGTCTTCTACAACAAAGCGCCAGTCCTCTTCCGAGGCGCCCATGGCGCTGCAGGTATCATGCATGAGTGCTGCATCGCATGAGGCGCGTATGCCTTTAGGCCTCTGCTGCCGGGGCCTGGTTTTTCTCACGTTGAATATAAACTGCGGAATATCAATTTGCATGGGGCAGACATAAATGCAGCGCTGGCACATGGTGCACCACCACGGCCAGTCAGAGGCGAGTATCTCCTCATCAAGCCCCATAGCCGCCATTCGAAGAAATTTCCTGGGATCCATGTCCCCAATACCCGCTGCCGGGCAGCCTGAAGAACATGCCCCGCAGGTAAGACACAGGTTCAGGTTGCCGCCGTCTGGCAGCAGCTCCATGACCCGGTCCTTGAAAATGCTTTTTCCGGCTTTGCCCAGCCGTATTGCGTCCGCCTTCATAACCGCTCCTTTATCCGTGATTTGCCGGAATGGTTGTTGGTGAGCGCCCCGCGGCTAATTGGCCGCTTGTTCCGGAAAATTTACCTCACAGGGGCCCATGGATTTAATCTTTTCCGTAAACCCTGTAACCACCTCCGCAAATCGCGGGGCCTCTGCTGAGGATACCCACTCTATGGCAAATCTTTGCGGATCAATTCCAGAGTCTTCAAGCACGGCTTTTACAGCACCCGCCCTTGCCAGGGCCTTTTCATTACCTTCCAGGTAATGGCATTCGCCCGGGTGTCACCCCATCACTATTACGCCGTCAGCCCCTTTTGTAAGGGCCTCCACAACAACCTCCGGGTGCACCATCCCGGTGCACATGACCCTTATGGCGCGGAGGTTCGGCGGGTACTGCAGGCGCATTATGCCTGCCAGGTCACCTCCGGCATATG
The DNA here is from genome assembly GCA_041685965.1 of Desulfosalsimonas sp. GTDB lineage: Bacteria > Desulfobacterota > Desulfobacteria > Desulfobacterales > Desulfosalsimonadaceae > Desulfosalsimonas. Next base: position 15,668 of record JAWLEU010000021.1, read on the forward strand.
CGCACCAATTGCACAGGAAACCGATTATTTTCGGTTCAAAGCTTTGTTCAGACATGGTACTGCTCTCCTGTTTTTTCCGGGTTTGATAGGTCCGGCAGGTCCAGTGCTGCATGAACCTGCGCGATCAGCTGATCACCTGTAAAGCTGTGGACCTGTATCGCGTTTTTGGGGCATGTTGCCCCGCACAGACCGCAGCCTTTGCACAATGCGGATTCGGTGCGGACTTTTTTGAAAATCCGCCCGTTTACCCGCTCCTCGGTTAGTGAAATCGCATCATACGGACATACGTCCAGACAAAGGGCACATCCGTCGCAGTCCTCGGTAACAAATGATTTTACCGCATCCAGATACATCCGGTTCCTGGAAAGGATGACCCCGGCCCTTGAAACAGCAGCCTTTGCCTGGGAAATCGATTCCTCGATCATTTTCGGGTAAGCTGCCAGCCCGGCTGCAAAAAGACCGTCCACTGCCATGTCCACCGGCCGAAGCTTGGGATGAGCCTCGTTTAAAAAACCGTCCTGATTCGTGGCGCACCTGAAAAGCCCCACGATGTCGCTTACATCATTGGGCTCTATGGCTGCCGCCAGCACCAGGTAATCAGCATCAATTACGACCTCCCTGCCCAGAACAGGGTCAGCGGCATTCACCATCAGGCTCTGGCCATCACTGAATACAACCGGCTTGTTTTCGGGATCATAGCGGATAAACAAAACTCCCAGCTCGCGGGCCTTTGTGTAGAAATCCTCGTTTGTTCCGTGTGTCCGCATATCCCGGTAGAACACATATACATTCATGTCCGGATTGAGTTCTTTTAGCTCAATTGCGGATCTAACCGTGTGGGTACAGCAGATCCTGCTGCAGTAATTGCGCTTTTCGTCCCTGGAGCCCACGCACTGGATAAATACTGCGCTGTTTGCACCGCGGATGCTCTCCGGGGACTCTGCTACCTCCCGGTCAAACTCGAGATGGGTCATCACCCTGCTGTCTTGTCCGTACAGGTATTCTTCGGGCTCTGATTCTTTTCCGCCAGTGGCGAGAACTGCTGCACCGTATTCAATGCTCAAGATTTCCCCGTCCACCTCCACATCGCTTGAAAAGCTGCCCACAATGCCGTCTGCAGACAGCAGGCGGGCGTTTTTCAGAACCTGGATTTTATCGTGGCTTTCCACGCGGCTGATCAGGTCATTGAGTCTTTCTGCAACATCTTCGTCCTTTACAGTTTTGCGGATGTTTACCGCGTTGCCGCCCAGTCCCGGGCCTTTTTCCAGCAGCACTGCCTCGTAGCCCTGGTCCGCCAGGCCCAGGGCAGCGCTTAACCCTGCGGCTCCGCCGCCCACAACAAGGGCTTTTTGTATGACGTCCACGGGAAGCTTTTCCAGCGGCTCGGCCATTCTAACCTTTGCAACAGCCATTCTCACCTGATCTTTTGCCTTAAGGGTTGCCTCCTCCGGGGCTTTTTGATGGACCCAGGCGTTGTGGTTGCGGATATTTGCCATTTCAATCAGGTATCCGTTTAAGCCCGCCTCCATGAGGGTGTCCTGAAACAGCGGTTCATGGGTTCTCGGAGAACATGCGGCCACGACAATCCGGTTCAGGCCGTGCTCCTCCACTGCCTTTGCCATCATGTTCTGGGTGTCAGTGGAGCAGGAAAACATGTTGTTTTCAACATGTACCACGTTGGGAAGTGTTTCCGCGTATTCCACCAAAGAGGAGACATCCACGGTTCCGGAGATATTCACCCCGCAGGAGCACACAAAAACCCCGATTCTGGGCTGCTGGCCGATGACGTTTTTCTGGGGCGGATACTGCTTTTCCTTTGTCAGGGTGTTTCTTGCTGCAACCAATTGTGTTGAGGCCTCGGCTGCAGCGGATGAGGCCTGGGCAACCGCCTCGGGAATATTCATGGGATCGGTGAAACCGCCGCCCAGAAAAATTCCCTCCCTGCTTGAGGCTGCCGGACTGAAGCTGCCGGTTTTAGCAAAACTGTAGGGGGTAAGCTCTATGCCGGTTTTGCGCGACAGTTCAACCGCCTCCGCAGGAGCCTCCATGCCGATGGAAAGAACCATCATGTCAAAACTTTCTTCCTCGCGGCGTCCGTCCTCGGTAAAGTAGGTGATGGAAACACCGGTATTATTAGGACCCGGCTCTATGGTGTGAGGCCTTGCACGGACGAACCTGATGCCCTGTTCACGCGCATGCTGGTAATAGAGCTCAAATTCCTTGCCGTGGGCCCTGATATCCATGTAAAAAATGCTCTGCTCTCCCCCGCCCGGAATGTGGGCTTCGGTGATCAGGGCCTGCTTCATGGCATACATGCAGCACACGCCGGAGCAGAACCCGTTGTCGCAACGGTTGGTACTTCGCGAGCCAACGCATTGTATCCAGGCTATTGACTGAGGCTCCCTACGGTCTGAAGCTCTTTCAAGATGTCCCTGAAACGGCCCGCCTGCCGAAAGCATGCGCTCGTATTCCATGCTGGTGACCACGTCCGGTATCTGCCCGTATCCGTAAAAATCAAGGCCCGATGGGTCATACGGTTTATAGCCGGGAGAAAGGATCAGGGAGCCGACGTTGATATTTAAAGTTTCTTCCCTGTCCTCGAAATTCACGGCCCCTGTGGGGCAGAATTTTTCACAGGCCCGGCACTTGCCCTTGGTGAAGTACAGGCAGTTGTCCGGGTCAATCAGGTATTTAAGAGGCACTGTCTGGCCGTACTGTATATAGGCCGCCTTGCGCTTTGCAATGCCCATGTTGAATTCGTCCTCAACCTTCTTGGGACATCGCTGGGCGCAGATGCCGCAGGCTATACACTTGTCCTCATCAATGTATCTGGGGTTCTTTTTTACCGAAACCCGGAAATCCCCGGGCCCTCCGGAAACATCTGTTATTTCTGAAAGAGTCAGAAGCTCGATATTCAAGTGCCGACCGCACTCGACCAGTTTAGGCGAAATAATTCACAT
>JAWLEU010000022.1:0-18565 GCA_041685965.1 Desulfosalsimonas sp.
AGCCGAGGCAGCCAGTATGCATAAAAATTTTATTGCCGTCATGGTTCGCATAATGTCCTCCGTTTTAAAACTTCGAAGCTTGCAGAATAAACAAGAATTAAACACTTGACCTGTTTTCCGCAACTGGTGTATTTAAATAGATTTTACAAAGAGTTTGCAGGGATACTGATATCAGAATGGTATTTGGGCCTGAATAACCTTTTTTACCTTGGATTACAAGCCATAATTCTCAACTATCTTTTACGGGGTATTATCCATGACCGAATACGCAACCCTGACATTAGACGGAAAAACAATCAAACTGCCGGTCATCGAAGGCGCGGAAGGTGAAAAGGGAATAGACATCCGGAGCCTGCGGGCAGAGAGCGGATACATCACCTTTGACCCGGGATACGCCAACACGGGCAGCTGCAGAAGCACAATCACCTACATGGACGGGGAAAAGGGAATTCTGCGCTACAGGGGCGTTCCCATAGAAGAACTCGCGGAGCACTCCTCTTTCGTGGAGACCTCCTATCTGCTCATCAACGGGGAAATGCCGACCCGCAAAGAGTTAAACCGCACCAGCGTGCAGTTAAACGATCATTCCCTGGTCCACGAGGACATGCAGAACTTCTACCAGAATTTTCCGCGCGCCTCTCACCCCATGGGAATTCTGTCCGCGATGGTAAACGCGCTCAGAAGCTTTTATCCGGAACTGATAACCACCGAGGAGGGATTCGAGGAGATCGCCCTGCGCCTTCTTTCCAAGGTGCGCACCATGGCGGCAATGGCATACAAGATATCCCGGGGCCACCGTGTGGAATACCCCAGACCTGACTATACCTACTGTGCCAATTTCCTGCACATGATGTTCAACACTCCTGTGAAGCCTTATATTGCTCGCAAGGAGCTGGTAAAGGCGTTGAACGTTTTCTGGATTCTGCACGCAGATCACGAACAGAACTGTTCCACCGCGGTGGTGCGCAGCGTGGGAAGCGCCAGGACCAACATCTACGCATCTCTTTCAGCCGGGGTTTCCGCCCTGTGGGGTGATCTCCACGGAGGGGCTAACCAGGCGGTTATCCAGATGTTAACAGAGATCCACGAACGCGGGCTGCCTGTGAAAGATATGGTGGAGCGGGCCAAGGACAAAAAAGACCCGTTCCGGCTAATGGGCTTCGGGCACCGCGTATACAAAACCTACGACCCACGGGCCAGGATACTAAAAAAATACGTACACGACGTTCTCGACAGGATGAATATAGACGACCCGCTGCTTGACATAGCCCTGGAACTCGAAGAGATAGCGGTCAACGATGAATATTTTCAGAAAAACAACCTGTATCCCAACGTTGATTTCTACAGCGGCATCCTGCTCAAGGCCATGCAGATCCCGACCAACATGTTCACCGTGATGTTTGCCATAGGCCGGCTGCCCGGCTGGATCGCACAGTGGCGGGAAAACCTCCTCGATCCGGAACAGCGGCTGGTCCGGCCCAGGCAGATTTACACAGGCTACAACCACCGGCCGTATGTCCAGATCGACGAAAGGGGCAGCCAGGATTAACAGGGGTTCGGGTTATTGATTGTCCGGATCAGTTCATGCCCGGGATGACACGGATCCGGATTTAACCGGAACCCTCCAGGATTTTTTCCCGCAGTTGCCTGTATTCCACCATCGCTCCCATTGCCCGGGCCGCCCTGTTGGGTCCGGGCAGCACGGGGGCTCCCGCGTCATAGAGGCCGCGGATAAAAGGACTTTCCCCGGAATAATATGAAAACCCTACCACGGGTTTATCAGATCCCAGCATCATATCGGCAAGCTGCCTGCTTTGCTGCCGGATGAATTTCTCGGTTTCCTCTCTGGCCTCGTCTCCGGTAACGCCCATGCTTTCGATGGCCATAATGATTGTGCGGCGCGGCATCATAAGATACATAAGCAGCATGTCAGCGTTTTCGTCCTGCTTTAAAATATTGGGGATCTCCTCGAAAAAATCCATGTTGCGCTTGGTAAATGTCAGGTCCACCGGATTGTTCATGCTGCCGGTGTGCGGGACATAGTCGGCAAGCTTTTCCTTTGTTTCCCCGGAAAGCCGGGGCAGCTCAAGCCCTGAGCGCGCGCATGCGTCCGCTGCAACAGCGCCCGGGCCGCCTGAATGGGTCTGGATCATCACCCGGTTTCCCCCCGGCACAGGGCAGGAACCAAGACACCAGCAGATGTCGAATAGCTCTTCAATTGACCATGCACGGATTACTCCGCTCTGGCGAAAGACACCGTCATATATACGCTCCTCGCCGGCAAGCGCTCCGGTGTGCGAAAGGCCCGCCATGCGGCCCGCCTCGGTGCCACCTGCATAATATGCTACAATCGGCTTGTGAGGAACAATTTCCCGTGCAGCATCTATGAATTCCCTGCCCCTTCGTATGCTTTCTATATAAAGAGCTATTACTTTGGTGTTCGGGCATACTGCAAGATAACGCATACAGTCCACGACATCTATATTTGCCTCGTTTCCCACGCTGAATCCAGTGGAAAACCCAAGTCCGTACCTGCCGAGATATGCAAACATCTGGGTTATAAAACTTCCGCTCTGCGAAGCCATGCCTATGAATCCGGGGGGATGCTCGCAGGGTAAAAAAGTGGCATTGAACTTTAAATGGGTGTTTACCGCGCCTATGCAGTTGGGGCCGATAAAACGGATCCCGTGTTTTGCGGCTGTCCGCTTGAGAGTTTCCTCGAGCTCGGCCCCGTTTTCGCCGACTTCCCTGAACCCGCCGGAAACCACTATTGCATGCTTTATCCCTTTTTTGCCGCAGGCCTCCATAACTTCGGGCACCACGCCGGTAGGCAGAACAATTATTGCAAGGTCGGGTACTTCAGGCAGGTCAAGCACAGACTCATATGCGGTATGGCCTAGTACTTCTTTTTCCCTTGGATGCACGGGATATATATTTCCTTCATAGCCCATGGCCTTGATGGAGGACAAAACGCTTGTACCCATGGCCGTGTACTTGTTTGATGCGCCGAAAATAGCGATACCTGCCGGATTGGCTATGCCGTAGAGGGGGGAATTTTCAATCTTCGGATCCATCTTTGCCTTCCTTTAATATAACGAGTGCGTCAACTGCCTTCAGGCCGCCTTCAGGGGTAATAATTACAGGATTAATGTCTGCTTCCGCGATATTTTCGTGCTCCATTCCCATGCGGCCCAAAGCGCACAGAGATTTGAAAAGAGCCTGCATGTCCGCGCCGGCCTCGCCCCTGAAAGGCCCGAAGATTTTGTCAGCGCGCAGACCCGCGGCCATGTCCGCAGCCTCTGTTTCGTCAAACGGGGCGATACGGAAAACAGTGTCATTTACAAGCTCCGTTAGCACACCGCCCAGGCCGAGCATTACGCAGGGGCCGAACTGCGGCTCTCTGTGCAGGCCCAGTGCAAGCTCTCTCACGCCGGAAACCATCTCCTGGACCAGGACACCTTCAAACCCGCTGCCCATTTTCGCTGCAACCGAGTCAAACGCCTCTGCAACCCCCTGTTCATCGGAAATGTTTACAAAAACAACCCCTGACTCTGTCTTGTGAATCAGATCTGCACCCGAACCCTTTACAACAACGGGAAATCCTATTTCCGCCGCCGCGGCAACCGCGGCGTCCCGGTCAGAAGCCAGGTTTTCGCGCGTCACTGGAATGCCGTAGCCGGAAAGCAGCTTTTTGGCTTCATATTCCGAAAGCGAACGCTGATTACGGGCCATTGCCTCATCAATTATACCCATTTTCCGTCTTCCTTTATCGGTTCAAGCTGGTTCATACAAAATCCCCGGCACGTTTGCAGCGCGCCGGATCAGGGTTATTAAAAATAAAACGAACGTTCACTCGTTTTTGCGCAAAATCTCATTTTACCCTTTAAAAAATATTTTTCAAGCCAAACAAAAACATTTTTCCAGGATCGTTTAAGTCCCCGGGGGTGACATGAAGTGCACAAATGCTTATATTAGTCAACTTAAACAAAAGGAGGAGCAGCATATGAGCACACTCAAGACACCCATGGATATCCTGAGACTGCTGGATCAGTCCAACTGCCGCCAGTGTAACGAGCCAACCTGTATGGCGTTTGCCGCCCAGGTTTTCAAGGGAAAAAAGAAGCTCAGCGAATGTCCGAAACTGGATGCGTCGGTTATTGAAAAATACAGTGAAGGCGATGAAGCCGGTGAAGAAACGAAAAAACCCCGCACCTCTGAAGAGGAAATAGAGGCCTATGTCGAAGAACTCAAAAGCAGGGTCAGGCAGATGGACCTTTCCGCGGTGGCTGAAAAGCTGGGGGGAGATTATGAAAACAACCGCCTGACCGTAAAGGTGCTGGGCAAGAATTTCAGAGTGTATCAGGACGGCACTCTGTCTGCAGATATTCATACCAACCCCTGGGTATCAGTGCCGGTTCTGACATATATCACCGAAGGCGCAGGCAGGGATCTTACCGGCAACTGGCTGCCCTTCAGGGAGTTAAAAAACGGAAGTTCATGGTACGGCCTGTTCAGGCAGCGCTGCGAAAAACCACTCAAGCAGATTGCCGACAATGATTACGATCTTTTTGTTGACCTGCTGGACGTGTTTAACGGCATTCCTACGGAGCACCTGGATGCCGATATTGCACGGGTGTTTTACGTGCTTCCCAAGGCCGCGATAATGATATGCTACTGGCCTGCTGAAGAGGACTTTGAATCAAACCTGAGCATCTATTTTGACGCGGCGGTAGAGCAGAACTTAAACATTGCCTCAATCAATGCCCTGGGCTCCGGCCTGGCCCGGATGTTTGAAAAACTGGCGCAAAAACACAGCACCCGCCAGCCGTTTTCCGCGGCAGGCCTGTGATATGATACGCCGGGATTACTTCGCCCCTGGTGGGTGAGTATCCACCTGTATAGCGGGCAGCCTCCTTAAAGAGACAGGGAATAAATCCGAAATTCGAAGCACGAAGCACGAAGCACGAAACAAGCACGAATAACCAAAATATAAAACAAAACCAGCAAAATTCCACCCCGATTGAATTGAGCCAGCAGAGGAGTTTTCTCTATATTTCGGACATTATGTCCTTATTGGAATTTTGAAATTTGTTTATCCCTTACCGGATGCTTCGCGCGAATTTCGATATTCGAATTTCGGATTTTTCAGCCTCGCTTCAGATCCCAATAGTGAACCTGCTGTCGGGATTGTAATGTCACTGTATTTATGACTGCGAGTACTTAGGTTGACACACCCGCCAATGTGGATATAGATATATTTATCCCTTTAATCATTTTTGTTCGCACAGACTCAACAAAGGACACCTTATATGCCCACTGACGAAGAGATCCTCGAATATCACAGCAAGCCCCGGCCCGGAAAAATAGAGATAGTTCCCACCAAGCCCTGCATGTCCCAGGGAGATCTGTCAATTGCCTATACTCCGGGCGTGGCCCTGCCGTGCCGGAAAATCCGGGAAAAACCCAATCTTTCCTACGACTACACGGACAAGAGCAACCTTGTAGGAGTGATCACAAACGGCACCGCCGTGCTCGGGCTCGGAAACATAGGCGCCCTGGCGGGCAAGCCGGTCATGGAGGGCAAGGCCGTACTGTTCAAGCGCTTTGCGGACATGGATGTATTCGACATTGAAGTAAATACCGAGGACCCTGACGAATTCATACGCACGGTCAAAATGCTGGAGCCCACCTTCGGGGGCATAAACCTCGAGGACATAAAGGCGCCTGATTGTTTCTACATAGAAGACACCCTCCGCCGTGAAATGGACATCCCCGTGTTCCACGACGACCAGCACGGAACAGCCATCATCTCCGCGGCCGCCCTTATAAACGCCTGCAGGCTCACGAACCGCAACACCGAAAACCTTCGGGTGGTGGTAAACGGCGCGGGGGCTGCCGCCATTGCCACTGCAAGGATGTATGTGCAGCTTGGAGTCAAAAAGGAAAACATAGTGTTCGTGGATTCCCGGGGTGTAATCTACAAGGGGCGCAAGCAGGGAATGAATCCCTATAAGGAGGAGTTTGCGGCTGACACGGACAAGCGAACACTTCAGGAGGCTGCCCGCGGCGCGGACGTGCTGCTCGGGCTGTCCGTGGAGGGAGCTTTCACCCCGGATCTTTTGAAACTGTTAAACAAAGATCCCATAATATTCGCACTTGCCAACCCTGAGCCTGAGATCGGCTATTACGAGGCCAAAGAGGCCCGGCCTGACGCCATTATAGCCACAGGCCGCTCGGATTACCCCAACCAGGTTAACAACGTGCTTGGATTTCCCTATATCTTCAGGGGAGCCCTTGACGTAAGGGCTTCTGCCATAAACGAGGAAATGAAGCTGGCCGCGGTATACGCCCTTGCTGAACTTCCCCGCGAGGACGTACCCGACTCCGTGATACGTGCCTACGGAGGCACTGCCCTGACCTTCGGCCCCGACTACATCATACCCAAGCCCCTGGACTCAAGGGTTCTTCTCAAAGTCACCCCTGCGGTGGCAGAGGCTGCGGTAAAAACCGGGGTTTCCCGCACGGAAATACCCGATCCGGACGCATATATCCAGTACCTTGAGGCCCGGCTGGGACCGGAGCGCGAAATAATGAGAAAGATCATAACCCGGGCCCAGCAGGATCCGAAACGGATAGTAATGCCCGAAGGAGACCACCCTGTAATATTGAGAGCCGCCCATCATGCGGCAAGCGAGGGAATTGCAAAACCCGTGCTTTTGGGAAGCAGGGAATCAATCGAAAATCTGGCAGGAGAGATACACGTTCCCCTCGACGGAATCGAAATTTTGGACCACAAGCAGAGCAGCCTTTTTGAACAATATGCACAGAAGCTTCACATGATGAGGGCGAGAAAGGGCTGGGGTCCTGCAGAAACCCGTCACCAGCTTGAAAACCGTTTCGTGTTCGGGGCCATGATGGTACACGAGGGCATGGTGGACGGGCAGGTCCACGGGATAAGCAGGTCCTATCCCGACTCCATCCGGCCTGTGCTCCAGGTCGTATCCCGAAGGCCGGGAGTAAACAAGGTATCAGGGGTGTATCTGATGATTTTCAGGGACCGCACGCTGCTGTTTGCAGACGCCACGGTCAACATCAATCCCACTTCCGGGGATCTCGCAGAAATTGCGCTCATGACCGCCGAAATGGCAAGATTTTTCGACATCGAGCCCAGGATAGCCATGCTTTCGTTTTCCAACTTCGGCGACACCAAGCACCCTGACGCCAAGCGGGTGGAAAAGGCGGTGGAGCTCGTGCTTGAACAGGATCCCTCGCTTGTAATAGACGGAGAAATGCAGGCGGACACCGCTGTTGTCTCCGAGATCTTAAACGAGCACTACCCCTTCAACCGCCTCGGGGCGCCTGCAAACGTTCTGATCTTCCCGGAGCTGTCTTCGGGCAACATTGCATATAAGCTAATGCAGCGCCTGGGAGGGGCCAAGGCTGTGGGTCCTCTTCTCATGGGCATAAGCAGGCCTTTCAACGTGGTGCAGCGGGGCACGGACATGGAAAACGTGGTCAACGTCACTGCCATCACAGTTGCCCAGGCACAGGAATACGAGCGCAGACAACTGGCTGCCCACCGGGATTCCGCGCATGCAGCAAGTTCCTGAGCAAATCGAGGTGGCCGTGGCCATGCCGGTGTTCCGGACCTATACCTACGAGGTCCCTGCAGAACTATCCGGCCTGGCCGGGGCCGGCAGGCGTGTTCTGGTCCCCTTCGGCTCCCGCAGAGTCACCGGATACGTGCTCGGCCCTGATGCCAGGGAACACGAAGACGGCCTTAAGCCAGCCGAAGATGTAATAGATGAAGACACCCCGGTTTTTCCGCCGGAAATGGTTCCCTTTTTTCGATGGATAGCAGACTATTACATGCATCCCATTGGCGAGGTGATCTCAGAGGCGCTTCCCGGCGGCATTAATCCTTCGGAACACGCGGTATACAAGCCAACTGAAGAAGGCATAAACACGCTTGGCCGGCCGGAGCTACCGGAGCGGGAAAAAAAAGTACTTGAAACACTTCAGGAAAATGCCTGCAGGTGGTCTTTTCTCTGCCGCAAAACAGGCGAAAACATTCCCCGAAGCCTGCTTGAAAAAATGCGCCGCCGGGGACTGCTTGAAAAACAGCAGCAGTTTTACAGGCAGACAGTCCGGACAAAAACCCGGCGCTGCGCAGCTCTTTCAGGCTCACACATCCCGGAGGAAAAACTTTCTGCGCAGAAACTCCGCATTATCGAGCATTTGCAAAAAAACGGCACTACTCCGGTGGACTCGCTGAAACAAGTCGTTCCCACCGCTGCAAACCACGTCCGGGAGCTTGCAAAGCAGGGCTGCGTATGCATAAGCGAGCAGGAGGTCTACAGGGATCCCTTCGGCGATCCGGTTGATCCTGACAACCCGCCCAGGCTTACCGCGGAGCAGCAGCTCGTGGTAAGAGAGGCCGGCAAAGCTTTAAAGACCGGCTTCTGCGCCTACCTGCTTGCAGGAGTCACCGGCTCGGGCAAGACCGAGGTATACATGCACCTTGCGGCGGAAGCACTCGGGCAGAACCGCACCGCCCTTATACTTGTGCCGGAAATCGCGCTGATCTCCGAGATAGAACGCAGGTTCCGCGCCAGGTTCGGCGCCCGCGTTGCAGTTCTGCACTCCGGGCTTTCATCAGGCGAACGCTTTGACCAGTGGATGCGCATTGCCCGCGGCGAGGCCCCGGTTGTCATAGGCGCACGCTCCGCGGTGTTTGCACCCCTTGCCCGCCCGGGGATCATTATAGTGGACGAGGAACACGACACTTCTTACAAGCAGGAAGGCAGGCTTCACTACAACGCCCGTGACATGGCCGTGGTGCGGGCCAAGCTCTCAGACGCCGTCGCGGTGCTGGGGTCGGCCACCCCGTCAGTGCAGTCGGTATACAACGTTGCTGCCGGCAAGTTCAGGGAGTTAAACCTCACCCGGCGCATTGCCGGGCAGACCATGCCCGAGGTCAAAGTTGTGGATCTCAGGCAGCACAGGGGCTTAAAAGGGGCAAGGCGCTTTATCACTCCGCCCCTGGAAAAAGAGGTAAAAGACACCCTGGAAAGAGGCGAACAGGCTCTGCTTTTTTTAAACCGCCGCGGGTTTGCAAGCTACCCGGTCTGCGCCCAGTGCGGCGAGGCCCTGAAATGCCGCCACTGCGACATTACCCTGACGCTTCACAAAAAGGCAAACATCTACAAGTGCCACATGTGCGGCTACTTCCGGGCTGCCGCCTCAAAGTGCGATACATGCGGCTCGGCCTCCATCAAGCAGCTTGGAATGGGCACAGAAAAACTTGAGGAAGCAGTGCGCACACTGTTTCCCGAGGCCAGGACGGCGCGCATGGACCGCGATACCATAAACCGCAGGGGAGCCCTTTTAAAAATTCTAAAAGACCTGCGCGAGCAGAAAATAGACATCCTGGTAGGCACCCAGATGGTTGCCAAGGGGCATGATTTCCCCAATATCACCACGGTGGGAATCATCTGTGCGGATCTTTCGCTTTCGTTTCCGGATTTCAGGGCAGGAGAAATGACTTTCCAGGTTCTGGCCCAGGTGGCAGGGCGCGCAGGCCGGGGTACCACGCCGGGGAAAGTGGTTCTGCAGACATACAGCCCTGATCATTTCGCAATAGAGTCCGCCCGCGCACAGGATTTCATGGCGTTTTACAACCAGGAGATCCGGTTTCGAAAATCCCTGCAGTACCCGCCTTTTGCCCGCATGACCCAGTTGAAGATATCCGGCAGGGACAAAAACAAAACCCGCAGTCAGGCTGAGGAAACCGGACGCCTGTTCCACCGGCTCCAAAAAAGCGGAGATAAAAAATTCAGGCAGGTGCAGATACTCGGCCCTATAGAATCGCCTGTACCGCGCATAGCCGGCCGCCACAGATGGCAGATCCTTCTCAAATCCCCTTCTGCCGAGGCCATAAGAGACCTTTTGCAGCGCCTGATATCAGACAATCCTTCCCTTTTCACAGCCCGCGACGTACACACGGCCATTGACGTTGACCCGTTTTTCATGATGTAGGCAATCAGAAACCCGCAAGCTCCCGGCTCAGTTCCCGCAGCCGCCGCCTTGCATCAATGTCGTAGGCCTGGGCATTTGCCCGGGCAGGCTTTTTCCCGTTAAAATACCGCCCGGTCATCCCGTCGAGTTCTTCTGCAAGTGCAAGATATTTTACAGCATCCGCACCCTGTTGCACTGTGTCCACGGAACCTGTAAAATAATCTGTTTCCATCACCATGGATGTAGGCATCAGGGTTGCAGGATGAAGACAGTTGACCGCAATCCCGGTGCCTTCCAGCTCTTCGGCGAGATCAAATGTAAACATAACCATCGCCAGCTTGCTCTGGCAGTATGCCCGCAGGCCGTCATATCCATGTGAAAGCATCACGTCGTCAAAGTCGATTGCCTGCTGGCCCCCGGAAGCCACGTTTACAACCCGCGCTGGCACGGATTGCCGCAGCAGCGGCAGCAGTCCGCGGGTTAAAACAAATGCTGAAAGGTAATTTACTGCAAATCTCAGCTCATGGCCGTCCCGGCTTTGCTCACGCTCACCTCCGGCCGATCCCGGCCCTATTCCCGCGTTGTTGATAAGCACGTCCAGGCGATTGTTTCCCGCCAAAACCTGCCCGGAAAGACTCCGGACCTTTTCAAGTGAAGAAAAATCAGCATTGTAATAGGTCACCTTCGGGTTGCCCGTGGCATCAACTATTTCCCTGACAACAGCCTTTCCCTTCTCCGGGCTGCGGCCGTGCAGAAGCAAAGTCGCGTTCAAAGAAGCAAGATCTGCTGCGACCTTTCTCCCCAGCCCTCCGGTGGCGCCGGTGATAAGCACTGTCTTGTTTTCAGCCGGCTGCATGATGACTCTTTCTTATAAATCCGTTTTTAAGTCTCTGATCTTTTACCTTGGATAAAAAAATTCAGATCATGGACTATTTTCTCCGCATTCAAAACATAGCCGCCCATCTCCCGGGAGGCTCCTGCGGATTCCTCGGCGGCGGCGGCGTTCTGCTGAGTGACCCGGTCCATGTCAGCCACCGCCCGGTTTATCTCCTCGATTCCCTGTGCCTGCTCACTGGATGCAGCGTCAATACCGTCTACAAGGGATTCTATTTTTTCGGATATTTCCACGTTGCGGCCGAACGCCTCGCGGGTCAGCTCGGCCAGCTCACGGTTTTTTCTTACAACCGAAATGGTATTTTCAATCTTGTCAGAAGAATTCTTTGCAGCCTCTGCGGCCTGCCGGGCCAGATTGCGGACCTCTCCGGCCACCACTGCAAATCCCGCGCCGGCCTCACCTGCACGGGCCGCCTCCACTGCTGCGTTTAACGCCAGCAGGTTTGTCTGGAAGGCTATGTCATCGATGGTTCTAACTATCTTGCCGGTTTCCTCGCTGGACCGGCTGACTTCCTCGACGGCTGAGACCATCCCGGTCATGTGCTCATTTACCTTTCCCACTACGGCCTTGGCCTCGGATACCAGCTGCTTTGCCTGCCCGGCGTTATCTGCATTCCCCTTTGTCTTCGCCGACATTTCTTCCAGCGAGGATGCGGTCTCCTCTATTGAGGCGGCCTGCGTGGATGCATTTTCCGCCAGGGACCGGTTGGATTCGGCAACAGAGCGCGCTGCAGAACCCATTTCACCGGCAACACCTTCCAGATTATCGGCCATTATCTGCAGCCTTCCCATAAGCTTTTTGCCCACAAGTATGAAGTTGCCGGTAAGTATCAGCACCCCGGCAGGGGTTGTGAGTTTCGTCCATGCAAGGTCCAGATCGCCCGCGCGGCCGGAAATAAACGCGGCAAGGATCGTAAGCATGATTCCCGGGATGAGCCAGAAATAAATCCTCACCAACAGGGTTTTCCCGAAGATCAGCCGCAGTATTCCGCCGATAAGGCCTGCAGCAGCACAGTAAACAATCAGCTTGACAGCAATCTCTGCAAAAAGATTCATGTCCTTCTTCCGTTCATTGTAAACATTTTCATGGCCCTTAGACAGAATTTTTAATATTTTTATATCGGCGGAAGAGGCTATAAAATTTAGGATTATTTTTGCTTGCAAGGACATACTGAATATGCATTGACACCTGCCTTTGCCGGTGGAAAACTGGAGCCCGGATAATTTTGTAACCCGAAACCGCGGAAGGCAGTGGGATTCAGCGGCACTGGCAGCCATATGGGGATTAGGGAATATGCGCGGCAATTGCAGATCAGGATGAAAACGCTGACCAAAAACACCCACCGCAGCAGCCTGGGCACCCCGATTCACAGGTTTGTGCCCTGCAGGCTGAGCGCGGTGCTTCAGGATCAGGGATAAACAGGCCCATGCCGGTTGTTTCACTTGTCAAATGCAGCAGTTATGAAAAAGACGCGATCAGGGAGGCGATTGAAAACAGCCTGTCTCTTGCCGGGATTGCAGCCGTTGATTTCAAGGGCCTCCGGGTTGCGGTAAAGCCCAACCTGCTTACCGTGGCTGATGATAACAGCGGGATTATCACCCACCCTGAATTTTTCAGGGCGGCAGTCAGGATTGTAAAAGAAAACGGCGGCACACCGGTATTGGCGGAGTCCCCTGCAGTCCACTCCCTTAACCGGCTGATAAAAAAGACCGGCTACTCTGCAGTAATCAAAGAAGAAGGCATTATAACGGCGGATCCTTCTGACGTGCGGACCATTCATTTCGAAGGAGCACACCGGTTCAAACACATTGATATTGCCCGGGCCTTTTTTGATGCGGACATGATCCTCTGCCTGCCCAAGTTCAAGACCCACGGAATCACTTACATCACAGGGGCGGTAAAGCTGCTGTTCGGGGCCATGACAGGCATGGAAAAATCAAAAATGCACCTGCGGCTGCCCCGCCACAGTGACTTTGCCGATTTCCTGCTCGATCTTTACGGAGCCATGACTTTCGGGTTTGATCCGCAGAAACCCGTTGTACACGTAATGGATGCGGTATTTGCACTGGAGGGGGAAGGCCCGGGAAAGGGCGGACGTCCAAGGCGGCTGAACGCTGTGCTGGCGGGAAAAGACGCGGTCGCCCTGGACTGGGCCGCCGCGCGCGTGGCCGGCCTGGAGCCCCGTAAAGCCCCGACAATTTCACGGGGATTTGAAAGAAAATGGTGGGCAAAATCCCCTGAAGATATAAGCATTGCCGGCGAAGCCGTTGAAAGCCTTCGGGTCAGCGATTTTATCCCCGCAACCGGGGATTCCCTTTTTGTCGGCTCGGAGAGGTGGCCGCTTAACACTCCGACATTTAAAAACCTTTTTGTGGAGCGCCCCGTGCCCCGGCAGGATCTGTGCACCGGCTGCCTTGAGTGCCTGAAAATATGCCCTGCCGGAGCCATCAGCCCTTCGGAAAACAAAAAAGACATCCCTGCATACGATTACGCGGAATGCATCCGCTGCTACTGCTGCATAGAAATCTGCCCGGAAGGCGCCATTGCTAAAAAGCCGGGCAGGCTTCAGTGGCTGCTTGCCGCAATAGGCGGCTGAAGAAACCTAAAAACACCCGCGGCAGTTTTTATGGGAAAAATGGCTGAAATTTACACCATAGGACATTCCGGCCACAGCATTGACAACTTTGTAGCGCTCCTTGAAAAGTACGGGATTAAAACAGTATTCGACGTCCGCTCCAGGCCTTACAGCCGGATACATCCACAATTCCGCTACAAACCCCTGGCCCGGTCACTTCAAAACGCAGGCATGCAATACGTGTTTGCCGGAAAACAGCTAGGTGCAAGGCCTGATGATCCGGATTGCTACGAACACGGCCGGGTAAGCTTTGCCCGCCTGGAACGGAGGCAGGAATTTGCCGTGGGCCTGAATCAGGTGATCCGGGCTGCTGCGCAAAACAGGGTGTGCCTCATGTGTGCCGAAAAAGAGCCGCTTTCCTGCCACCGCACCCTGCTGGTCTGCAGAAACCTTAGAAACAAAGAGCTTTTTATATATCACATTCTGGCAGACGGCTCCCTTGAGGGGCATTCCGATACAGAGAAACGAATGATGCGCATCCACGGCACGGAACAAAAGGCCTTGTTCGGAGACCCCGGCGCCGATCCGGTCGAGGCCGCCTACGAGCTCCGGATTGAATCACTTCTCAGAGGCGGGTGAAAAAATTATTCTGCCGGGCAAAAAATATTGCAGACCCGGACAGGAAAACTTATTACAAAGCCAAGAGCCCTGTATAAATTATCCAGAAAAAAAGCAGAACCGAAAAATCCGAACAATTCTTACGGATCTTGGCGGTGACAAATAAAATTGACGGTTTCGTAAAAAGTAAGAAAATAAAGGGAGATGACATCCATGCAGATCAAGACTACTGAACTGCCGGGGATCGGGAAACGCTATTCCTTCAAAACCGCAGAGAACGAGCAGGTAACCGTTGTGCTGCACCACAACGGCAGCAGGGAAATCTATCATTTCACCAGGGACGAGGAAGACGACCCGGATTTCACACTCACTCTCACTGACGAGGAAGCCCGACAGCTCGGCACCATTCTTCTGGGAATAGATTATCAGCCGGTAACTGACGACCGGGTGGAACTGTTTTTAAAAACAGTGCGGCTCGAATGGCTCAGGGTGAACCCGGACAGCTGTATTGCAAACAAAAAAATAATCGACAGCCAGATCCGGACCCGGACCGGAACAACCATTATCGGCATCCAGCGCGGCGAGACAATGATAGGCAGCCCGGATGTCCACGAGGTGATCAAGCCCGGAGACGTGCTCATGGTCATCGGCAACCGGGAACAGACCAAAAATCTGGACAACCTCTGCAAGAGTTAGGATAAACCGTGGAAAGCATCCCTTTTCTTCTGTTTGCCGGGCTGATTCTGTGCGTGTTTTTCCTTGTCAGTTTTACTTCACAAAAGTTCCGGCTCCCATCGGTTCTGATCTACATAATACTGGGCGGGGCGGTTTCGTCTTTTTTCCATGATATCGAAGCCATCCACAGTGTGGCAGAGGTGGGCATAGTGCTTTTGTTTTTCATCCTGGGCATGGAATTCCCCCTGGCCCGGATGATCAGCATTTCCAGGAAAATCTGGCCGGCCGGACTCATAGACGTGGTGTTGAACATGGGCGGGGCAATGATCATTGCCATGGTTTTCGGGCTGGACTTTGTTTCCGCCTTTGTGATCGGATCAGTGGCCTATGCCACAAGCTCGTCGATCACCGCCAAGATGCTGGAGGAAAAAAAGCGCCTGGCAAGCCGTGAAGCAGAGTTTATCCTGGCGCTGCTTATATTTGAAGACCTGGTTGCGCCGATCCTGGTATCATTTATAGCAGGCATGAATGCGGGCGAATCGCTTTCCCCGGTTTTTATGGGCATACTTATGGGAAAGATCCTTCTGTTGGCAGCCGGTGCAATAGTCATAGGCCATTACGGGTTCAAGCGGCTCAACCACTTCGTCTCCAGGTACATACAGGAGGATTTCATGCCCCTTCTGGCAGTGGGCGTGGCTCTTGTATATGCAGGGCTGGCCATATCCCTCGGGCTCTCCGAGATCCTGGGCGCTTTCCTGGCCGGAGTCATGCTGTCTGAGACCGGTCGATCCCCGGAACTCGAACACCTTATCCTGCCGGTCAGGGACCTTACCCTTCCGTTTTTCTTCTTCTGGTTCGGAACAACCCTGTATTTCGGCGAGGGTGTTCCGTATGTGCCAATGATGGCGGCGCTGGTTTTCTGGGCGATCGCCGGCAAGATCCTGACCGCCCTTGCAGGAAGCCGCATATTCGGATTAGGCCCGAAGGCTTCAGTGCGGGCCGGTTTTTCCATGGTGCAGAGAGGCGAGTTTTCCGCCATTATAGGCAGCATGGCCCTGCCGCAGCTGCGGATTTTCAGCGGTATCTACATCCTGATAACCGCCTTTGCGGGGGTATACCTGTTCGGCCGGGCACCCGGCATTGCCTCCTGGTATGACAAGCTGCGCAAAAAGCGACAGGCAGACTTACAAAAATCGGATTGACTTTAAATATTCAGCCTGTTCCCGCCAGCGCCCCGCCGCAGGAGGAGCCCGCGCCTGCAGTGCAGCCGAAGCAATGGTTATCCACCGCGATTTGTCTGCCCTGCAGCTCTGAAAAATCCGTATTTTCTATACAAGGTGCATCAACTGATTCGACAGGCATTTCCAGTGCGATGTTAAAGTCGCAGTCATATATCCGTCCCTCATAATCAATGCTGATCTGGTGCCTGCACATGAGCCCGTTCCAGGGTATCAGGATTAAATGTGCCCGCCAGTTCATCCATGTAGCGCCCGATTTAACCGCCTTGATGCATGGGTTTTCTATGTATATCTTAAAAAGGCAAAACAATTAATCCGGAAAATGCGTTTTCTTATACCCAAAACAGGAAGGAAGATAGCCGGCCATGGAAAACAATCAAATACAGACAAACATGTTCGGTGCTGCCGGCCAAGTGGTCACCCGCGTGGGACTGGGAGGAGAAGGAGTTTTAAGAACCACGGGAAGATTCGAAGAGGCACAGGCGGTAATACGTTCAGCCGCTGCGCAGGGCATCACCTATTATGACAGTGCGCGCGTTTATTCAGACAGCGAACTTTATTACGGAAGTATATGGAAGCAGGACCCTGCAAAAAGAAGCAGTATTTTCCAGACCAGCAAGTCTGCAAGCAGGGACAAAAAAGGCGCGCAAAAAGACCTGGAGCAAACCCTTGAACGACTTGAAACAGATTACCTTGATCTCTGGCAGATTCACGATGTCAGGACTCCGCAGGACATGGAAGCCATTTCAGGGCCCGGCGGCGCGCTTGAGGCATTTGTCGAGGCAAAAGAACAAGGCAGAATAAGGTTTATCGGGGTTACGGGCCACCATGACCCTGACATTCTTTCCCGGGCGTTGCGGCAGTGGCCGGTGGATTCCGTGATGATGCCGGTCAATCCGGTAGAAGAAGTGATCGGCGGATTTCTGACAAAAACGCTTCCCGCGGCCCTGGATAAAAAAATTGCAGTAATTGCCATGAAAATTTTCGGTGGCGGCAATTACGTTGCCCCTCATCTAGGGGTTACCCCTGAGCTGCTGCTGCGATATGCTCTTGGCAAGCCCATAACAGTGGCCATTGTTGGATGCTCAAGCACCGAAGAAGTTGAGACCCTGGCTGAGGCAGGCCGGTCAGCAAAACCTCTTGAAAAGGCCGAACAGGATAAACTTCTCGCCCCTTTCAGGGAAAATGCCCGGCAACTTGCGTTTTACCGAGGGGTTATTTAGCCTATAAACAAAGCGTTTCACTGCGTGCCGACAAAAAATGGCCGGAAGCTGCTTTCCGGGCGCTTGAGGGCGTCGTCTATCCGCCGCAGCAGCCGGTCCTTGTCTTCGGGCAGTTCGCCTGAAAGACTGATGTAATTTGTGTAGTGATCGCTTCTTATGCTTGTGTAAATCCCCGTGTTTTCAATCAGGAGTTTTGTCTCTTTCAGTATTTCGTGCGGTCCGCACATATCAAACTCCCCTTTTTGCACCCTGCGGAGCAGGGGCGTTGCCTTTTTGGGCACGAATGTTCTTAACCGCACGTATTCAGGCACAATTTCATTCAGGGCGGAAGCGGTATCCCTTGCATGCGCACTGCTCAGATCCTTTCCGCCTATGCCGAGCATTACATAGGAGCTGTTTTCAATGCCTGCGGCTTTCAGCATCTGTCCGGCCCGGATCTGATCCGCCCGTGACGCCCCCTTTTTGATATCAGCCAGGACCTCGTCATTTCCGCTTTCAAGCCCGGCATGAATACGGGTCAGTCCGGCTTCTGAAAGACGCCGCAGGCCTTGCTCGCCCTTTTCCAGTATATACCTGGAAGACCCGTATACCGTAATGCGCCTGACCTCAGGGAAAATACTGCAGGCGGCCTTAAAGATGGCTTCAAGGGTTTCAACGGGTGCTGCAATGGTGTTTCCCGCGGGAAAGAAAATCGTGCGTATACGGCTGCCATAGACCGCCCTTGCTGCTTTCAAATCCTCGATCACTTCTTGTGCAGGCCTTACCCTGTATTTCGGGCCCTTCTTGTAGACCATGCAAAAGGTGCACCTGTTGTGAGGGCACCCCACGGTTGCCTGGATCAGAAGGCTGTCCGCCTCTGAAGGCGGCCGGTATATGGGTCCTTCATAGCGCATTACGCCCCTCCGATCGGGCAGGTATCAAAATCAGGTACAGATATCGTTTTCCGGGCCATCTGATACATCAAAAATCTACTCCATTATTCTGCGGTACAAACCCTGTTTGAAGCAAAGATGCAAGCGGCGGGAACAGCGGCCGGGGCGGCTCGGACCAGCGAAACCACTGCCAGGCTTCGCAGCGGTCAGGCTCGCGAATTTCCGGTTCGCCGGATTCACTGCGGGCCACAACAAAGAGGGTAACATAGTGCTTTTGCTCTTCCGGAAACACGTCGCTGGTGTACGGCCCGCGCGAGACGGGGCGGATATAAAGCCCGGTTTCCTCCATTACTTCGCGCTCGGCACAATGCTCCACGGTTTCGCCGTATTCCAGGTGTCCGCCGGGCAGCGCCCATGTTCCGGCGCCGTGCGAGCCCTTGCGCCTGCCGAGC
>JAWLEU010000023.1:0-18509 GCA_041685965.1 Desulfosalsimonas sp.
CAGACATGCCGGGTTCTGGGCCGGGCACCTGCAAAACGCGGACTGGGTGATCGCACCGAATCTCTACATCGCGGAAATCACAAACGTTTTCTGGAAATATCACACGTTCCAGGATCTGCCCGCAGACATCTGCGAGACCTGCATTGAAAACGCCCTGATGCTTCCTGATGATTATGCCGCAGAAACCGATCTTTACAGGGAGGCGTTTGCATTGGCCTGCAACACACAGATAACGGTTTATGATATGTTTTTTCTGGTGCTTGCGCGACGGCACAACGCCGCTTTGGCCACCATGGACAAAAAGCTGAAAAACACGGCGCAAAATCAATCCGTGCGCACGCTTTAGACAAAACATCACCCCTTTTCCCGCTGATACCAATACAGGGATTTACCTTTAGGCGCAAATTTGAAAAAATCCACATTTACACTTTCTCCACCCTCACTTACCCGGGCGGTCTGTGGAGCCTCGGGTTTGCATCAAACGGGCTGTACCAGATCCGGGATTTTGATCAGAAACGCCCGGCGGCTCAAGGCATGGACGTGCAGTATTACAATCCTGCGGTCCACAGGGCGGAATTCGCCATGCCCGGCTTTATCTCAAGGGGCCTGACAGGGCTTATCGACTCTGTGCCATTACAAATCAAATCAAACATTATCAGGTACGGAGGACGCCTTAGTACACGCAGTCATAAATACAGTGACATTACAATCCCGACAGCAGGTTCACTATTGGGATCTGAAGCGAGGCTGAAAAATCCGAAATTCAAAACACGAAGCACGAAACAAGCACGAATGACCAAAATATAAAACAAAACCAGCAAAATTCCACCCCGATTGAATTGAGCCAGCAGAGGAGTTTTCTCTATGTTTCGGACATTATGTCCTTAGGCCGGCGTGTGTGTCGAGGGCGTGCGGTGTGGTTTGTGAGTCGCATTGAGCCCGAAAGTGTTCAGCAGCGAACAAACCGCCCCGCAGGCCCTCCTGAAAAAGATTACAAAAGTGCCGGGTCTTTAAAGCCTCCGACAAATCAGCGAAACAGCCATGAAAAACGACTTGACGCAAATGCAGTTGACGCTGTATTTGGATACTTTACCCGAAATCCGATGGTTACAGAAGATACAGGTTTTAAAATGACCCGCCCTCCTGACAGGCCCTTGCGCATCTGCCTGCTGAGCTACCGCAGCAACCCTAATTGCGGCGGACAGGGGGTGTACGTAAGAAATCTCAGCTCTGCGCTGACCCGGCTGGGACACAGAGTTGACGTGGTTTCCGGCCCGGAATACCCGATCCTGGACAATGGGGTTGGGCTCATAAAAATCCCGGGCCTGGATCTCTACAACCCTGAAAACCTTTTCCGCCTTCCGTCTGCCAAAGAGCTGGCTGACCCCGTAAACCTGATCGAGTGGCTGGGCATATCCACCATGGGATTTCCCGAGCCCTATACCTTCGGAATCAGGGCTGAAAAATTCCTGGAAAAAAATACGCGCAAATACGATATCATCCATGACAATCAGAGCCTTTCCTACGGCCTGTGGTCAATAAAAAACAAGATGCCCGCAATTGCAACCATACATCACCCCATCACCGTTGACCGCGATGTTGCAGTAAAAACAGAAACCGCATTCTGGAGAAAGCTCAAGAGCATCCGCTGGTACTCTTTCATAGGCATGCAGAAAAGGGTGGCGCGCACCCTGCCCCGTCTTATAACCGTTTCTACCTTTACCCGGCATCATATCAGCAAAGAATTCCGGATTCCTGAAAGCCGGTTTTCCGTGGTGCCCAACGGCATCAATACAGAGCTTTTCCATCCTGTGGCTGACATACCAAGGGAATCCAACAGGATCATTGTCACAAACAGCGCAGACACCCCGCTCAAGGGACTGCACCACCTGCTGCCCGCGGTGGCGGAGATTTCCGCAAAACGTGCCATAAAACTGATCGTGGTTGGAACGCCCAAGAAAAACGGCATGGTGGAAAAACTGGTCCGGCGGCTTGGAATCGGAAACATTGTAACCTTTACAGGCAGGATATCTCACGGCGAGTTCGTGCGCCAGTACGCCAGGGCAACCATGGCCGTGGTTCCGTCAGTATACGAGGGCTTCGGTCTGCCTGCTGGAGAGGCCATGGCATGCGCAGTGCCGGTTATAAGCACAACAGGAGGGGCCCTGCCCGAAGTGGTGGGAGACGCCGGGGTCCTGGTTCCGCCCGGGGATTCCGAAGCCCTGAAAAATGCCATAACAGACCTTATAGATAACCCGGAAAAGGCCCGCCGCCTGGGTGAGGCGGGATATCAAAGGGTCTGCAGGCATCTTACATGGAGCGCGGTTGCCGGCAAAACCGCAGAAGCCTACCAGGGGACCATAGATGATTACAATCGATTATAACCGGCTCGGCATCCGGCCGGGAGATTATATACTTGACATGGGCTGCGGCGAGGGCAGGCATGTGTGCAGAGCCTGTGAATGCCCGGATACAAAAGTGGCAGGAGCAGACATAAGCTTTACCGACCTTTGCAGGGCAAGGGAGAAAATCAATTTGCACGAGCAGTACGGCGGTTTTTTCAACGGCAGGAGCTGGGGACTTTATAACGCAAGCATCCTTGATCTTCCCTTCCGGGATAACAGTTTTGAGCGCGTTATCTGCTCGGAAGTAATGGAGCACATAGGCGATGAAAAACGGGCCGCAGGCGAACTCTGCCGTGTTCTCAAGCCCTCGGGCACCCTGGCTGTAAGCGTGCCCAGGTATCTGCCGGAGCGGATCTGCTGGGCGCTTTCCAGTGAGTATGCAAATACTGAAGGCGGGCACATACGGATTTACAAAAAAAAGCAGATCACAGAACTTTTCGAGAAACTGGGGCTTTGCCTTAAAGGCAGCCACTGGGCACACAGCCTTCACGCGCCCTACTGGTGGTTAAAGTGCCTTGCAGGCCCCGGAAATGAAAGCGCCGGGATCGTGAAAGCCTACCACAGGTTTCTGACCTGGGATATTATGAAAAAACCGCGTCTTACAAGGTCCGCGGAAAGGCTTTTCAATCCGGTTCTTGGAAAAAGCCTTGTGCTGTATTTCAGCAAAGACGCCTGAGCACGCCGAGGGTTTTTGTCATGGGCAGCTCCGCAAAAAGCCCGGAAGCCAGGGCCATGCGGTATATTTGATACGGGGCCTGGCCTCCTTGCTCAGGATTTTTAAAAATGTCATGTATAACAAGGTATCCCGAGGGCATCACATGTGTCGCCCATGCGCAGTAGTCCGCAAATGCGGCCTCAAAGGTATGCCCCCCGTCTATAAACACCAGGGAAAGAGGTGTTGCCCACATGCGGGCGGCCGCCTGCGAGGTGCAGACCATCGGGACAACCGTCTGCTCCAGTCCCGCCTTTTCCAGGGTCTTTCTGAATAAAGGCAAGGTATCCACCCTTCCGGCTGAAGGATCCCAGGCTTCAGGGTCGAAATATCCCTCACCCGGCTGCTGGTCTTCAGAGCCCCGGTGATGATCAATGGAAAAAAGCACTCCATTGTTTTTACTGCATCCGGTGCCCAGGTAAAGGGCGGATCTGCCGCAGTAACTGCCCACCTCCAGGCAGGGCCCGAGTGCCGAGGCATCCAGTGCAAGTTCGTAAAGCCGGCCGCCTTCGTCAGGATCAAGAAATCCCCTGGCTGACTCGATGGTTCCCGGATCAATTTCCATTTTCAAACGCTTTTGCCACTATCTGCTGTGCCTCTTCCATGATGTTTTCCAGGTGCGCCCCGCCCCTGAAGCTTTCCGCATAAATCTTGTAGATTTCCTCCGTGCCTGACGGCCGGGCTGCAAACCATCCGTTTTCAGCCACAACCTTTAACCCTCCTATTGGGGCATCATTTGCAGGGGCTCTTGTAAGTGTCTTTTTAATCGGCTCTCCCGCCAGGTTTGCCGCAGTGATCATGTCAGGGGAAAGGTTTTTTAGAATCTGCTTCTGCCTGTGCGTTGCAGGCGCGTCCATGCGCTTGTATACGCTTTTGCCGAACATATCTTCTAATTCTTTGTATACTTGCGCAGGATCCTTGCCAAGCCTTGCCATGATTTCCGCGGCCAGAAGGTTCATGATAATCCCGTCCTTGTCAGTGGCCCAGGCTCCGCCGTTTTTGCGCAGAAATGACGCGCCGGCGCTTTCCTCTCCCCCGAAGCCGCAGGCTCCGCTCAAAAGCCCGTCCACGAACCACTTGAACCCCACGGGCACCTCTGCAAGCCGACGGCCGAGATGCGAGGCAATCCTGTCAATCATTGAAGTGGAGACCAGGGTCTTGCCCACAGCCGCATCCCCGGGCCAATGCGGCCGGTTGGCAAAAAGATACCACACTGCAGCGGAAAGATAGTGGTTCGGGTTTAACAGACCTGAACTTTTGGTGACTATGCCGTGGCGGTCGCCATCGGGATCGTTTCCGAAAGCTATGTCAAACCTGTCTTTTAAACCTATAAGACCGGCCATTGCATATTCGGATGAACAGTCCATGCGTATTTTGCCGTCTTTGTCCACGTGCATGAACCCGAAGGCGGGATCCACTGACTTATTTACTATTTCAAGATCCAGTCCGTATTTTTCCGCAATGGGCTCCCAGAAGTAAACCCCGGCCCCGCCCATGGGATCAACCCCGATTTTAAGGCCTGCAGATGAAATAGCTTCCATGTCCAGCACGTTTTCCAGATCATCCGCATAGGGGGCTATATAGTCGTATTCATGGGTTGTGGCGGCATTCAAAGCCTTTTCGAAAGCAACGCGGTCTATCTTGTCAAGTCCCTCCTGAATTAGGCTGTTGGCCCTTTTTTCGATAAGGTTCGTGACATCTGTTCCTGCAGGGCCGCCGTGCGGAGGATTGTATTTGAATCCGCCGTCTTCCGGGGGGTTGTGTGAAGGCGTTATAACCACACCGTCGGCCTTTCCCTGTTTTCTGTCCCGGTTATAGGAAAGTATGGCATGAGAAATCACGGGAGTCGGGGTATATCCCCTGCCCGTCTGGATCATTACTTCTATTTTCTCCGCTGCAAACACCTCCAAAGCGGTGGCAAGGGCCGGCTCTGACAGGGCGTGCGTGTCCATCCCCATAAAAAGGGGCCCGGTGATATCCTGTGCCTTGCGGTATTCTGCAATTGCCTTGCTAACGGCGGCTATGTGGGTTTCGTTGAAGCTTTTGCGCAATGCCGATCCCCTGTGCCCTGAAGTGCCGAACTCCACCTGCTGGGCCGGGTCCTCGGGATCAGGGCGATGGGTGTAATAGGCAGACACCAGCCGGGGCACGTTTATAAGCATCCCCGCAGGGGCCTTTTTGCCGGCAAGTTCATGTACAGTCATAATCCTTCCCCCTAAAACTCCTGGATTCGGATGCAGAAATTATTCAAGCCTGATTGCCTTTTCCGGACATACCTCCTGGCAGCAGAAACAGGCTATGCAGGTTTCTTCGTCAACAACCGGCAGATCGGTCTGCTCGTCCATAACAAGCGCGGAAACCGGGCACTGCTCCGCACAGGTACCGCAGCCTGTGCACAGTTCTTCATCCGGAATCGGCCGCACCTGAATCCTGCTGGAAATCAACTCCTGGATATCCGGGTTGTTCAGGTTTGCCTCCCCGCCCAGCGGGGGTATTTTATAATCAGGGATGGGCTCCGCTTTGCCGTGGGTGGTAATTGATTCTTCTTCATAGTCTCCCAGACCTTTTTCCTTTGCATACTGCAGAAACCTGAGGCGGCCCGGATCCAGACCCATCATTTTTGCAATTACAGAATCCACTGCAACCGCGTTATCTCCTGCGATTATGCAACCTACATCCCTCAGATCAGGTGATGCCGGGCCGTTTCCTTCCATGCCCACAACAGCATCAACGATGAAAAGATCCGGCACCCTCAGCGAGAACACATCCACCAAAAGCTCGTGAAAACGCTCCGGAGAGCCGGCTGCCTTGTGCAGCTTTGCCTTTATAGCACCCGGCAGTATGCCGTAGCTGTTTTTGAGTGCGCCCGTAATCACCGTAAGGCCGTGGGTCTTGAACTTGGGCAGGCTTATGATCACATCCGCGTCGAGCACCGCGCGCGACACGCTCACCGTGGACATGAACTCCGGGTTAAAGGATACAGGCACGGGATCGTCGCCTATGTTTTCGTAGTATCCGCCTGCAGCCTCCATGAGACCTGTTTTTTTAAAGCTTTCCTGGTTGGCCCCGTAATCGAGCATGCCGGGATTGTCTCCCACAACTATTGAGGCGGGATTCCGCGATGCAGCATTTGCAAGCACGGCAGACAGCACTGAAGGATGTGTTGTAATTGCCTCGTCCGGTCCTGCTGATCTTAGCACGTTTGGCTTTATGAGCACCTTTTTGCCGGCCAGATCAACCGGAAAAAGCTCAAATGCCCTGTCAACGGCCTGCCTGACACTTTCGTAGGATGCCGGGTGAATCATTACTTCAGACATAACAGCCCCTTTTCTATCCTTTCTTTGAGTTCATCGCCGATGTCGTTGAAATCCTCCCACCTGATCCAGTCCAGGCCCTCGTCTTCGAGATAGCGGGCAAGGCTGCCCCTTGCAAAAACCAGATTCCCGCTGCGGGCCATGTTGTAATCGGTCATTCCGTCGCCGATGACTATCCGAGGATCTGCATCGAAAAGCTCCATTACATCGGCCTTTGCCACCAGTTCACTGCCGCCTTCAAATTCGGAATTCACCTTCAGGTAAGGGCCGCTGTCATACACGTCCGCGGCAAAGACACGGCTCACCCTGTGGATCAGGGGTCCCAGGCCGGCCTCGACCATGCCGCGCACACCGCCTGATACTATCACAAACGTGATGCCGCTTTTTTCCAGAAAATCCAGGAAGTCTTCAAATCCCGGACGAAGGGGGATCTGGCGGACAAAGGAAAGCACCTCGGAATATTGTGCGGAAGGAATGGACTCAAGCATTTCACGCACCCCGCTGCGCAGGGTTACGGAGCCGGAGACAAGCTTTGCTTTCATGTCCTGCCATCTATCAGGCACAAAATGCTCAAATACCGCCTGCAGACTTTCCTGGGCGGTGATTGTGCCGTCGAAATCACAGAAAACGAAGGGTTTTTTGCCCTGCCTCCCGCTTTGTGTCATCTGCAGACTCCGCTGAAAATCCGGAAGGCGTGCTCCGGATTCTTCATTGGTTATCGTTTCGAAGCATTATTTCCTGGATGCATTCTTCCAGGTAATTGTTTACGCTTTCCACGTCCTCCATATCCAGGACTGCATCCAGGGCTTTTCTGGCCTCTGCCTGGGTTATCTTCCGGATGAACTGCTTTGCACCCGGAATCGATGACGGGTTCATACTCATGCGGTCTGCTGCCATGCCCGCATAAAGAAGAAGGCATGCCGGTTTTGCAGCGGCTTCCCCGCATATGCTAACCTGCTTGCCCCGGCGTTTGCAGATTTCAACGATCTGGTAAATCGTGGCTATCACCGAAGGATGCAGGGCATTATAAAGATTGGCCACCTTCTTGTTGTTTCTGTCCACCGCCAGAAGGTACTGGATTAAATCGTTGGTTCCTACGCTTATGAAATCAACATATTTGAGCAGGCGGTCGAGTATGGCCACAGCCCCCGGCACCTCGATCATTATGCCTGTTGAAATCTCTTTGTCATATGCTATGTTTTTTTCATCTAGCACCCGTTTTTCCTCTTCCACGAGACCGACCACCTTTCGGATTTCCTCGACACCTGAGATCATGGGAAAAAGAAGATGGACGGGCCCGTGGGCTGATGCCCTCAGAATGGCCCTGATCTGCTTTCGGAACTCCTCTTCAAGCTCCAGGCTGATGCGAATGGAACGCCAGCCCAGAAAAGGGTTGTCTTCCCTGGGATAATCCAGATAGGACAAGAACTTGTCTCCGCCCACGTCAAAGGTCCGGATGGTAACAGTGCGGCCTTCGGCCTTCTGCAGCATTCTTGTATACAAAGAGACCTGATCTTCCTCACCGGGAAAGCTCCTGCGCAGCAGAAACGGAAACTCTGTTCGGTACAGCCCTATATGGTCGGCTCCGTACTCTTTTACATGGGGGATATCAGAGAGCAAGCCGATGTTTGCCCCCAGCCGTATGTGGATACCGTCGATGGTTATTGCAGGCAGCTCCCGGATGGCTGTAAGCCTCTGCCTGATCATCCGGTTTTCGTTCTGCCGCCGCTCGTATTCCTCCCTGATCACGGGGCCGGGATTTACGAACACAAAACCCGAGGCGCCGTCCACGATCAAAAAGTCTTTTTCACGCACGTGTTCGAACAGACCCTCAACCCCTATAACTATTGGAATTTCAAGTGATTTTGCAAGAATTACCGTATGCGAGGTTCTGCCCCCGCTGGCAGTGACAATGGCTTTGAGATTCGGCTGCCTTATTGCCAGCAGGTCAACGGGCGAAATATCGGACGCCACCACGATGGTGGGCCGGGTCATTGGTTCATGAGGATCACCGGTGGCGCCCATCAGGTGGCCCAGCACTCTCCGTCCTATATCGAGCACGTCTGCCGCACGTTCACTCAAGTAAGCGTCATCCATGTTGCGGAATGTTTCAACATAGCCCAGTATTACCTGCTTGAGAGCAAACTCCGCGCACCTGCCCGAGCGTATGATCTCAATTATCCTGGTCTTGAGCCCTTCGTCCTGAAGAAACATCAGATGGGCATCCAGTATAGCCGACTCCTGTTCGGACACGCCCAATCCCTGGCGGATAACCTGCCGGATCTGCGCGGCGGCGTTTTCAAATGCCTCGTTTAAGCGCTTTATGTCTGCCTCCGGCGAGTCGGCCAGGCTGCACTGCACGTTGTCGAAATCTATGTTCTCGGGAAGATAATGAGCATAACCCTCTGCAACCTCCTCTGATACAGGGACCCCGGCAAGATGGACAAATTCCCCGGATTCGTCATGTGGAAGCCTCCGCCGGATAACAGCCTCGGAAAAGACTGATTTCCGGCGGGTTAAGTCATCGAGAAGGCCGGTATAGGCCACTGTGGCCGATACCTGGCTGGCGATATTTGAAAAGAGCGGAATATCCTCGTCTTTTATGCCGTCTTCCGCGATCGTCTGTATGACCAGCACACCGAGCACCTTCTGATGATAAATCAAAGGCAGCCCCAGAAACGTGGCATATTTTTCCTCGCCGCTGGCTGCATAAAACTTGAACCTGGGGTGGGTTTCAGGGTGGACCGCGAAAACCGGCTGCATTTTTTCCAGTGCCAGACCGGTGAGTCCCTCGCCCACATCCATTTCAATCACGTCAACCGAAGACTGGGCAAGTCCGCGGGTAGCCTTTAAAACAAGCCTGTTCTCCGAGGGGTCATAGACATAGACTGAGCACACATCTATAGCCATTCGCCCCGCCACCTTGCCGACAATCTGGTCGAGCGTGGTTTCAGGATCCCCGGATTCGGTTATTGTCTGGAAAATATCTTCAAGGATGCTTATCTGATGCGCCTGCATTAAGGTATATCCGATAACTTACAATAATGGTTCAACTCAGGTTATCTAAACGGAAAAAACAATATATGCATAATTTGTCGCTTGTTCAAGAATCATCTGCCGAGCCGCCGTCTGCTGACTTGTCAATCAATTCAAGCTCCCCCAGGATCTCGTCGCGTGTTGCCTCGAGTTCATCGAGCTTCTGGATAAAAACCGGTTTTACAGAATGCGGGGGAATTCTTTCATTCAACTCCTCAATTTCCTGCTCGATGCGGCGGAGCTTTTCTTTGAGAAACCGCTTTCTTTCCGTCATGAATTATGCCTCCGGCATTAATCAGGATTTAAACCCTGAACCCGACATCTCCAGATACGGCAAGTGCTGATCACTTAATCTTTCTGCCCAGGATACGTGTGGAGTTCAGAACTGCTATAAGGGCTGTGCCCACATCTGCAAACACGGCAGCCCACATGGTGGCCATGCCCACGGCCCCCAGTGTTATAAACGCTGCCTTTACAGAAAGAGCTATTACAATATTCTGCCACACTATTATACGTGTCTGCCTGGCAATTGCAACAGCCTCTGCCATTTTTGCCGGAGAATCTGTCATAAGAACCACGTCCGCGGTTTCAATGGCCACGTCAGAACCCAGCGCCCCCATGGCCACGCCCACGTCAGCCCTTGCTATAACGGGTGCATCGTTTATACCGTCTCCGACAAAGGCGACCTTTCCCCTGCCCCTGTTTTTTTCCTGGATTTTCTCAAGCACAGAAACCTTGTCTTCGGGTAAAAGATCTGCATAATGGCCGTCAAGAGACAGGCGGTCGGCGATATAATCGGCTGCGCACTGGTTGTCGCCCGTCAGCATTATGATTTTTTCAACCCCGGATGCCCGCAGGGAGGCAACCGCGGCTGCCGAGTCCTCACGGATCCGGTCGCCTATGAGTATATAGCCCGCGTATTTTCCTCCCACTGCCACGTGAGCCACGGTGCCTTCAATCATGCACTGGTCATGTTCTATACCTTCGCTGTGCATGTAGCGGTCGTTTCCAACCAGCACTGAGACCCCGTCGAGTTTCACCCGCACCCCGCTTCCCGATATTTCGGCATGCCCCGAAACCCTGCCGGGATCCACATTTTTGCCCTGGTCTGTGTAGGCATCAACTATTGCCCTGGCAATCGGATGGTTGGAATGCTGCTCCGCCATTGCAGCAAACTCAAGCACCTGATCACTTTTATATCCGTTGTCGGTTACCACCTGCTTTACCTGAAACACCCCTTCTGTCAAAGTACCGGTTTTATCGAATATCACGGTACTAACCCCTGCCAGGGCGTCTATATAATTGGATCCCTTCACTAAAACGCCGTGCCTTGAGGCTCTTCCTATGCCGCCGAAATACCCGAGGGGAATGCTGATCACAAGTGCGCAGGGACACGAGATTACAAGCAGGACCAGCGCCCTGTAGACCCATTGTTCAAGTAATGCTCCCTGGATAAAAAGCGGCGGCAGAAAAGCAATAGCCATTGCACCGAACACCACCGCAGGGGTGTAATACCTTGCAAAAACCGTGATAAAATTTTCAGTGGCTGATTTGCGCGCGGCAGCGTTTTCAACAAGCTCGACCATGCGGGCGATGGAGGATTCCGAGTACGGCTTTTCCACTTTTACCGTAAGGGTGCCTTCCATGTTGATGCCGCCGGCCATGACCGTATCTCCGGGCTTCACACTGCGGGGCACCGACTCCCCGGTAAGCACCGAGGTGTCCACCTGCGATCTGCCTTCTGTGACGCCTCCGTCAAGGGGGATTTTTTCGCCGGGTCTCACGATAATTACATCTCCGGGAAGGACGCTTTCCGGGGCAACTCTTGAAACGGCCTGCCCGGTTACAAGGTTGGCATATGACGGTCGCTTTTCCAGCAGAGACGAAATCGAGCGCCTGGATCTCGACACTGCAAGATTCTGGAAAAACTCCCCTGCCCTGTAGAAAACCATGACACCCACGGCTTCTGAAAAGGCTCCTATTGCCATTGCTCCTGCCGTGGCAATTGACATGAGCACGTTTTCGTCAAAAAAGTCCCTCCGCGCAAGGGTGCGAAGGGCTGAGCCGAGTACACGCCAGCCCGCCGCAAGATAGGCTGCAGCAGCCAGTGCATTAAATAATGCAGGATGAAGCGAAAGCCCCTCCCAATACTCGCCTGCCAGAACCAGGAGAAACAAAACCACGGCAACGGCTATCTTTGCGACTTCGCGAGTTGGACGGAATTCGCTGCCCGAATAATCTTTTTTCACTGCGGCCGGACCAGAGATGGGCTCTATTTCGACTTCCGGGTCCGCCTCTTTTACAGCACGCCTTACTCTGTCTGCGTCATCTGCATCAACATGCAGGGTCAGCGTGCTGAAATCAACGGTTGCCTGGTCAATCCCCGGAGTCCTGTTAAGTGCATCTTCGATCTTTCCCGCGCACATGGCGCAGTCCAGATTGTTTACCCTGTATTTTTGCATAACATGTGTTCCTGCTTATCACTTTTCCTGTGTGTGCTGCATGCCCAGATTAAGGACCCTTCTTATGTGGTCATCATCCAGGGCATAATATACGACCTTTCCCTCGCGCCTGTTACTTACAATACGCGACTGTTTTAAAATCCTTAGCTGATGGGATACAGCTGACTGCTTCATGTCGAGAAGCGCACACAAATCGCATACGCACATTTCCGATTCTGACAATGCCCAAAGAATTGAAATGCGCGTGCTATCGCCGAATATCTTGAAAAAATCTGCAAGATCATAAAGATCTTTGCTTTCAGGCATCTCAGCCTGAACCGCTTCCAGGATCCTGCGGTGAATTATCCTCTCTGTGCAGATATCGGCTGTTTTTCTGGTGTTTTCCGCTTTATCCAGTGTCTTTTCAGGCATAATTATTTTCACCCCCGAGTTCAAATTATCGTATGAACATATAATAATATGTATACTTCCTTGTCAACACTTTTTCCTACGGGGATAATCTCATTAAGTCCCTTTGGCTCTGTCACCTTATTTCCCCGCTATCGGTATCGGGATCGGGATCGGCAACTGCTGAGATAATCCCCCGCCATTTGACAATCCCGGCAAAAAAGTTTAAACTCTTAATCTGATCAAATAAACTCCCGGAGGAAGTATTGGTTCTGGTTATCGGTGAAATCCTCATGGATGTATTTCCGGAATACCGGCGCATCGGCGGTGCGCCGTTTAATTTTTCCTACCACCTGCATCATTTCGGCCTTCCCGTACATTTTATCTCCCGCATCGGCCGGGACGAACCCGGAAAAGAGATACTCGAAATCCTGGAGCGAAACGAATTCGACACCCGGGGCATACAGATGGACCATAAGCGTCCCACCGGAAAAGTCATCGTGCACCCGGATCCAAACGGCGGCCACAGGTTTGAAATAGTTGAAAACGCCGCCTATGACAGCATAGAACTGCCGAAACTGCCGGAATCTGCAGCAGGAAACACACCGCGGCTGATCTATTTCGGGACCCTTATCCAGCGCACCCCTGCGGCCTTTGCCAAAGTACAGCAATTTCTTGACAACCGCAGCCCGCAAACCAGGTGCATGTGCGACATAAACCTGCGGCCCGGCTGCTACAGCACTGAAACCGTCCTGAAATCCCTTCAGCAGGCAGACATCCTGAAAATAAACAACGAAGAAATTGAAACAGTGCAAAAGATGCTTTCAGGCAGCCTGGAGACCGAGGAGTTTGTTTTTTGGCTGATGGAGGAATACAACATAGAAATGGTCTCTGTGACCTGCGGCAGCGAAGGCAGTGAACTGTATGCGGGCCGCATGCGCCATACCGCAAGGGTGCCGGAATTCGGCCCGATAGCTGATACCGTGGGTGCAGGGGACGCGTATGCCGCAGTGCTGGCGCTGGGATATCTCAAAAACTGGCCGCCTGAGAGGATACTTTCCGAGGCCACAGCCTTTTCAGCAGAAATATGCAGAATACAGGGTGCGGTACCCGAAGACCGGTCCTTTTATGAAGATTTTATAAAGAGGATAGCAGGAGAAACGAATGCCTGAAATTGAAAATCCGCTGTATGTTCAGATGTTTAGCATCCACGGACTTGTCCGGTTTGAAAACCCGGAACTTGGAAGAGATGCAGATACCGGCGGCCAGGTAATGTATGTTATAGAGCTGGCCAGACATCTCAGCAAAAGGCCTGAGATAAGGAAGGTGGATCTTTTTACCCGGCTGATTGACGATCCCAGGGTCTCGGATGATTATGCCAGGCAGATAGAAAAATATAATGAAAAATGCAGGATAGTACGCATACGATGCGGCGGCAAAAAGTATTTCAGAAAAGAGCTTTTATGGCAGTACCTGGATGAATACATAGACAAGACCATAAAATTCATAAGGAAAGAAGGCGAATGCCCTGACATATTTCACGGCCACTACCCTGATGCCGGCTACGTTGCAATGAACATGGCAGAAATCTACGATCTGCCCTTTGTTTTCACCGGTCACTCCATGGGAATACCCAAAAAGCAGAAACTGCTCAACGACGGAATGAAGGAATCCGAGATCATAAAAAAATACAGGATAGACACCAGGATTAACGTCGAAGAGCAGATAATGAAAAACTCGGATCTCATAGTTGCCAGCACCAGCCAGGAAATCAACGATCAGTACGGACTTTACCAAAACTCGAATTTTCCCGAGTACAAGGTAATTCCCCCGGGAATTGATGTTGAGCGCTTCCACCCCTATTACCATGACCGTCTGCCGGAAACAGAAAAACCGGAGTATGCAAAATACGCCCAGGCAAACATGCTGGCCCAGCTTGAACGGTTTTTAATGTATCCTGACAAGCCCCTGATTCTGGCGCTTTCCCGCCCTGACAAGCGCAAAAACATCTCCGGGCTTATCCAGGCCTACGGTGAAGACAAGGAACTGCAGGCAATGGCCAACCTGGCCATATTCGCGGGTATCCGAAAGGACATCAACGATATGGAGGAAAATGAAAAGGAAGTCCTCACCCGGATGCTGCTGATGATGGACCGCTATGACCTTTACGGAAAAATGGCCATACCCAAAAAACACGATCCTGAATACGAAGTTCCGGAGTTATACCGTATAACCGCTGAAAAAAGGGGAGTATTCGTAAACCCGGCCCTCACGGAACCCTTCGGCATCACCCTGCTTGAAGCCGCGGCCACGGGCTTGCCTCTTGTGGCAACCAACGACGGCGGGCCGCAAGACATCATAGGCAACTGTGAAAACGGCATACTTGTGGATCCCACAAATACGGCGGAAATAGCGGACGCGACCCGTAAAATCCTCATAGATGAGCAGTTGTGGCAGGATTATTCCAAAAAGGGGATTTTAAACGTACGCAAATACTATACATGGGACAGCCATGCTGAAACCTATGTAAAAGAAATCGCCCCCATTGTCTCTCAGAGCAAGGCAGGGGGGATAGCTTCGGCAGAGTACGGCAGGGCGGTTGGAAAGCGCCTTTCAAAGGTTCAGCGCTTTCTGGTAACAGACATAGACAACACCCTGATCTGCGATGAAGACCCTTATATGGAGGAATTTGTCCGGTGGCTCAAAGAAAACAGTGAAAAAACCGGCTTCGGGGTTGCCACAGGCCGCAGGGCGGATTCCGCGGTAAAAATATTGGACGAATACGGTTTACCCAGGCCTGATGTGCTGATCTCGGATGTGGGCACTGAGATCTATTACGGAGAAGATCTTCGCTATGATCAGGGGTGGGATACCCATATCGCCCGTGGATGGGACAGGGATAAAATCACTGAACTTCTTTCCGGATTCAGCTTTCTTGAACTTCAGCAGTCGTCTGCACAGAAGAAATTTAAGATCAGCTACAACATGGAGCCCGGCAAGGACAGGCTGGCAAAAATCCATCACAGGCTTGACAGCAGGAAAATCCGCTATACCCTTATCTATTCTCACGAAAAATACGTGGACATTATCCCTTACAGGGCGTCTAAAGGCAAGGCGATAAGGTATCTGAGCTACAAGTGGGAGCTGCCCTTAAAACAGTTTCTCGTGAGCGGGGATTCGGGAAACGACGAGGAAATGCTGCGCGGAGAGCAGTTAGGAGTGGTGGTGGGCAACTACAGCCCTGAACTTAAGAACTTAAAGGGAACAAAAAGGGTCTATTTTGCAAAGAAGCCCTGTACGGGCGGAATCCTTGAAGGAATCCGCAAGTATTCCTTTGCTTGACAGGAAAGGCGAAACATGAAAAAAGCCTGTTTTACCGCGGCTGCAATCCTGTTTCTTTCAGCCGCGGCAGCAGTGACGCCTCCAGAGGCTGAAAGCAGCGGGGATAAGCTGAGCATATTTGTCAGCATACCTCCCCAGAAGCATTTCGTGGAACAAATAGCAGGAGATCGCGTTGATGTAAGAGTCATGGTCGAGCCAGGCTCGCATCCTGCAACATATGAACCGGCTGCCCGCCAGATGGCGGCCCTGTCTGAATGCGAACTCTACTTTGCCGTCGGCGTGCCCTTTGAAAAGGCATGGATGGAAAAAATCATGACCGCAAACCCCGGCCTCAGGGTTGTTCACACTGATGCCTGGATAGAAAAACAGCCGGTGGAGCGCGAAAGCCATAACGGCCATGACCACGGAACCTCGGACCCGCACACCTGGCTTTCCCCGCCCATGGTAATGGTTCAGGCAAGGCATATCTTAACTGCTTTGACAGCCGCGGATCCTGAAAATGCTGATTTGTATAATTCCCGCTACAAAGACTTTATTTCAGAGACGGTTGAACTCGATGAAAAGCTGCGAGGCCTTTTTCCAGCCGGGGATAAAAAACACGAGTTCATGGTATTTCACCCGGCCTGGGGGTATTTTGCTGATGCGTACGGACTCAAACAGACAGCAGTTGAAACAGAAGGCAAGTCTCCGAAAGCCGCAGAAATAGGACGTATTGTGGAGCATGCGGAAAAAAAGGATATAAGAGTGGTCCTGGTACAGCCCCAGATCTCGGCCCGAACCGCTGAAATGATAGCTGCGGAGATCGACGGGGAGATCATCAAAGCAGACCCGCTTGCTGAAAACTGGGCGGAAAACCTGCTTGAAGTAGCAGAAATCATAAGCAGGGCCTCGAGGTGAGCTTTAATGAATGAACCTCTTATTTCCATAAAGAATCTTTATTTCTCATACGACCATGTTCCTGTGCTGGAAAACGTGAGCTTCAATGTTGCGGAAAAGGAGTTTCTTGCAGTTATCGGCCCTAACGGAGGCGGCAAATCCACGCTGGTAAAGCTGATCCTAGGGCTGCTCAGGCCTGATGCCGGCAGTATCCTGGTTTTCGGAAAACCGCCGTCCAGGGTTTCGCACCGGTTCGGCTACGTGCCGCAGGATGTGGCAATCAACCGGTCTTTTCCCATTTCCGTAATGGATGTTGTTTTACTGGGACGGCTGCGGCACGGGGGAAAGAAGCGCGTTACCGGCAGTGACCGGAAGGCCGCGCTTGATTCCCTTGATTTAATGGGCATGCAGGGATACGAGGACAGGAGGATAGACGAGCTGTCAGGAGGACAGCGCGAAAGGGTTTTTATAGCAAGGGCGCTTACCACTGACCCGGATATCCTGATTCTCGACGAGCCCACCGCAGGCGTGGACACTGCGGGCAAGACCGAGCTTTACTCCCTTTTGCGGGACTTAAACCGCACCAAGACAATAATAGTGGTCAGCCACGACCTCATGGTAATGTCTTCCTACGTCACCTCTGTTGCCTGCGTGAACCAGCAGGTATACTACCACGACCAGGGCGAGGTAACCGGTGACATGATCGACATGGGATATCAGTGCCCGGTGGAATTAATCGCCCACGGCCATCCCCACAGGGTTCTAAAGGTCCACGGGGACGAGTCATGATAGAGGCCCTGCAGTTCGAGTTCATGAGAAACGCCCTTGTTGCGGGTCTTTTTGCAAGCCTGATCTGCGGGGTAATAGGCACCTTCGTGGTTGTAAACCGGCTTGTATTCCTTGCAGGCGGAATCGCGCATTCAGCATACGGAGGCATCGGGCTTGCCCTTTTTTTGGGCATTCCCTACATAATCGGCACCCTGGCTTTTTCCCTGGGCGCAGCCCTTATAATGACGGCTGTAACTCTGAAGGCGGCCCACCGCTCAGACACCTTCATAGGCGTGCTGTGGGCGGTGGGAATGGCTGTGGGCGTAATACTCACGGATCTTACCCCGGGCTATAACGTTGACCTGATGAGTTACCTGTTCGGAAGCATCCTTGCGGTGCCGTCCGCAGAAATCTGGTGGATGACTGCTTTGGGCGCGGCTGTTTTGATCCTTACCCTGGTTTATTACAGGGATCTGATCGCAATTTCCTATGACCCTGAATTTGCAAGCCTTCGCGGGGTGCCCGTCGGCCCGCTCTATTTTCTTTTCATGGCACTGGTGGCTGTATCCATTGTATTTATAATCCGGGTTGTGGGGCTAATCCTTGTTATCGCCCTGCTGTCGATCCCGCCTTATATCGCGGAAAAATACGCACGCTCGCTCGGGACCATGATGGCCCTGGCGGTGTTTTTCTCCATGATATTCAACGTTGCCGGACTCTGGGCGGCTTACGTCTTTGACCTGTCATCCGGGCCTTGTATTATTCTGGCTGCAGCAGCGGGTTTTTTCATCTCCCTGGCAGCTGACCTTATGCTCTTGAGGCACCGCAAAAACGCCTTTTTGAAGGGTTAAAATAATTGCTCGATTTTTGCTTTGTTTTATATTATAGAGTAAAAATAAACATGGTCAGATGCGCGAATGCTGTTTGTACAGCGATTCTGCTGATCCCGGTTCTTATCGCTGCCACCGGCTGCACTGCCGTACATCACGAAAACCGGCCCGTTGACCCGGACTCCGGCGTGATAGACATGGCCATCAGGGTGTACCGGGGGCCTTTGGATCATTTAAACGCTGTACGTACCGGGCATTGCTCCATGCATCCCTCCTGTTCGAATTACGCGCAGGAGGCGATAAAAAAACACGGGCCGGCGGCGGGGACAATGCTGGCATGCGACAGGCTTATCCGGTGCGGCCGGGATGAGCTTGAT
>JAWLEU010000024.1:0-18231 GCA_041685965.1 Desulfosalsimonas sp.
TTTTTAACAATGATGCCACTCTGACCTCTGCCATCCTTGACAGGCTTCTGCATCATGCAGAAACCATCGTCATCGAGGGCAAAAGCTATCGCATGAAAGACCAGATAGAATCATAACATCCAAACCCGGGCCGGAACCGGAAAACACCCGGTTCCGGCCGATAGTGACAACCCAAAATTGCTCAACTTAGCAATGCATTTTTAAAACGCCATTTTTGATACATTTTCACGCCGCCGCTGACACATTGACACCTCCTAAATCCCAAATATAAATGTTTTCGCTTATTTCTTGTGTCTCTTGGGCTTCCCTGTCTGTAAATTTTATGTGAGCTGTATCCGTGTCTGAAAAATATTTTACCCTCATGCCTCATTCCTCCATATAAGACCTATCGAAAAACGCATTATGCACTGTTTCGCCATCGTCAAGCAATATAACCCTCAAATATTTTCCAACTTCTGATATTCTGGCCCATTTTCTGATACGTCCATCAGATTGTATTTCAATTTTGGCGGGTTTTTCAATAACCTTTTTGATCCAATCTTCCTTAATCTGAGCGCGATCCGGGCGTTTCCTTGTATAATCAAAATATTGCGTGGTGTTTTGCCCACTTTTTGTCACATGGGCTTAAGAATCACGGTTTGCGCGTTTGTTTCCCAGTCGATTCGTGGATGCCAAGAGTTTGCGGGCGTTGCCGCCCTTGTTGGCAAATTGTTGGCAAGTTTTCTGTTTGAGAATTTTTTGCAAAGACGGCAGGTTACCCCAGGTTTCCCCGGAATTGTTTTGGATATGTTTTTTTACAACGATTTTGGCAGTTTAAATGGCGGAGAGGGTGGGATTCGAACCCACGGTCCCGGGAAACGGGACACCGGTTTTCGAGACCGACGCCTTCAGCCACTCGGCCACCTCTCCGCAGTATTTGATTCCGCCTGCAGGGCATGGGTGCTGCAGATCAGGTTTAAAGATTAGACTTTATGCAAATTGTTGTCAATTATAAACTTCCGGCTTCAAGGGCCTTGAACTTCCTTTACGGACTGAACATGGCGCTTGTTTCCGCAGAATAATCCCCGGCACTCGAGCGTATGTAGAGCGGCGGGTCTATATTCATGCCCGTGGGTTTGCTCTTTATGCAGTGTGCAAGCACCCGCATGGCCGAGGTTTCAGGGCAAGGGTGGATCATGCGCAGCTTCTTTGGCTCGATGCCGTAATTGCGCATGACTGTTATCAGGTCTGCGACCCGCTCGCACGGGTATATCGTTGCAAGTTTTCCACCTGCGGGCAGCATCCTGGAAGCGGCTGAGGCAAGGTCTGAAAGTGTCATGGCGATTTCGTGCCGGGCCATGGCCCTTTGGGAGTCCGGATTAATGCGCCCTGTTTTTTCAGCGAAATGCGGGGGGTTGCATACAACCGCGTCAACCCGGCCGCTCGTGTCTTTGGGGGTGATTGACCTGATGTCCTTGTGCAGGATGGTTATATGGTCGTTCATGAGGTTGTCTGCAGCGTTTTGTGATGCCGCCTGCGCCAGTTCCTGCTGGATCTCGGCTCCGAAAACATGGCCGAGTCCGGGTTGCCTGCAGCGCAGGATAATGGGAATCACGCCGCATCCTGTTCCAATGTCTAAAACCCGATCTCCTTCGTTTACTTCAGCCAGGTTGCCGAGTATAACAGCATCGATTGAAAACCTGTATCCGCTGGCCGGCTGCTTTATCGAGATGCGGCCTTTAAAGAAAGTGTCGCTTGTAAGATCGGTCATTTATCTTCCCGGCGGGAAACCGGGCCTACCTTGTAGTGGATGCTGCCGATTCTGTCATCGCCGAGGGCACGGTTGAGCTGTTTTATGATGTCCTGGGTGAGAAACCTTAGCTGCTGGGTAACAGTGGAGCTTGCAACCCGGACCAGCAGGACGTCGTTTTTTAAAGCCTCCGGCCGGCTGTTTTCAGATATGACCGGGTCGAGCCCGTGTTCCCAAAGCTCTTTTATCCTTGCGAGCTCTGAATCCGACTCCCTGCGGACCTGCCGGATAATGCCGGAGAGCACATCGCCGATGTGGCTGAAGTTTTCGTTTTTAGTTCTTTTTCCTGTCATTTGACTTGCATAAGCTGCTGAAAGGTTTATTTTTTGTAAGGGTATTTATTGTCTTTATTAGCACAGGCCTTGTCAGGATTCAACTATCTCATTTTCTCAAAGGAGGCTTTTTTATGGCACAGATGACAGGCAGGATGAAGGAGCTTTTCGAAAGCGTTCCCACGGCTGTGGTTGCCACTGCAGCCCCTGACGGCACTCCGAATGCGGTGCCGGTGGGGGCGAAGAAAATTATTGACGATGAAACCATTCTGATATCCGACCAGTTTTTCAACAAAACTATTGCCAACATGAAGGCAAATCCCAAAATCGCCGTGTCATTCTGGGAAGGCCGCGAGGGCTATCAGCTAAAGGGTGAAATCACAATTGAGACCTCTGGCAAGCGCTTTGAGGAAACAGCCAAGTGGATCGAGGACCTTGGAAATAGGGCGGGAGCACCCCTGAAATCCAAGGGCGCGATCATCATGAAGATAGAGGCGATCTACGGCCTGTCGCCGGGACCCGGTGCAGGCAAAAAGCTTGTCGGATAAAGCCGGGATTTTGTCCGCCCCTTCCACGCGTTGAAAGGGGCGGATGTTTTTTTGTGGTTTGTTTTAAAACACCTGATTGTAGAGCTCTGCAATCTCGTTTGGATCCGTTACAGGCCGGGCATTAAAAAGTGTGGCGGTGTCTGCTATGGCGTGAAACGGCGCCATGGCAAGGGCTTCTTGTGTGACTCCCAGCTCTGAAAGGCGCATGGGGTGGCCTGAGTCCTTCATGAGATTTTCCAGGGCTTCGGCTCCTGCAAGGGCTGCCTCCGCGGAGTCCATTTTTCCTATGCTCACCCCCAGGGCCTGGGCTGCCAGGGCCAGTTTGTCTGCCGCATAATCCAGGTTAAACCGCATCACTGCTGGAAGCACGATTCCGCAGGCTGCGCCGTGGGGCACGTTGCTTAACATGCCGACCGTATGCGCCATTGAATGGGCAAGGCCGACCTGGGCGATACCGAATGCCCAGCCTGCGGCCGTGGCAGCCATTTGCATGTTGCTTCTGGCCTGCTCGTTTTTTCCGTTTTCAATAACCAGTGGCAGGTTCTGTCTTATCAGCCGTATGGCCTGCAGGGCATGACCGTCGCAGATGGGATTGGACATGGTGCTTGTAAGCGCCTCCACTGCATGTGTCATGGCGTCCATGGCTGTGGTGGCGGTCAGTCCTGCAGGCAGTCCCAGTGTAAAGCAAGGGTCCAGAATGGCGGTGTTTGGAGTTATGTAGTGATCAACAATGTAGACCTTTCTGCCCGCGGTCTGGCTTTTGATAACAGAGACGTTTGTGACCTCGCTGCCGGTCCCTGAGGTGGTTGGAATAGCTATGTGGGGAATCTGCGGCTCTGTCAGGCGCATGATGGCAACGTGATCGTCAGCCCTGCCTCCGTTTTTAAGGGTTACGCATACCGCCTTGGCGGTGTCAAGGACGCTTCCGCCGCCTACGCTGACAATGATGTCCGCGCCCTTTTCAAGTGCCATTGTCGCGGCTTCATCCACTGTTGAAAGATCCGTGTCCTGGGCTATTTCGTCGTACACGCCCGCGCAGAAATCACCCAGGGCATCCTGTGCAAGTTGTGTCAGGCCGGCATCCCTTACTCCTTTGTCAGTGAGCACCAGCGCCCTGCTGCCTCCCAGGCGCACCACCTCCCTGTGGATTGAAGGCAGGCTGCCGCGGCCGGCAAGAACCACCGTGGGTGTAATGTATTGTACAAACGGGATATTCTGGTCATCGGAAAACATTTTCATCATGAAATTGCTGTTGTGATCAGCGCTTGCTGACACATGGACTCTTTTGAGCTCGGTGTATTCTTTCAGCCCTTCTTCTCCGAGTTCGCGCCCGATGCCGGACTGCTTGTATCCGCCGAACGGGCAGAAATCGCCGAAGGCGTGAAAATTGTTGATCCACATGGTGCCGGTCCTGATTTGTCTGGCAATGCGCTCCGCCCTGGCGTTGCTGCCGGAGAAAATGCCTCCTGCAAGGCCGTATTCCGAATCATTGGCAATCTCCACTGCCTGTTTTTCAGTGTCGTATTTGATCACGCATACAACGGGTCCGAATATTTCCTCGCGGGCGATCCGCATGCTGTTTTCAACATCAGCAAAAACAGTGGGCTCATAGTAGAATCCGCCCTCAAGCCCCTCGGGACGGGCGCGCTTGCCTCCTGTCACAAGCCTTGCTCCTTCTTTTTTGCCGATCTCCACGTAGTCCTCAACTGTTGCCAGCTGCTGGGCGTTTACAAGGGGTCCCTGGTGCGAGGAGGGGTCGAGCTGGTAACCTATGCGCAGGTTTTCCGCACGGTTTTTCATTTTTTCAAGAAATTCGTCGTATATTTTTGACGGCACCAGCACGCGCGTGCCTGATTCGCAGACCTGGCCCTGATGGAAAAACGTGCCGAAA
This sequence comes from Desulfosalsimonas sp., assembly GCA_041685965.1. GTDB lineage: Bacteria > Desulfobacterota > Desulfobacteria > Desulfobacterales > Desulfosalsimonadaceae > Desulfosalsimonas. Next base: position 4,501 of record JAWLEU010000024.1, read on the forward strand.
ATTGAACCCTCCACAGCCATGTCAAGATCTGCGTCGTCGAGCACTATGCTGGCGGACTTGCCCCCTAGTTCCAGGGTAACTTTTTTTATAGTGCCCGAGGCCATTTCCATGATACTGCGCCCGACCGCTGTGCTGCCTGTAAAGGCGATCTTGTCCACTGAGGGGTGGGTGCACAGGGTTTCACCGAGTTCTTTGCCCGGGCCGGCAATCACGTTTACCACCCCGTCCGGGATGCCCGCGGCCTTGGCCGCCTCTGCCAGGATAAGCGCTCCAAGGGGAGTGGATGTGGCGGGCTTTAGCACCACGGTGTTGCCCATGGCAATGGCAGGGGCTATTTTCCAGAAGGCCATGCTCAGGGGGAAGTTCCAGGGAATTATTCCCACGCAAACCCCGATTGGCTCGCGTCTTGTATAGTCGCGCCCAGGGGCGAATACGTTTCCTGCATAGGGTATTTCTTCTTCCCACGGAAAATGGTAGGCAGCGTAATGCCCGTAGTTGCGGATAATCTGGGAGCCCAGCATCCCCCAGTACTTTGCCAGCCTGATGATGTGGCCTGAATCCATGGCCTCGGTTATTGCAAGCCTCAGGGCCTGCTGTGTTACCTGGTCTGCGAATGCATTGAGCTTTTCCAGGCGCGCGGCAGGGGTCAGCTCGCTCCAAATTCCGGTGTCAAAAGCTTTTCTGGCGGCCTGGATTGCTGCTTCGGCCTCCCGGGCTCCGGCTTTTGCCACGGTGGCCACAGGAGCTCCGGTTCCCGGGTCAATGGATTCAAATGTCTGCCCGCTGGCGGCATCCACGAATTGTCCGTTGATAAAGAGCTTGTAATGATCCATGGGTCTTTCTCCTTTGCGGAAATTTATGCTTGAGGGGTTGATGGTATTTGCCTTGACAATGCAGACTGTTTCACGCATTTTATTTTGAAATTAAAACAAGTGTCAAATTTTGTATCTGTTTCACTGAAATTTGTATTTTATGGTGAAACAAAATCATGTTTTTGCAAATTCCGGGTGGTGACAATGAAGGACAGGGATGCAGCGGAGTCGGCAGTTTTGGCCGTGTTCCCGAATACCGAGGCTTTTTCAGAGTTTGCGGCGGAAAGGGAAAACCAGGAGGCTGTTTGCTCGTTTTTAGATTTCGCATATTCATCCGGGATCATAGACCGGCCGGAAGCCGGTGCCCTGGAGCAGTACATTCGTGCTAATTCCAGAAGCCGCAGGGACGAAACTGTGCCCGGCGATCTGGACATGGAGGATTTCCTGGCCCAGAAGGATAGGCTGCTTGAATTCAAACATTCCATGCGCGCCCTGACCGAGCGGATAAATTCGCTTATCGCCGGTTACGGAATCGAACTGCCTGCAGTGAGCAACTCCATGCTCTCGAGGTTGAAAAAAGAGGCTGCAGACACCCCTCATAAAAGAAACGTCCTGCGCAGCCTGGCATTCTGGATAGGCCACGAGCGTCCCCGGCTTGCCGGGCAATTTGATTACGAGGCCCTTTTGAGCCTGTGCAGGCATGGCAGGCGGCATACCGAGCACAAGGAGGGCGTGAGGATAGGAGTGGCCTTATACAGCAGGGGTGACGTGATTGATCACGAGATCGTAGGATGGGTGAAAAAGACCCTCAAGGCCTACATAGAGCACGCCATAGGCCGGTTTGCCTACGGCCGCTGGGGCAAGGTCCGGTCCCACGGAATCACGACACTGTACGTGGATTTTCCCAAGGAGACAGGGGCGGGCAATCCTGCGGCATATCGTCAGTGTCTGCGAAGTGCGGTTTCCCTGGCGCATCAGATTGCCATAAGGTGGTCTCTTTCAGCCTACTGCACCCAGAACAGGTTTATGTCCATAGGGATTGCAGCCGGTGATTTCACGGTGCTGGACAACTACCTGCTTCCGGTGCTGAACACCAAGCTTGCCGGCGATCCGGTGATCAGGCTCACGGATTATGCCAGGCAGTGCGTTCTTATCAATGACATCAGGCTTCTTTTGTGCAGTCATCCATCCGAAATTACTCTTTTCAGCGGAGAAACCCTTACTATATGGTGGGTTGAGGGTTTCTGGAGCACTCTTTACTTTGATTTCATTCCTGAGCTGTTAAAAGACCCTGTTCTGAAAAATGATGGCCGGGCACAGAAAAACCTGACAAGCCGACTGTGGGTTTCATCCGAATCCGGGACAGGGGAGGGCGGCGGCGATTTGTCAAATGCGGTTTCCTCGTTTCTGAAGTTTCCGCATGACTCGCTTCTGGGCCTTGAAATAGCCAAGACCCTTTATTACAGACGCCGTTTCTGGGACGCAGCAGAAATACTCAGGGTCGTTTTGAGTCTCGATCCTGCCCGCTTAAACGCCAGAACCCTGCGGATGGTTGTGCTGCGAAACCTGGCGGTGGAGGCCCCGTCTTATGAAATTTCAGCAGGCTTGTTTCAGCAGGCTGAAAGGGAGGCGGAATTCATCCGTAACAACTGCGCCTATGAATCAGAGGAGTTTTACTGCGAATACGCGGTTCTCTATCTCGCCAGGGCCATGGTCTGCCTTCGTTACATGCGGAGCTGCGGCACCGGCATTAAGACTTACCGTAAATCCGGTTGCCTTCGGGAAACGATTTTCTCGGATCTGGATCAGGCAGAATTACTTTTTGCAATGGGAATAACGGTTTCGCCCACCGGAATCCGCTCGGTTTACCTGCTTAACACCGTGCTGATCCTTCAGGTCCTTCTGCATTCCGAGCCGGGGATTTTTGATTCCCCCGATGTTCCCGTAGACGGAAGCCCGGAGCTAGTAGGCAGGGTCATACGCGATTTTCACTGGCAATTCGGGCATATAAGGAAGGATTTCAACCGCGAAGAAGATGCTTTCCAATGGCTGGAGCAGGTCTTTAACAATCACATGATAAGCCATGACGACTCGATTGCGCTTCAGGCCTACAGGCCGACCACCTGTTTTTGCGCGGCCGTGGCATGGTGGGACCTGTTTCCCGTTCGCACCATGAGGGTTGCAAGAAAAGCGGCGGATCTTTTGCAGCAGGCAGAAGCCATTGCAAAGGAAATCGCTGAAAAAGACGTATGCATATACTCTTTTACCCGGACTTACGGTGAAATGGTGCCTGCCGGGCTGTTTATAGACCACATGCGCACGGGCATCAAAATGATCCGCGAACATGCAGGAGATGGCTTTGATTCAGGCCGGGACTCTGAAGTAATCAAGCCCCATTCTGCGAGCCGTTCATCTCTGCTCATGACTCTTAATTACTGAGGGCTTCGTAAAAAGCTATCTGCATCGCTTCGGCGGCATTAGAATTTAAGGTACGATTAAGTACGTTGCATCCCCGGGGATTTGCGTGCCTTGATCTTGAACTTTTTGCGAAACCCCTTTTTCAAGCCCCAAGTATTCAGCCCAGGAATGGCTCAGACTCGCTGCTTTCATGGTGGGTGGTGCAGGTAAAAACCGGATATTTATAAGGCTGACTGCATTGCATTTTTCTGGCGCGTGTTTACATTTAATTTAAAATCCCTTTATGGAGGTGGGGCTGTTCATGACTGTAAAGAAAATGAATCATCGGGATATCGCGGATATGGACGATGAAAACAAAATAAATGACGACGGCGGGGTGCCTGAGGAAAACGATGAGGAAGGCGGCGCTGACATGGCAAGCCTGATGGCCATGTACGAGGAAAGTTTCAAGCCCGCTGCCCCGGGTCGTATTGTGGAAGGTCAGGTTGTTGGCATTGAGCGTGACCGTGTTCTGCTCGATATCGGAGATAAGTATGAAGGCGAGGTGGATTTAAAGGAGTTCGCCGATATTGAAGGAAACACAGACCTCAGTGTTGGAGACAGCGTGGAGGTCTATTTTTCCGGCAGAGACGAAGAAGGATTCCCGCTTCTTTCCAGGCAGGAAGTTCGCACAGAAAGGCTGCTGGAGCAGATAGGCGAAATATATGAAGAAGGAGGCTCGGTAAAGGGCAGGATAATTGCCCAGGTAAAAGGAGGCTTTTTCGTGGATATCGGAATCCGGGCCTTTCTTCCCGCATCCCAGCTTGATATAAAGCCTGCAAAGGATCCGGGTGAATGGATCGACACCGAACATGATTTCAGGATTCTGCAGTATGACAAGGCGGACAGAAATGTTGTTGTGTCCCGCAGGGCACTGATAGAGCAGGAAAGAAAAAAGCAGCAGGAAGAGGCTCTCAGCCGCCTGAGTGTAGGAGACGTTGCAGAGGGCACCATCACCAACATTACGGACTACGGACTGTTTGTGGATCTTGACGGTATAACCGGTCTGGTGCATGTGAGCAACATTTCATGGACACCTGTGAGGCAGCATCCTTCAAAAATGTATTCCCCCGGAGACAGGATCCAGGTCAAGGTGCTTGAAATAGATTCAGAAAGCCGAAAGGTTTCCCTCGGGATCAAGCAGCTCACTCCAAATCCCTGGGATACCCTGGAACAGAACTACCCCAGGGGAGCAGTGATAGAGGGCAAGGTCAAGAAAGTAACCGATTTCGGAATATTTGTGGGCATTGTAGAGGGAATCAACGGACTTGTTCACGTATCTGACATGTCCTGGACACAGACAGTGAAACCTTCAGAGCATTACAGGAAAGGTCAGAGCGTCCAGGCCGTGATTCTTGATATAGATCGGCAGAACCAGCGGGTCAACCTCGGGATAAAACAGCTTTCCCCGAATCCCTGGGACGAGCTGCCTAGTAAATACCCCCGGGGCACCCCGGTTTCGGGCAGAATAGTAAGTATTGCCGATTTCGGCCTGTTTGTGCAAATAGAAGAAGGAATCCAGGGATTGGTGCATGTCTCTGAACTGCCGGGCGCCAAGGACCAAAATCCGCTTGAAAATTTTGAACCAGGCCGGCAGGTTGAGGCCACAGTGCTGGAAGTTCTGCCTTCGGAAAAGAAAATCCGCCTGAGCATGAAGGAAGAAGACAGACCTGAAAAGCAGACATCCGGGGCTTCAGCAGAACAAGACGGCGGTGCGGGCGGATCTGATACCTATCTTGGCCGCCTGCTCAGGGAAAAGATGGAAGACAGCAGCCGGGAAGACGAAGAAAATGACTGACAACAGGGGCTTTCCGCTACCATCCGGCCCATGTCTGCAGGATAAACCCGCATATAATCGGGACTGCCAGGTTGTCATCTATTTTCAGGGGCAGGGTTTCAAGAAAGCTTGTCATTAAGGCCGCGGCCAGTGCAGTTTGAAAACCGGTCTGCGGAAACACGGCCCAGAAAAGCATGCATGCTGATAAAGAGGCAAGAGCGCCTTCCAGCGACTTGCCGTTTGAAATGCGCACGCGCCCGAATTTCATCCCTGCAATTGCAGCTGCCGCGTCCCCCACTATGATAAATGCCATGACAGTGTAGGCAATTTCAACGTCAAATACTGTAGCGCAGACAGCGCCTGAAATGAAGAAATAGGTGCCGCCGGTTGTTTTCTGCTTTTCCTCGGGCCGCAGAAAAGAGCCGAATACCGTAAGAAAAAGCTTCTGTAAAAGTACTGATTTTCTTCTCAGGAATTCACCTGCAGCCATTGCGCACGCCAGAAAAAAAAGCACTGCAACAGCCAGGTGATGAGGCAATAAGACAATGCTAAACGGGATGCACAGAGCCGCCAGATGTAGAAGTTTGCGGTTGATTTCCGGTTTATGCAGTTTTTTTGTCTGCACGTTCATTCACAATCCGTGAGTATCAAAGAAGCCCGCGTTCTGTCTGCTGCAGTCCGGCCACTAAAAAAGCCGGGACCTTCAACCAGTCCCGGCTTTTTTCTTCAGACAGCAATGTTTGTATAAGCTATATGCGCTTTACATTAATCGCCTGGGGTCCTTTGGGCGAATCCTGTACTTCCAGGGTTACGCGATCCAGTTCATTCAGGGTCCGGAAACCGGTGCCGTCGATATTTGAATAATGCACGAAAACATCGCCGTGTTCCTGGGTTTCGATAAAGCCGTAGCCTTTTTTCTCGTTAAACCATTTTACTCGACCTTCCATTAAACTAGCCACCTCCTTTCATAATTTATCCGTACAAACTTTCAGGTGCTGCTTCGGAAGGCTTCGCTTGCGCGAATTGTCTTACCCCGAAATGCTGGACCGAACTTTGTACCATATTCGAATTAACAGCGAATATGCTATATCACGATAAAGATAAGATACGGCCTTGTCAACAAAAAACCTTTATACAGTGCGGAAATTTTATCATTCCCCGTTGCATGGAAAACAGTTTCAAGGCAGTTTTTCAGCTACGGGGGCGGCCCTGTTTGACTCGCCGCTCAACTGGCCGCACGCAGCTGATATGTCCGTGCCCTTGCTCCAGCGGATAATGGCGGTATAGTTTTTTTCCGTGAGAACAGACCTGAAGGTCTCTATGGTTTCCGTGTCAGGACGAGAAAATTCAGAGTCCGGATGAGAATTAAAAGGTATCAGGTTGATCTTGGCCCGCACAGGCTTAAGCAGTTTGGCCAGTCTGCGCGCGTCCTTTAGCGAATCATTGACCCCTTTTATAAGGATGTATTCAAAGGTTATCTTGTCCCGCGGCTGAAGAGGGTATCTTGAGCATGCATCTATGAGCCGCTCCAGGGGATGGGTCCTGTTCACCGGCATCAGGCGGCTTCTGGTTTCATTGTCAGCGGCGTTCAGCGATACGGCAAGCCTGATGCGTGTGTCTGCCGCAAGATCGTCTAACCTGTCTGCCAGCCCTGCAGTTGAAAGGGTTACGCGCCGTGTGGAGAACTTAAGTCCCCAGCTGCTGTCAGTGATGGCCTCCATTGCGCTGACAACGTTTCTGTAGTTTGCCAGGGGCTCGCCCATGCCCATGAGCACAAGGTTTGAAAGCCGCATGTCGCCACGGGTCTCAGCCTCGTCCATGGCTGCAATTACCTGGCCGATGATTTCGGCCCTGGTTAGGTTGCGCGTCAGGCCGTTTTTACCTGTCATACAGAAAGAACAACCCATGGCGCACCCGACCTGGGTGGAAATACACAGGGTATAGTGATCCTTTTCCGGTATCAGTACCGATTCCACGGAATTTTTGTCTTCAAGGGCAAGCAGGAATTTTGTCGTGCCGTCCCCGGAGGTCTGTATTTCGGAAATCTCGGGCTTGCCTATGGTAAAGCTTTCTGCCAGCAGGCTGCGCGCGTCTTTTGCCAGGTCGGTCATTTCCGCAAAACTTGCCGCACGCCTGAAATAAAGCCACCGCAGTGTCTGGTCTGCCCGAAAGCTCCGCATGCCTGAAGACTCAAAGAATTCCACCAGCTGCCCGCGCTCCAGGTTTCTGATGTCTGTGCCGGGAGATATTTTTTGGGGTTGAATAATCATGGGTTTAGATATATAATATGTTTAATAAATCTTGGTGTTTTTGTATCCAAATGCTCTGGCATCTGCACAAATGCATACAGCAGGGTTTTTGTTTGGCGTATAATTTGATGAACACGTATTATTATACTTGACATTAAAATACGCAAATATTAATTTCAACGGATTAATTTTTCCGGCGGCGGCAGAATCGGTATGTTTGATAATTTAAGCGAAAAGCTCAACTCGGTTTTTAAAAAGCTCAAGGGCCACGGCAAACTCTCTGAGAAAAATATTGAAGAGGGTCTGCGGGAGGTCCGTATGGCTCTGCTTGAAGCGGATGCCCACTACAGGGTGGTCAAGCAGCTCATAGCAGACATAAAGACTCGCGCCGTAGGCCGGGAGGTTCTCTCCAGCCTGACTCCGGCACAGCAGGTCATCAAGATAGTAAACGAAGAGATGACCGCTTTGATGGGCTCTAAAAACGAGGAGCTCAATCTTTCCGGGCCCGAACCCCGGACAGTCATGCTCGTGGGCCTGCAGGGTTCAGGTAAGACCACCACCGCCGGAAAGCTTGCGGTGCATCTTCGCAAAGAAGGCAGAAAGCCTTACCTGGTGCCCCTTGACGTTTACCGGCCGGCTGCAATCGACCAGCTGCAGAAACTGGGAGGGCAGCTTTCAGTGCCGGTTTTTCCGTCGACCACGGACATGGACCCGGTGGAAATCGCGGAAAAGGCCCGCAGAAAGGCTCCGTCCGAAGGCTGCGATACTCTTATTTTAGACACCGCGGGCCGGCTGCACGTGGATCAGGAGTTGATGGACGAGCTTGCGGCGGTACAGAAGGCTGTAAACCCTTCTGATGTGCTGCTTGTGGCCGATGCAATGACCGGTCAGGACGCTGTGACAATGGCCGAGTCCTTTGACAAGGCCCTGGACCTGGGCGGTGTTGTTTTGTCCAAGATGGACGGAGACGCACGCGGGGGCGCTGCTCTTTCCATCAAGGCGGTCACCGGCAAGCCGGTTAAGTTCATCGGAGTCGGGGAAAAGACAAATGCTCTTGAGCCATTTCACCCTGACCGGATGGCTTCCCGCATTCTTGGCATGGGTGATATGCTCTCTTTTATCGAGAAGGCCCAGAGCACGGTTGATGAAAAAAAGGCTGCTGAACTCGAAAAAAAGATAAGGAAAAACGAGTTTACCCTCGAGGATTTCCGGGATCAGATGTCTCAGGTCAGAAAGATGGGATCCGTAAACGATCTTATCAAGATGATTCCCGGAATGGGCAAAAACAAGCAGCTCAGCAAGCTGGATGTTGATGATCGCGAACTTGCAAGGATAGAAGCGATCATCAATTCCATGACCCCGGCGGAACGCAGGAATCACAGTATTTTAAACGGCAGCAGAAGAAAGCGTATTGCAAGGGGGAGCGGAACAAGCGTCCAGGACGTAAACAAGCTCCTTAAGAACTACACCCAGGTACTCAAGATGATGAAGAAAATCAACAAGGGCGGCATGCGGGGACTTCCCCGCAACATGATGCCGTTTTAGAGGAGAGACAGGCAAATGGCAGTTAAAATCAGATTGGCCAGACATGGCGCGAAAAAGAAGCCCTTTTACCGTATTGTTGTAGCAGACGGCCGGTATCCCAGAGACGGCAGGTTCATTGAAACCGTGGGCACCTATAATCCCATGGTCGAACCCCATGAGGTCTCTTTTAAGACTGACAGGATTGCGCACTGGATGGACAAGGGAGCGATTCCTACAGACACTGTAAACAGCCTTCTTAAAGGAAAGGGGTTCTATGATTCAGTAGAATCGGCATAAATGTGCTCTTCCGCGAATCCGAAAATTCCAGCAGCCATTTACTAAGGAGAGGGGGAAATGAAAGATCTGATCGCGTACATTGCAAAGGCGCTCGTGGACAATCCCGACGACGTGACAGTGACCGAGGTTGAAGGGGGACAGACCGCGGTTCTCGAACTCAAGGTGGCCAAGGAAGACCTGGGAAAAGTTATCGGAAAGCAGGGGCGCACGGCCAGGGCCATGCGGACCATACTCAATGCAGCCTCGGCAAAGGTAAAAAAACGTACAGTTCTCGAGATCGTCGAAGAATGAAGGGATGGATCCCAACTCGCTTCTCCTGATAGGAAAAATCGTGGCCGCCCACGGAATCAGGGGAGAAGTCAGAGTCTATTCCTACGTGGATCAAAAGACCCACCTGAGCGCAGGCAGGAAGGTGCTGATACAGCCTCCCGGCAAGGAGGCCTCGCATTACAATATATGCAGTGCCAGGCCCATGAAAAAAACATCCTGCATCGGGCTCGAAGGAGTAAATGACCGCAACTCGGCAGAGGCGCTGATCGGCTCGAGCCTTTTTATGCAGCGCTGTGATCTGCCGGCGCCTGAACCTGATGCATGGTACTGGTGCGACTTGATCGGGCTGGAAGTCTATGATAGTAAAGAAGGCTTTATCGGCTGGGTGGATGCAATGATTGAAACCGGCGCAAACGATGTTTTTGTTGTAAAGAACAAGGGGGCTGAACGCCTGGTGCCGGTAATCGAGCCCGTGGTTGAGAGCATCGATCCGCAGGCGGGAAAGATCCTGGTTAAACTTCCAGAGGGGCTTTAGGGAAATTTCGGGAAAGATGAAATTCTGCGTGGTTACAATCTTTCCCGGTATGTTTGACGCTTTTGCGGCCCACGGCATAATCCGCCGTGCGGTTGAAAGCGGCAGGATATCGATCACCCCCGTAAACATAAGGGATTACGCCGAAGGCAGGCACAAGGTCACCGACGACCGCCCTTACGGCGGCGGCATCGGCATGGTCATGAAACCCGAACCACTGGCTGATGCCATTAAGGCCGCCCGTGAAAAATGCCCGGATGCAAGGACCGTGCTTTTGAGCCCGCAGGGAAGGAGCTTTGACCAGCAGGCTGCACGGATGTATGCGGAGGAAGACAGCCTCATATTTGTCTGCGGCAGGTATGAGGGCATAGATGAGCGGGTTTGCGGGGAATATATCGACGATGAGATTTCCATCGGCGATTACGTCTTGACCGGCGGGGAACTTGCCGCCATGGTTGTAATGGATGCAGTTACCCGGCACATTCCGGGCGCCCTGGGCGCAGAAGACGCAGCGCAATGCGATTCATTCTCCGGTGACAGGCTGGAGCACGAACACTATACCCGCCCCAGGGTTTTTGAAGAAAAAGAGGTTCCGGAGGTGCTTTTGTCGGGCGATCACAGGGCCATTGAACAGTGGCGGCATGAATCCGCGCTTCTTCAGACAGTTTTAAAAAGGCCCGATCTGCTGGAAAACACTGAGTTGTCCGAAAGCGAAAAACAGATAGTTAAAAAATGGTGCCGCCGCCTTGAATCGCTTTTATCGGACTAAGCTTTATCTGGCACTGCTGCATTACCCTGTCAGAAACAGAGACGGCAGTGATATTGCCGCGGCGGTTACAAGCATAGATCTGCACGACATTGCCCGAGCTGCAAGGACATACGGAGCGGCAGGTTTTTACGTGATAACCCCTCTTGCAGATCAGCGCGAGTTTGCGGGCAAGATAGTCGGCCACTGGGTCGACGGCGCCGGCTCCAGGCATAACCCTGACCGCGGCGATGCTCTTTCATTGATACGTATCAGGGAGGATCTTGCAGGAGCGGTTGACGAAATCAGTAGCCGGGAAAAAACCGGGGTGCGGGTGGTTGCAACAAGCGCAGCAGGGGCTGCCGGCCAGATGGAATTTACCGAGTTACGCCATGAGCTTGAGGCAGGCAGTCATGCGTATTTGCTTGCGCTGGGTACAGCCTGGGGGTTAAGCGACGAGTTCATGCAAAACGCAGACTGCAGGCTTGCACCGATTGCAGGCGCCAGCGATTACAATCATCTTTCAGTCCGTTCTGCAGCCGCAATAATACTGGATCGGCTCATGGGCGGACAGACGGGATAGGGTATTTGAAAAACAGGAATCCAAATCAGGCATTAACGTGAGTAGTACGGCCTGATAAAAAACTTGCGAGGAAGTAATTCATGGACGCCATCAAACAGATTGAAAAAGAACAGCTCAGGCTTGATATGACCGGGTTTGCTCCCGGCGATACCGTAAAGGTTCACGTGCGGATTAAGGAAGGGGAAAAGGAAAGGATCCAGGTTTTTCAGGGCGTTGTTATAGGCATCAAAAAAGGCACCACAAACGCCAGCTTCACCGTGCGCAAGGTTTCCTACGGCATAGGTGTCGAGAGGATCTTTCCCATGCACTCCCCGGCAATTGATAAGGTCGAGGTGGTAGAAAAAGGCCATGTACGAAGGTCCAAGATTTACTACCTGCGCGGCCTGAAGGAAAAAGCTGCCCGGATGAAGCTCCGGCGCAAGTAGCCGCGCAAAAAGGCGGTGACAATGGACGATCCGGTAAGGGAATTTGAAGGCCGGGCCCGCGGCAGCGGGTATAGCGTTGTAGCAGGGGTCGATGAAGTAGGCCGCGGGCCGCTGGCGGGCCCTGTTGTTTCTGCCGCTGTTATCCTGCCTGATGATTTTTCAGTCACCGGCGTTGCAGACTCCAAGCGCCTTTCTTCAAAAGCCAGGCAGCGGCTTTACAGTGAGATTTATACTGGTGCCCGGTCCGTGGGCATAGGTATTGTTGATCCTGTGGAAATCGACAGGATCAACATATTTCAGGCCTCGCTTGTTTCAATGGCAATTGCGGTTAAAAACCTTGCCCCGCAGCCTGACTGTCTGCTGGTTGACGGTAAGCATTCCATAGACATTGATATATCCCAGCAGACAATCATCCGGGGTGATTCCAGGAGCGTCTCCATTGCCGCGGCCTCAATTGTCGCAAAGGTCACCCGGGACCGGATAATGCAGAGATACTGCGATGAATACCCGGAATACGGTTTTTCCGGCCACAAGGGCTATCCCACGAAGAAGCATTTTGCAGCAATAAATGATCACGGCTGTTGTCCGATACACAGGCGCAGTTTCAACGGTGTCCGCGGGCAGAAGCGCAGCCACTACAGCACCGGCGGCAGTTGACCCGGGGCGGGGAGGGCGATATAATGCCCGGCAATTCAAGGCAGTTCGGCCGTCTTGGTGAATCCCTTGCAGTGAGGCATCTGAAAAAAAACGGCTACAGCATCCTGGCCAGAAATTATTGCAACCGGTTCGGAGAAATAGACATTATTGCCAGGCATAAGGGGGTCATTGTATTCGTTGAGGTAAAGGCCCGGTCATCCTCGGGGTTCGGTTCTTCAAAGGCGGCTGTTGACAGAAACAAGCAGAAGAAAATCTCCATGACAGCCCTTGGCTACCTCAAGGAAAACCGCAGCATGGATGCAAAAGCGCGATTTGATGTAGTATGCGTGGAATCTGCTTCAATCCGTCCCAGGGTTGAAATAATCGCCAACGCCTTTCCCCTGGCATACGGATAGAATCTTTCATGAATCCCACCGGCGAAAAAAGCCAGCCGGGCGTTCTCTATGTTGTTGCCACACCCATAGGCAACCCTGGAGACATCACCTACAGAGCTGTTGAGGTGCTCAAAACAGCGGACCTGGTTGCAGCAGAGGACACACGCAATACCGCCAGGCTGTTTTCTTCCTACGGAATAACCACTCCCCTGATTTCATGCCACGAGCACAACGAGGAGGAAAGGGCGCAGCAGCTTGCGGAAAAACTAAGCAACGGAGCTTCAGCCGCGCTTGTCTCGGACGCAGGCACCCCGTCGGTATCCGATCCCGGCTACCGTGTGGTTCTCGCAGCCCTGCAGGCAGGCATACGTGTGGTGCCTGTCCCCGGACCGTCGGCTCCTGTGGCAGCGCTTTCCGTTTCCGGTCTTCCTTCTGACAAATTTTTTTTTGCAGGCTTTCTCCCCCGGAAAAAAGGCCGGCGTGAAAAGATCCTGAGCCGGCTGGAAGACGCCGGGGAAACCCTGATTTTCTACGAGTCCCCCAGGAGGCTGGCAGCGCTTTTGGACACTCTTTATCAGCACCTGGGAGACAGGCAGGCAATGATTGCAAGAGAGGTTACCAAGAGCCACGAGGAGTTTATCCGAGGCAGCCTTGCAGAGTTAATCAGGGAGGTAAAACAGCGCAGCTCAATCAAGGGAGAGGTCACGCTCCTGGTCTCAGGAAAATCCGCTGATGAAGGCGGTGAAGACAGGATTACAGAAGACCTGCAAAGCGAGATTGAAACCGCTGTCAGCCAAAAAAATCTTTCCCCCTCGAGGCTGGCCGCGGACCTCGCCCGCAAATACGGGGTCAGGAAAAATACAGTATACCGCATTATCCTCGATTTTCAAAACAGCAGGCGATGAGTTGAAATTTCCTTTAAGGGTTCTATATTTCAGATAAGGTTTTTTACAGGATTATCAATTTTGACGCTTTCGTAAAAAGCTATCTGTACCGCCACGGCGGTATTTTTGCAGGAAGGAAACCCTG